>NZ_RCOC01000076.1:78490-113782 GCF_004307515.1 Pseudomonas sp. Sample_14 | reverse complement strand
GCCGCCGCGAAGGCATGATGGCCATCGAAGGCGACATCGAAGATGCCGCCGCGAGTCCGATCTTCGCCAAGTACCCGGCGGTGCTCAAGGATGAACGCATGACCGCGTTCGTCTGCGATTATCTGCGCATCATGTCTTCCGGCAACATGGCTCCGCACGAACTGGAAGGCCTGTTCGACATGGAGCTGTACAGCCTCAAGGAAGACCTCGAGCACCCATCGCACGCAGTCAACGGCATCGCCGACGGCATGCCCGGTTTCGGTATCGTCGCGGCGGTACTCGGTATCGTGGTGACCATGGCCTCGCTGGGTGAAGGTGACCAGGCGTCGATCGGTCTGCACGTGGGTGCGGCACTGGTCGGTACCTTCTTCGGTATTCTCGCGGCGTACGGTTTCTTCGGTCCGCTGGCGCATTCCCTGGCCCACGATGCCAAGGAAGAGCTCAACGTCTACGAAGCCATCAAGGCCTCGCTGGTGGCTTCGGCGTCCGGCATGCCGCCGTCGCTGGCGGTCGAGTTCGGGCGCAAGGTTCTGTACCCGGCGCACCGTCCAAGCTTCGCCGAGCTGGAACAAGCGGTTCGCGGTCGCTAAGTCATGGAAAATAATCAGCCGATCATCGTCAAGCGCGTCAAGCGCATTGCTGCCGGGCACCACGGCGGGGCATGGAAAATCGCTTTTGCCGACTTTGCCACGGCGATGATGGCGTTCTTCCTGGTGCTGTGGCTGCTGTCCACCGCTACGCCGGAACAGAAGATCGCCATCGCCGGTTATTTCAAGGACCCGGTCGGCTTCTCCGAAAGCGGCACGCCGTACATCATCGACCTCGGCGGTACACCGACCCTGGCGCCGGAAAACACCCTCAACCCGGAAGTGAAGTCGCAGCCGCAACCGGACAAGGTCACGGTCGACACCGATCAGGTTGAAGGCATGGCCGAGCAGGTCGAGAAGGAGCGTCTCGAACTGCTCCTGCAAGAACTGCAGAACAAGGTCGACGAGAACCCGCAACTGCAGAAGTTCAAGGATCAGATCCTTTTCGAAATCACGCCGAACGGCTTGCGCATCCAGATCATGGACGCCGAGAACCGGCCGATGTTCGACTCCGGATCCGCACGCCTGAAGCCGTACTTCGAAGACATCCTGCTGGCCATGGCCGACACCATCAAAGCGGTGCCGAACAAGATCAGCATCAGCGGCCACACCGACGCCAAGCCGTATATCGGCACTGGCGACTACGGCAACTGGGAGCTCTCGGCCAACCGCGCCAACGCGGCTCGCCGTGCTCTGGTCGCGGGCAGCTATCCGGATGCGCAGGTGGCGCGGGTGGTCGGTTATGCCTCGTCGGCGTTGTTTGATCGGGAAAATCCGTTCAACCCGGTCAACCGCCGCATCGATATTGTCGTGCTGACCAAGAAAGCCCAAGCCGCCATCGAAGGTGCGCAAGGGCCTGAGGCGGCGAAACCGGCGGATCAAGGTCAGAACGGTGCTGCTCCGGCAGCCCCGGTTGATCCGAATGCGCTGCCGGCGGACAAACAGCCAGTGCCGGCTCACGAGTTGCGCGAGCGGTTGAATCTGTTTGACGATGCGGCGCCGAAACCGGCCGAGCCGGGTGGGGCGGCGCCAGCGCCGAAGCAGTGATCGATAAAAACCGACAGTAATGTCGGTTTTTTGTTCGCGGCGCGACGTTTATTGCGTTGTCAACAATCCCCTCACCCCAGCCCTCTCCCCGGGGAGAGGGAGCCGATTTGGTGATGGCTGATAAATGTATCGAGGTGAAATTGTCTTACCGAATCCATAATCGCTGCGATCTTTCAGGTCGACGAACAGCGCAGGACACCTCGGTCAGTCCCCTCTCCCTCTGGGAGAGGGTTAGGGTGAGGGGCTTTTCGAAAGTGACAAAATTCTAAAACCCGCGACGAATCCGGTTCTTCAACTGTTCATGAAACATCTCCGCATCGCGCTTGTAAGCCCCTTTCACCGAGTCGCTGAACGAGTCCAGCGTGATCGAGCGCTGGTTCGACACCTCATCACGATACGCATCGATAAAGAAATCCAGATCGCTGGCCGTGCTCAGCTTCGGCCACTTGTCCAGATAGATTGGCAATTGCGCCGGCCCGGTCTTGAACGTACAGATCCGCCGATTGCTGATCGTCGCCTCGCCAATTTCGAACGGCACCCACCACGACAGCGCAGTCTTCTCCGATACCACCGCCAGCAGATGCGTGCACTCGGTGATGTTGCGGGTAATGACCCCGGTAATGTCATCGGTGGTCTGCGATTCCGGATCCAGTACGTCGAGGTAAGTCCTGATCTTCGCCTGGGTCAGGCGGGTGTTGATGGCGATGGCATGGGCGCGATCCATGTGGCGATAGCTGATAAAGACTGGCATCAGAAATGTCCTTTGAGGGCGAGTTCGCGGTAATAGGCGCCGAGTGCCGTCAGGCGGCAGCCGGTCGAGTGAATGGCGGCGTAGTACATGTGCTCGGCGTCGACCGGTTCGATCAGGCTGTGGCGGTTGCACTTCTGCAACTGGGCGAAGATCTCGCCGTGCTCAGGCACGAACGCCTTTTCGGTGGGTTCATAGCTGGGGTCGAGCGGCAAGACCGATTCGGCTTCGGCAAACCAGTCCGGCAATTTGCGCAGGATCTCCTTGGGAATCAGCGGCGAGACTTCGCGCAGGGAAATGAACTGAGACACATTGGTCTTGAACACCGGACGCTGTTCCCAGGCACCGAGGGCGTTGTCGACGAAGGAATACAGACTGCCGGGGGTGATTTTGCCGAGGATATTCGCCGCGCCGCCATGCAGCGCTTGCAGGAGCAGGCCGGTGAATACGCCGTGCTGCGCGCCCTCCAGCGCCGGCTCGGTTTTTTTGCAGGCGGTGAGGATGGTCATGCCTTCGCTGACCATGCTGCTCTCGCTGCGCAGGGCGCGCACTTCTCCGGCTGAACCGCTTTCGCAGCAGTCGAGGATGATCATTTTGTTTTTGATCCGCGTGGCTTTGTCCGCCCAGTTGAGAATGTCACTGATGCGGATGCCGTCCTTGGCGTTGCGGTAGTCCTGCGGGATCAACATGCCTTCGTCTGTGTCGGCATCGAAACCGCCGTGACCGGCGAAATACAGCAGGGCGACGTTGCAGTCACCGGAAAACAACTCGCGGATCTGGTCTTCGAGTTTTTCCCGGCTCAGGTAATCCTCGGCAGACGTCAGTACGACATTTTTGAAGTTGGGGTCGCCGTTGGCGTTGCTTTTCAATACCGAAGCCATGGCCATGGCGTCGTTGCAACAGCCGCTGAGCCCGCCGATATGCGTGTAATCGTTGATACCGATGAACAATCCTTTGCGCATGGTCACACCGCCTTGTGCAGGCGGATCGCGCCGGGGATTCTGTGGGTATTGCACGGGCGGGCGTCGCGAGACGAATGGATGATGAACAAAACACAGGTTGGCATGGCTTTCCTCGATGGTCGCTGTGAGCGAAGGAGGAAAGAAATGTAGGCCGCTGGCTCAGGCCTACAAGGTCTGCGCGGCAAAACAGAAAGGTCCTGCAAGCAGTCGTGCAAGTGCCTACAGAAGAAGCTGACGTTTAAGAGGAGGAGAGGTGAGTCAGACGCAGTCCGACAACCGGCAGCCCATCGCGTAGGGCTGCCGGCGTGGCTGTTTAATAGCCGTTTTCAGGCAGGCTGGCGATGATCGAGCGATAGCTGTTCATCCGTTGCTGCTGGATGCGGCCATCTTCCAGGGCCTTGAGCAGTGCACAACCCGGTTCGCGATCGTGCTTGCAGTCGCGGAAGCGGCAAGTGCCAAGCAGGTCGTCGAACTCGATGAAACCGGCTTCGACGTCGGCGCGGCTGACGTGGCCCAGACCGAATTCGCGAATGCCTGGGGAGTCGATCAGTTCACCGCCACCGGGGAAGTGGAACAGCCGCGCAGTGGTGGTGGTGTGCGTGCCCTGACCGGATAGCTCGGACAACGGTCCGACGCGGGTTTCGACCTCAGGCAGCAGGCTGTTGACCAGCGACGACTTGCCGACGCCGGACTGGCCGACGAACACGCTGATGCGCCCGTCGAGCTGCTTTTGCAGCTGCTCCATGCCATCGCCGTGGTGCGCCGAGACTTCCAGCACCGGATAACCCAGCGTGCGATACACCGCCAGCAACGCGTTCAGCGCCGGGGCGTTCTGCTCGTCGATCAGGTCGAATTTGTTCAGCAGCAAAAGCGGGCGGATGCCGGCATGTTCGGCGGCGACCAGATAGCGGTCGATCAGGTTGGCGTGGGGCTCGGGCAGCGGCGCGAACACGATGACGATCATGTCGACGTTGGCAGCAACCGGTTTGAGCTGGCCACGGCTGTCGGGGCGGCACAGCTCGGTGCTGCGCGGCAGTTGCGCGACGATCACGCCAATGCCTTGGTTGCCGGCGCGCCAGACGACTTTGTCGCCGGTGACCAGCGCTGGCAGGTTGGCGCGCAAGTGGCAGCGGAACACTTGGCCGGCGAGTTCGCCGTCAACGGCTTCGACTTCGACCTGCACGCCGAAGTGGGCGATCACCAGGCCGTGCTGCTCAGGGCCAAGGTCGCCGCCCTCGAGGGCCTCGACCGCCGAGGACTCGCGTTTGGCGGCGCGTGCGGCGCGCTCGCCCTGAATCTTTTCGATGCGCCAGTTTTGACGACGATTGAGTTGGCGTTTGGCCATGGGTGTTCCGTCTGAAGAATGCAGCGATTAGGTAAAACGGCCGCGAGTTTAGCACGCCCGGCCACCGGCCTAGGCTAAACTGCGCAGCATTGCCTAGGAGCCCCAATATGCAAAACCCGCAGAACCTGATCTGGATCGACCTGGAAATGACCGGTCTGGACCCGGACAACGATGTCATCATCGAAATGGCCACCATCGTCACCGACAGTGAGCTGAATACATTGGCCGAAGGCCCGGTGATCGCCATCCATCACAGCGACGAAGTGCTCGCGCGCATGGACGAATGGAACACCCGCACTCACGGCAATTCCGGCCTGACCCAGCGTGTACGTGAAAGCCGCATCAGCATGGCTGAGGCAGAAGCTGAGACCATTGCCTTCCTGGAAAAGTGGGTGCCGAAGGGCAAATCGCCGATCTGCGGCAACAGCATCTGCCAGGACCGTCGCTTCCTTTATACCCACATGAAGGCGCTGGAAAGCTACTTCCACTACCGCAACCTCGACGTCTCCACGCTCAAGGAGCTGGCCGCGCGCTGGGCTCCGGATGTGCGCGACAGCTTCAAGAAGGGCAGCACGCACCTGGCGCTGGACGACATTCGCGAATCGATCGCCGAGTTGCAGCATTACCGCAAGCATTTCATCAAATTCTGATGCGGCGGTGTCCGCTCTGACGCTTCGCGAGCTGGCTCGCTCCCGCACGGAATGCACCTCATGTGGGGAGCGAGCCGGCTCGCGAAAGGCGCGCCCTCTTCTGGTGCGGCGCTGAAATGGCTAGACTGCGCGCCTTCCTGCCTGGACTGCCATCATGTTGCTGATGCTCTATCTGATCGCCATTACCGCCGAAGCCATGACTGGCGCGCTGTCCGCCGGACGACGAGGCATGGACTGGTTCGGCGTGGTGCTGATCGCCTGCATCACCGCGCTCGGTGGCGGTTCGGTGCGCGACGTGTTGCTCGGGCACTACCCGCTGACCTGGGTCAAACATCCGGAATATCTGGTGCTGACCTCGGTGGCAGCGATGTTCACCGTATTCGCTGCGCGCTGGATGCGCCACCTGCGCTCGCTGTTTCTGGTGCTCGACGCAGTTGGACTGGTGGCATTTACCTTGATCGGTTGCATGACGGCGCTGGAAATGGGTCACGGCATGTTGGTGGCTTCCGTCAGCGGAGTCATCACCGGCGTTTTTGGCGGTATTCTTCGCGATATCTTCTGCAACGATATTCCCTTGATCTTTCGCCGCGAACTTTACGCCAGCGTCTCTTTTGCTGCGGCGTGGTGCTACATGTTGTGTCTTTATCTCAATGTGCCGGGTGAACAAGCCATTCTGATCACGTTGTTTGGCGGATTCTTGTTGCGTCTGCTAGCCATTCGTTTTCATTGGGAAATGCCGAAGTTCGTTTATAACGACGAACACTGATAGATCGTGCGTTCTTGTCATTGAAGTTGATTAATGGCAAATATGTTGTTTGTGACTGGCGCGCGCATATTTCTTACACTTTTCACTTTGATCTTTGCTTGATGGGTATGTAGTTTTTTCGCTGACATATTTTCGATGTCAGTACCAAACTATATTCTTACAAAGGAGCTGCATTTTGAGTGAAAGCATGGATGTTACAGATAATCAAAATGACAATCCGCCCACTCTGGCGGGGCTGTCCAGTTTAAAAGTCAAGTTTGATGCCGGTAATAATACTCAAAGCAGGGCACTTGTCGCTAATGGCCGAATGCAGGTCAAAGTTCAAGTACTCGTTGCCGGAGTGGACGCCGACGGCAACGCAATGCATGTACCCGCAGATGTAATGGAAAGCATCCAGCTTATTCATTACGCGACCGGCAAGACCTTGCGCGATGGCTGGGTCGCGAGCGCAGTCCAAGGGCGGTTTACGCGTGAGGCACGTCCTGCACCTGACGCCGAAGACAGGCACGACGATGATCTTGAGAATGACAGCGTTCATCCACAGGTTCGTACGTTCTGGGTTTCCTCATCGAGCGCCGGAACGACTGAGATCGGTGCGCGCCTGTCCGTGAATGGCGAGACGATCCTCAGTAACGGAACCACGCCTGCCAGTGTTCATTACAGCAGCGTGACTGTAGAAGCGGAAACGCCTTCGACATATGGTGTAGACGGAGTATTTCGGTTGTACCAGACCAGGATTGGTAATGAGTCGCCCGGTAACCGTATCTGGAAGCACCATTTGGGACTGTATCCGGGTGGGAAGCAGATCCGGCTGGTCGATTGGATTGCAGAGGGGGCAGAAGAGGGCAAGGATTACGATTTTGCGGGTGGTAACCGGCTTAACGAAATAAAAACAAATTACATGGAATGCATTTTCGTGCGTCCCGAAACATCCAGTGTCGTCGTCTCTTTGCCTGACAGGGGTGATCCGTTTGCATACACTTTTACCAGTGATGCGCAAACATGGAACTCGAAGCATTATCACGTAAATACTCAAAGCGACGGGGAGTTGACCATCGTCCAGGCTCTATCTGAATACTCGAAAAGCACCGGGCCACAAAAATATGGCGGCGTCCTCCACTTCATCGCGATCGATGAATATGGTACTGAGCATAAATTGGCAATCCGCGTGAATTTTCACGAGCGTAATTTATATCTTCAACGAGGCTGAGTTCGTTCACTGATGCAATGTCGGTGAATGTAGTAGATGTATATGCGTTTGGCATTTCGACTGCAGATAAGCTGCCATGTCGATGATCAGCATATGCACGAAAGTGCTTTTCTGATGACTCGCGTTGGCCCTGCACTCTGTGTGGCCAGCGCACCCCCTCTCAAGGATGAGCGATCATGACTGGCAAACCGCCGAAGATCAAACCTGTATCTGTCCCAACCAAACCCTCCGATTCCAGCATCGATGTCTCCCACCGACCGTTGTCCTCGTCTTCGACAGTGGCACATTTGACTGTTGCACATCATCAGGAACCGATGCGTTCGCCATCTTCATCAGATCCGCTTTCGATAACGCCTGGCGTCAATGTGAGCACGACCACGACGTATTCCACATTTGACGAATTCCCAAGGTATTCCGCACAAGATTCCCTGGAGAGCTACTGGATACCCTCACAAGAGGGTCTCGATGAGTCCGTTGCACTGGGTATCAAAACCTTGAAGCATCGCCAGTATGTTGCCGTGGCTGATAACCACATCGTGCAAGTGGTCCGAGACGCTGAGAGCGGTCTGCTTCGCGCCACGCATGCCAGAGAACTGCATCCTTCCGGTCCGCTGTTGAGGCCGGACAGCGAGGGCCGGTTGTGGCACCCGCTGGACGAACCTGAGTCGACCAACCCGCTTGCAACTGTCTATTCCGAACAAAAACGCACGGCAGAGCTGCTTACCGGCGAGGAATATTCAATAGAAGATTTTTCTCCATTGATGATCAAACGCATGCTTGCTGTGAGCGGCATAGACACGATGATGGTGCACAGGTCCGAGATTCATCCCACCTCGCTGGCATTGCTGCAGGACATAGCGAGACGTTTTGCCCTCGATCAAAAGATCCAGCTGTTCATCACCCAGGTGCAACATTCCGATCCCACCGTGCGTTCGCAGGCCGATTCACAACTGCAGGCTTTGTTGCCGCCACGGGCAGGTGATCTGAGCGAGCGCGTTATCGAACAATCCAGCGCCTTGCTCTTTGAGCAGAGTGAGCGTGCGTTCGAACTTGATTGCGATGCCAACACATTGCAGATGCGACGGATTTTTCCCGATCTGCCCAAAACAATCGCTCAGGCGTTGTGGCGAGAGGCCAGTGCCGCCGACCATATGCATTTGCGCCTGCAGGCGGGAATGCCGAGGCACATGGCAGGAAAGACGCTGGTGGCGCTGCGCGAGGTGCGTCTCGCCAGGGCGTGCGCAGGAATCTATCTGGATTCGGTAGCCAGTCTGGACAGTGATCTGCTGGCATTGCAGATGATCGGGCAGCTTGATCTTTGGCCGCGACAGATTCGTATCGAGATTCGTCGGCAAGCGTCAGAGGGTGAGTTATTGAGTGCTATTGGCGATGCTCGGTCGCCAGTGCGTCACACGTTTATTCGTCAGCATGAAGGCTACGTTATCCAGCTCAGCGGCGTCCCGTCACCCCAAGGTCGGACGGATCTGTATGCCGCCGTCTGGCTCCTTTTACTGCCCGGGCAGCGCCAGTTGCTCGGCGTAGCGCAGGGCGGTGGTGCGGCTCTGCGGCAGCTGGTACGTGCACAGCCATTGCCGTCGCGCCAACGCGTGAGCGAATTGTTGGGACTGGCACCGGTGCAGGTAACGGCTGTTCCGGCCAGCGCCCAATACGTGCAAGCGGGGCTGCGAGGGGGCGGCGATGTCAACCCGACGTCGACAAAATCCGTTGAAGAGCGTGTCCGTGATCTTTATCCGCAGCTTGCCGAACAAGAACTGGCCGTGTTCATTTCCGAGCGTCTGAAGTCGGACCCAGCCAGGGTCTTGGCTCGCCTGGAGAGAGAGTTGGCAACACTGCGCAATGAGTTGGCGATCTGGAGTGCGCAAGGATTGTCGACCCGCACGGATTCATCGCAGGGCGCACCGCAAACCGCAGAGCAACGGCTGGCTCGCGAGCGGTTCAGCGCAAAGCTGCAGGATATCTGGCAGCGCAAGTCGGTTTCGAGGTGGGGGTTCGGTGACTATCATTTTTCCCATCATGTCGATTTTTCCGCAGAGTTACCAAAGCTATCCGCCAGGTTCGACTACGTAACAGAGTTGATACTGACTGTGGAAAAGCCAGGCGCACGCATCGGCGCTTTTTTTGACAGTTTTCCCAATGTGCAATATTTGGTGGTCACTGGCATAAAAATGGAGGACTTTCCGTCAGGGATATTCCAGATGCGCCAGCTGCGTCAGCTTGTGCTGAACGATTGCTCGCTTGAATTATCTGAAGCCACGGCTGAAGGTTTGTCCAGGATCGAGACGCTCACTTTGTTGAATCTTGCCAACAACCCTCTCACAGTTGCTCCGCATGTAGGTTTCATGACAGGTTTAACCGAGTTGATGCTATATAATGCAAATCTTTACAGCCTGCCCTCCGGTATAGACAGGCTTGGAGACCTTCGTGTCATGGCGTTACAGGGTAATAATATTTCGCACATAGGAGACGATCTGTTCGATATTCCGGATACGCAAGACCTATACGTTGGTTTATTGAATAATCCGCTGAGTAACGAGTCAATGCGGCGGATTAATCAGTATCTTGCGAATTCCAGTATGGACCGGAAGGTAGAAATCCAAACGGCCGAGGCAGTTTCAGACGTTGATTCCGAAAGTGATTCATCGGAAAGCGGATTTTCAACAGGTTCAGATAGCAACTAGGTGTTTTCGAAAGTAACGGGTCGATCACGCTGCTAACATGATTTGGCAAACATAAACTACTCGCTAACTCCCCTTCTGATTCGGTTTGAGTGAATTCGGAAGGGGTAACAGGCCATCTTGGGCAGAATCAAAGGGGTCGAAGGTTAGTGTTGAAGTACGTAACATTCAGATCGCATTTTTTGAAGTTGTTAGCATCTGTGTGAATTATTCATGATGATGTTGAAAGATTACTACTTCACAAAATGTCAAATGTCGCGACTTCTTATATTCAGGTTCGATGTTAATACTCTGCTGAGCCCTAAAGGGGTGAAATATATTAATCAGCTGAGGTGTTATCAAATGTTTAGCGAGGAAGTAGGTATATCCCGTATAGAGGTAAAACTCGACACCACGAATCATGGTCAGCACAAAGTGCTTTATGCCAACGGTCGCATGCAGGTGCGTGTGTTGGTGCTTCTACACGGGATCGATAACAATGGCGACGGCGTATCGCTGCACGGACATCCCGCGTTGCAGTCTCTGCGGCTGATTGCCTATAACGGTGCTCGCCCATTGGAGGGAGAATGGAATGTATCGATTCAGGAAAATCGTTACGCTCACGAAATGTCGGGCGGCGCAACGCGACTGACAGAAGTCCCGCGGGTCATTGACAACCGGATCAGCAACGCCGCAGATCCGGTACAGATTTTACAATTCTGGGTTTCGGCTTCCCGACCTGGAATCATGGAAGTGGCCGCCGAGATTTCCTTGAACGGCGCGGTATTGCGAAGTAATGGGGTTGGTTTCGACAGCAGTGTCACGCTGGAGGCGATTCCGCCGAAAGAGTACTCGTCGAGCAGCTTTTCGTTGAGCAAGTATGACAAAAAACAGAATCGGGGCCTGTATGAGTGGGTTCAGCACTATCATATTGGCCTGCGGGCGGATGGCAGGCAGGTTCACCTCCTTGATTGGTATAGCAGTGAAGTGAAACTTGATCCTTATGATTCCGAAGATGCGGTGCAGGTTTATGTGTCCGGGAATATTCCCGGTGAGCAAGGTAGTCGCAAAACCTTTTATGGATATATGGCGCCTGTATATGGCCCGCAGGCAACATTTCGCAGTCCCCATGGCTACGTCACCGTACCTATCAACAAAGTGCCTGGACAGTTGACGCTCGTTCAGTATGTTTCCGCTGACCCGCAAGCGGCGCGGGAAAGTGATAGCGCCTTCGAATTTGCCGTGACCGACGAATTCGGCTCGGAACACCGGCTTAGTATCGATGGTGATAAAAATCAGCTCACTTTTATTCTGGATCAATCCAAGCGGTCAATGAAGCGACTTGTCTGACTTCTTGTCTGGTCAGCGTACTTCGCTGGCCGGTGTTGACTGCCAAATTCTGAGTCTGGAAATAAAAGGACGATTCATTAATGGAAAGTAATTTCTCTCCCTCTGTGCATTCGAACGCTTTCAATTTCGGTGAATTTGTTTCCGGAGGCGTTGATCCCCGTACGGGCATGTATACGTGTGCGTTTTCGCTTGGCAAGTTGCACTCGGCAGATCTCAATGGTCCGGAGCTTGCACTTTCAGTGGGTTTCAATCCGCTCAATCAGGCGGATAGTGGTTTCGGCGTTGGCTGGTCTTTGACCCTGACCAATTATGACTTGCGCAGCAAAGTCATGACCTTGGCCAACGGTGAACGCTACAAGGCTGTCGAGACGTCTAGCGGCCTGAAGTTCAAGGAAATGAAACTGCAAACAGCAAAGGTGTCAGTCACTGGAGCAGGGCGCTATGAAGTTCGATACAAGGATGGTCGGCGGGAACTGCTCAAAGTGTTGGCCGGTACTCAGGTCGCCGTCGCGGAAAAAATAATCGCGGCGAACGGCGTGAGCATTACGCTGAAACATGAGTTGTTCAACCAGTTTCCCCGTTTGGCCGAAGTCCGTGATGCCACGCGCTGCCTTTTGAAAATTTCTCGTACGGCAGGTCAGGTGACGTTGTCGCGATATCCCGACACCACTTCGAGCTCCAACTTCAGGCTGATCTTGAGAAACAGTCGGGTAACGGCCATCGAGCTTCCGGTGGGTAAAGGTTGGGAACTTGAGTATGAAGTAATCGCTGGGGCCAGCTATGTGCATCGCATCGTCAACCCGCTGCGCGGGGTCGAAATCGTTCGCTACAAGCGGCACGGCCACCGCTTCATCAGCGGTGTGGAACAGACACTGCCGTTTGTTATCGCTCACGATGTCTACCCAGGGCGCGGCCAGCCCAGAGTGTGCAAGACATACACGTACTCCGACCATAACTTCCTTGGACAGGGCCTCCTTCCAGCCAAGGATAGTGAACTGGATCCGCTCTATCTGGCGCCCAGCAACTACGTCTACACCTCGGACGAGCACTTGCTGGTCAGCGGCAAAGTACATACCCGCATTAAACGCACCTACAACAAATTCCATCTGTTGATGGCTGAGGTTACAACCTGTGGCGACGCGCAGATCGCCACCGCCACGGAGTATCATTGTTCCGTTACCAAGCCGTTCAGTGAGCAGGTGGCCCAGTTCCGCATGCCTAAAGTCCATACGGTGACGTACCTCGATCGGCGCACCCAACAGCAGCGTGTGGAAACCACGATCACCGAGTTCGATGGCGAAGGTAACTTGCTCAAGCAGGTTGAGCCCACTGGGGTGACGACTACGACGGAATACTATCCGGCCATTGGCGGGGATAACTGCCCGGAGGATCCGCTGGGCTTTTCCAGGTTCCCGAAAAAGAGGACGGTGACTGCTGCCGCATCGGATGGTGCTTCGACAGTCACGTATTACGACTACGCTTTGCATCCGGCGCTTGAGGGTGCTGAACTGGCCTCTGTGTTACCGGTCGAGGAGCGTTTTTTCGAAGTGGTGGAGGGTGTAGAGGTGTTGCGTTCGAAAACCGCACGCAGCTATCTGAATACGCCCGAGGATCCACTCAAGCATGGAGCCACAAAAGAGCAAAGTGTCACCCTGAATGAAAAAAAAACCGCTATCGAATTTTCCTATGAGCTTGAGGGTGACAGGCTGCGAGTCAGGTCCAGCACGCGCGGATTCGACGGCGTGCTGCAGACCAGTGAGAAGGTGCTTTCGACGCTGACCGGATTACAGGTCTCTGAAGTCGGTGTCGATGGCGAGCACATCGAATATGAATACGATGCAATCGGCCGCGCCGTGGGCAAAACGGTTGCTGCCGGCACCCCCTATGCGGCCGCTACCCGGTGGGCCTATCTGGCCGCCAGCAAACAGCAGCCGGCGACGATGGTGACCACGGATCCTGCTGGCGGCGAGCAAAAAGTCGCCTATGACGGACTGGAACGGGTGATCACCGTTCAGGAAAAGGACTGCGACCATCCAGACAAGGACGGTCTCATTCAGACACGCACGCTTTATTCTGCCCTGCATGATTCGGTCGGTCACAAGGTGAAAGTGACGCTGACTGATTGGCGTGATGGCAAGCCTTATCCGTTCAGTACCCGCTACGAATTCGATTCCTGGGGCCAGGTCAGCAAGACGCTGCACGATGATGGGCGTATCGAACACAGCGAGGCGGATCCGGTGCTTCGCCAGCAAACCAATTGGCTCCAGGGCATGGGCAAGACGATCACCGTCGTCAATGATTTCGGAAAACCGCTGAGTGTCGAGAGCTTCAATCTGAAGAACAGGAGTCTGGGCAAAACCGTTTACACCTATGACGGTTATGGGCGCACAGCCAGCCAGACAGACCCTGTCGGCAACACCAGCCGATATGAGTACGACGTTTTTGACCGAATGACCCGCAATGTCCTGCCCGACGGCAGTAAGGTCGTGACCGAGTACGCCGAGCATAGTGATGAAGGGCTGGCGATCGACATCAAGGTCGGTGACAAAGTGCTGGGCCAGCAAACGTATGACGGTCTGGGGCGGTTGATCCAGAGTACTGTGGGCGGGCGAAAGTCCGAGGCTGGTTATGAAGCGGGCTTCACTCAGCCACAGTGGTACAAGAGCGCTGATGGCAAAAAAACCGAATTCACTTATTTGCGGGAACTGGGCGGTTTGCTGACTGAGCGCAAGGCAGAGGACCTGGTCACAACCATGACCTATGACCCCGTCAGTGGCAAACCCTTGACCTGTACCGAAAGCGGCAGGAGCCGCAGCTTTGCCTATCACCCTTCCGGGCGCCTGAAATCCGAAACGACGAGCTTCGGCGCTGTCACGAAAGCAACGTCCAGTACCTGGTCCCTGCAGGGGCGACCGATCACCCACGTTGATGTGCTCGGTACCGACAACAGATCTGAATACGATGAGTTCGGCCGCCTTCTATCCGCCTCGCAAGGCTTGCTGACAACCGCGTTCCACTACAACGCCCAGACGGGGATGCTGGAGTGGACGAAAACCGAAGACACCTCGATCAAGCGTCAGATGATCACCCGGTTCGCCTATGACGATATCGGTCGTGAAGCCCGGCGTACATTCGAGATTCAGGGTCAGCCTGACCAGACCCTCGAATCGACTTACACGCTGGCTGGCAAACTGGCGCAGAAAGTGTCCAGACGTGGCACTCAACTCTTACGTGATGAACAGTTCACCTACGACGTGCGCGGGCGCTTGATCCAGTACGACTGTGCTGGCACCCAAAAGCCCCGTGACCCGTATGGCAAGGAAATTATCCAGCAGACGTTCACCTTCGATGCGCTGGACAACATTCTGACCGTGCAGACGAAGTTCCCGCTGGGCGTGAATCTGACCACCTTCAGTTATGACAATCCCGATCCGGTACAGCTCAGCGCAGTCAAACATTCCCATGTCGACTACCCACCGGCAGTGACGCTGGAATACGACGCCAACGGCAGGATGATCAAGGACGACCAGGCGCGAACGCTGGCCTATGACGCGTTCGGACGTCTCGAACAACTGTCCGGCGCAGGCGGTTCAGTCATTCGTGGCTACCATTACGACGGTTTCGACGATCTGGTTGAGCTGTCGCAACCCGACGAGGTTACTACGCAGCGTTACTACTACGCAGGCCGGGTCGCCAATGAGGTGAGTGGTGAAAACTCATCCAGTATCGTGCGTCACGGTGGCGCGCTTGTGGGGCAACAGCAACTCGGTTTGAACGCCGGCGCGCAACTGTTTGGCACCGATCAACAGCAAAGCGTGCTGGCAACACTGGGTAAGGAGCACCTCACCGATTGCGCCTACAGTCCTTATGGGCACCGTCCTGCCGACGGCGGATTGTTCAGCCTGGCGGGGTTCAACGGCGAGCAACTGGATCCGGTTACCGGGTTGTATCTGCTGGGCAATGGTTATAGGGCCTATAGCCCGACACTGATGCGCTTTCTTTGCCCCGATAGCATGAGTCCGTTCGGTGCGGGCGGACTAAATGCCTACAGTTATTGCCTGGGCGACCCGGTCAATCGGGTTGACCCTACCGGGCATGTCTCCTGGCAATCGATCCTGGGCATCGGCCTCAGTATTCTCGGCATTGTTGCCAGCGTGGTAACGATGGGTGCGGCGACGCCATGGGCAGTGACGGCACTGGGGCTGGCGGTTGCTTCAGGCCTGGCGGGTATTGCCAGCGAGGTGGTCAATGAACTCGCACCGGGTTCTCAGGCGGGCGAGATATTGGGCTGGATCAGTTTTGGTCTCGGGCTGGCTTCGGTGGGGGCAGGGCTGGCAGCTGGTGCCAAAGCGGGCATCAATGCTGGCAGGAAACTGGCTGGCGCCTTCAAGCAAGGCCTGAGTAGTAAAGGTTCCAAAGCAGCCGGTCGAGAGATGGCCCGAGGTATGATCAAGGGCAAGGGAAACAAGGCGGCGGCCAAGGCTAAGGCGAAGGCCAGCGCGGCCGTTCAGGAAGAGGCCGAAAAACCATGGTCACTCGTCAGGGTCAATCCCAAAAATAACATGCTTGAGAAAAGGGGGCTTACGGGCTTGCTTGAAAAGGCCGAAACCTTCATGCAGCACATTGAGGCGGGTAACTCCCCAACGTCTTCTGCAGCGCTGATTCATGCCGAATACACGCCCATGTATGGCCCATCCGGATCAGCATCAAAGTCGATGCATCTCTATCTGTCGAAAGGAGACCGAATATATATGACCGAAAACGCTAAGGAGCGGATCGCGGTCATCGACCAGCTGGGTGGTCATAGGTAAAGGACAAACAATAAGCTTGGAGCGCGCAATGAAACGATACATAGCGAAAGCAGGAGCACTCAAGGTCCGGCTACGATTAGAACATTGCGCTTGCCGGTTTTGCGAACGCGCGACGGGCGTGCCGTTCCAGTGCCCACTCGACATGTTCCCTGACCAACTCTGACGGATAATCCCGTCGCGCCTTCAACGCTTCCAGCACCGGAATCGTTGAAGGCGCATTTCCCAGTCCAACCGCCAGATTGCGCAACCAGCGCTCATACCCGGCGCGCCGCAATGGCGAACCTTCGGTGCTGCTTAGAAACTTCTCTTCATCCCACAAAAACAACTCGGCCAACTGTGCGTTATCCAGATTGTGCCGTGGCTTGAAATCGTTTTCCCCGGTCGGCCGGGCGAAACGGTTCCACGGGCAGACGATCTGGCAATCGTCGCAGCCAAACACGCGATTGCCAATCAACGGCCGCAACTCTTCTGGAATTGCGGTTTTCAGCTCGATGGTCAGATAGGAAATGCAGCGCCGCGCGTCCAGCACATAGGGGCCGACGAAGGCGTTGGTCGGGCAGATATCCAGACACGCAGTGCAACGGCCGCAATGTTCGCTGCTATGCGGTTCATCCACCGGCAACGGCAGGTCGACGAACAACTCACTGAGGAAGAAATAACTGCCGGCCTTGCGATTCAGTACAAGGGTGTTTTTGCCGATCCAGCCCAGCCCGGCCTGTTCGGCGATGGCTTTTTCCAGCACTGGCGCACTGTCGACAAAGGCACGAAAACCGAACGGGCCGATCTCTGCCTGGATCCTGTCGGCCAATTGTTGAACACGTTTACGGATCAATTTGTGGTAATCGCGGCCCAAGGCATAACGCGACACGTAAGCCTTTTCCGGTTCAGCCAGGCGTTTGGCCATTTCGGTATCGCCTGGCAGGTAGTCCATGCGCAGGGAAACCACGCGCAACGTGCCCGGCACCAGCTCGTCGGGGTGCGAGCGTTTGCTGCCATGGGCGCCCATGTAGTCCATATCGCCGTGATAGCCGGCGTCGAGCCAGCGTTGCAGATGCTGCTCGTGCTCGGCCAGGTCCAGACCGCTGATGCCGACTTGCTGGAAGCCCAGCTCGCGGCCCCAATCCTTGATCGATTGGGCGAGGGCGGGCAGGTCTGTGGTGATGGCGGACATGAGGCGAGAGAAACCGGAGCTGAGGTGCGTATAATTCTGCCAGACATCGGAGCCCGAAGACGCATGCCGCAGACGAAAGATGAATTACCCGACGCGCTGTACCGTGCCGCGCAGGTGCGCGAACTCGACGCGCGGCTGATCGCCGCCGGCACGCCGGGCTTCGAATTGATGCAGCGCGCCGCCCGCGCGACGTGGCGCGCACTGGTGCGCAAGTGGCCGGCAGCGAACGAACTGACGGTGCTCGCCGGGCACGGCAACAACGCTGGCGACGGTTATCTGGTGGCCGGGCTGGCGCTGCGGGCCGGTTGGACGGTGCGCGTTCTCGACGTCGGCGATCCGCAGCGTTTGCAGGGCGATGCCGCACTGGCCCATGCCGAATCGGTGGCTGCTGGTGTTGTGGTGCAAGGCTGGCAGGGGCAAAGCGAGCTGCGCGGTGTCGTCCTCGATGCCTTGCTCGGCACAGGTCTGAGCGGCGAAGTGCGCGAGCCGTATGCATCGGCGATCAAGGCGATCAACGCCTGCGGTTTGCCGGTAGCGGCGGTCGATATTCCGTCAGGGCTATGTGCCGATACCGGACGTGAACTGGGCGTCGCGGTCCACGCCGATCTAACGGTGACATTCATTGCTATGAAGATCGGGCTGTTGACTGGCGACGCGGCGGATCAAATCGGCGAACTGGTCTTCAACGACTTGCAAGCCACCGACGAAATTTTCAGTGACATTCCCGTCTGCGCTCAACGCCTGAGCGCCGCTAATCTCCCAGCACTTGCGCCGCGTGCGCCGACCTCGCACAAGGGGCGCTTTGGTCATGTGTTGCTGATCGGCGGCGATCACGGGTTCGGCGGAGCGATTCTGCTCAGCACGGAAATGGCCTTGCGCGGCGGCGCGGGCATGGTTTCGCTGGCGACTCGCCCAGAGCATGTGCCGGCGGCGCTGACTCGGGTGCCGGAGGCGATGGCGCTCGGCACCTCGTCAGCCAATCAACTGATGGGTCTGCTGGAAAAGGTTTCGGTATTGGTGATCGGGCCGGGACTCGGTCAGGCCAGTTGGGGCCGTGCCCTGCTGTCGGCTGCCGCCAATGCACCATCGCCGCAGGTGTGGGACGCTGACGCGTTGAACCTGCTGGCCAGCGATTTTGTCCAGTTGCCCAAGGATTGCGTGATCACCCCGCATCCGGGTGAAGCGGCGCGCTTGCTTGGCATCAGTACCGCCGAGGTGCAGGCCGATCGCCCGGCCGCTGCTCTGGCGTTGAGCAAAAAGTATTCAGCGGTAGTGGTTCTGAAAGGTGCCGGCAGTCTGATCGCCCATCCAGACGGACGTCTGGCCCTCTGTCATCAGGGCCATCCGGCGATGGCCACGGGCGGGTTGGGTGATGTGCTGGCCGGTCTCACCGGCGCATTGCTGGCCCAAGGCATGGACGCGTTCGATGCGGCATGCCTGGCCGTCTGGCTGCACGCCAACGCGGGTATGCAACAAGGCAAATTTGGCCGTGGGCTGGCGGCCAGTGATCTGATTCCAGCCATTCGTCAGTTGTTGGAGGAGCAAGCACCGTGTCTGAAGTAACCCTGTACCTGGCCGATGAACAGGCGATGAGCGACTTTGGCGCACGGATCGCCCGCGTCACCCAGGGCCATGGCCTGATTTTTCTCGAGGGCAATCTGGGTATGGGCAAAACCACCCTGTCGCGGGGCATCATTCGCGGTTTGGGGCATGTTGGCGCGGTAAAAAGTCCGACCTTCACTTTGGTCGAGCCCTACGAGATCGGTGACATTCGTGCCTTCCACTTCGACCTCTATCGCCTGGTCGATCCCGAGGAGCTGGAGTTTCTCGGCATCCGTGACTACTTCGAAGACGATGCCCTGTGCCTGATCGAGTGGCCCGATAAAGGTGCAGGCTTTTTGCCAAAGCCCGACCTGACCATTACCATTAGCCCGCAAGACAGCGGGCGTTCGCTGAAAATTTTAGCCCAGGGCTCGCGTGGCGAGGCCTGGTGTGCCGCTTTGGCATTGGAATCCAATTAAATGATGGGGTTTGGTATGCGCTTTCGCGCGTTGGTGGCTGCCGCTGGACTGATATTGATGGCAGTAACCGTCAACGCTGTGGCCGATTCAAAGGTCAACAGCGTGCGCCTGTGGCGGGCGCCGGACAACACGCGACTGGTCTTTGACCTCAGCGGCCCGGTGCAGCACAGCGTTTTTACCCTGACAGCCCCGGACCGGCTGGTGATCGACATCAATGGCGCCACCCTCGGCGCGCCGTTGAACGTGCAGACGGCGAACACGCCGATCACTGCGATGCGCTCGGCCCAGCGCACCCCGACCGACCTGCGCGTGGTCATCGACCTGAAAAAAGCCGTCACTCCGAAAAGCTTCTCGCTGGCGCCGAACGCGCAGTATGGCAACCGTCTGGTGGTCGATCTGTTCGACAACCCGGCCGATGCCGCGCCGCCGCCGGCCCCGACGCCATCGGTGGCGACCGTGCCGGCAGTGCCGGTGACCCCGACCGAACCGGCGATCAAGCTGCCGCCAGCCCCGGCCGGCAAACGCGACATTATCGTGGTGATCGACGCCGGCCACGGTGGCGAAGACCCGGGCGCGTCCGGTTCGCGCGGCCAGCGTGAGAAAGACGTGGTACTGCAGATCGCTCGCGAGCTGCAGCGTCAGGTCAACGGCATGAAAGGCTTCCGCGCCGAGCTGACCCGTACCGGCGACTACTTCATTCCATTGCGCGGGCGAACCGAAATCGCCCGCAAGAAGGGCGCCGACCTGTTCGTCTCGATCCACGCCGACGCCGCGCCGTCCGCGGCCGCTTTCGGTGCTTCGGTGTTCGCCCTGTCCGATCGTGGCGCTACCTCCGAGACCGCCCGTTGGCTGGCCGACAGTGAAAACCGTTCCGACCTGATCGGTGGTGCCGGCAACGTCAGCCTCGACGATAAGGATCGTATGCTGGCGGGCGTGTTGCTCGATCTGTCGATGACTGCGTCGCTGACTTCCAGCCTCAACGTCGGCCAGAAGGTGCTGACCAACATCGGTCGCGTTACGCCGCTGCACAAACAACGTGTCGAACAAGCCGGGTTCATGGTGCTGAAGTCGCCGGACATTCCATCGATCCTGGTCGAAACCGGCTTCATCTCCAACGCCAACGAAGCGAACAAACTGTCCGCGTCGAGCCATCAGCAAGCGCTGGCCCGTTCGATCAGCAGCGGCGTGCGCCAGTTCTTCCAGCAGAATCCACCGCCCGGCACTTACATTGCCTGGCTGCGTGATTCCGGCAAGATTGCCCAAGGCCCGCGCGACCACCGTGTCGGCCCGGGGGAAACCCTGGCGATGATCGGCGTGCGCTATCAGGTCTCGCCGGCCACCTTGCGTGCTGCAAACAACCTGAAAAGTGACGAGTTGAAAGTCGGTCAGCACCTGACCATTCCAGGCACCGAACTGGCGTCCAAAGAATGAACCAGGTAATGAACACGGCGCGCATCGAGCTGCTCAGCCCGCGGCTGGCGAACCAGATTGCCGCCGGTGAGGTGGTTGAGCGCCCGGCTTCGGTGATCAAGGAGTTGCTGGAAAACAGCCTCGACTCCGGCGCCAAGCGTATCGATGTCGATGTCGAGCAGGGCGGCGTCAAGCTGCTGCGCGTGCGCGATGACGGCAGCGGTATTTCTGCCGATGACCTGCCGCTGGCCTTGGCCCGTCACGCCACCAGCAAGATTCGCAACCTCGAAGACCTCGAGCAGGTGATGAGCCTGGGTTTCCGTGGCGAGGCGCTGGCGTCGATCAGCTCCGTGGCGCGTCTGACCCTGACCTCGCGCACCCGCGATGCCGATCAGGCCTGGCAGGTCGAGACCGAAGGCCGGGACATGGCGCCGCGCGTGCAGCCGGCGGCGCATCCGGTCGGCACTTCGGTGGAAGTCCGCGACCTGTTCTTCAACACCCCGGCCCGGCGCAAATTTCTCAAGACCGAAAAAACCGAATTCGATCACTTGCAAGAAGTGATCAAGCGTCTGGCGCTGGCGCGCTTCGACGTGGCTTTTCATCTGCGCCACAACGGCAAGACCATCCTCAGCCTGCACGAGGCCCACGATGATGCAGCCCGCGCCCGGCGTGTGGCGGCGATCTGCGGTTCGGGTTTCCTTGAGCAGGCGCTGCCGATCGAGATCGAACGCAATGGCTTGCACCTGTGGGGCTGGGTCGGTTTGCCGACGTTCAACCGTAGCCAGGCTGACTTGCAGTATTTCTTCGTAAACGGCCGAGCAGTGCGCGACAAACTGGTGGCCCATGCGGTACGTCAGGCTTATCGCGACGTGCTGTTCAATGGCCGGCACCCGACCTTCGCGCTGTTTTTCGAAGTCGATCCGGCGGCGGTAGATGTCAACGTGCACCCGACCAAACACGAAGTGCGCTTCCGTGACGGGCGCATGGTGCATGACTTCCTTTATGGCACCTTGCATCGTGCATTGGGCGATGTACGGCCGGAAGATCAGCTTGCCGGTTCGGTGACCACGGCGATCGTTCGGCCGAGCGGGATCGAGGCGGGCGAATTCGGCCCACAGGGCGAGATGCGTCTGGCCGCCAATGCGCTGCTGGAGCAGCCGCAGGCGCAACCGGCGTTCAACACGTCATCCGGGGCCAGCGCTGGCGGCGCTTATCAGTATCAATACACGCCGCGTCCGCAATCGGCGTTGCCTGCTGCCGAGGCGCAAGCCGCTTACAAAGAGTTTTTCGCGCCGCTGCCTGAAGCCAATGCCAGCGCGCTGCCAACCGGTCAGGAAGATATCCCGCCGCTCGGCTATGCACTGGCGCAGCTCAAGGGCATCTATATTTTGTCCGAGAACGCCCATGGCCTGGTGCTGGTGGACATGCATGCCGCCCACGAGCGGATCATGTACGAGCGCCTGAAAATCGCCATGGCCAGCGAAGGTCTCAGTGGCCAGCCGTTGCTGGTGCCGGAGTCGCTGGCCGTGAGTCAGCGCGAGGCCGATTGTGCTGAAGAACACGCCGCTTGGTTTCAGCGCCTTGGTTTTGAATTGCAGCGCCTGGGGCCGGAAACCCTGGCGATCCGGCAGATTCCCGCATTGCTCAAGCAGGCCGAAGCCAATCGACTGGTCGGCGACGTGCTTTCGGATTTGATGGAGTACGGCACCAGCGACCGTATCCAGGCGCACCTCAACGAACTGCTCGGCACCATGGCCTGCCACGGCGCGATCCGCGCCAACCGGCGTCTGGCCCTGCCGGAAATGAACGGCCTGCTGCGTGATATGGAAAACACTGAACGCAGCGGTCAATGCAACCATGGCCGACCGACCTGGACCCAATTGGGTCTGGACGATCTGGACAAACTGTTCCTGCGCGGTCGTTGATGAGCCAGCTTCCTCCAGCGATTTTCCTGATGGGCCCGACCGCTGCGGGCAAGACCGATCTGGCCATCGAGCTGACCAAAGTGCTGCCGTGCGAATTGATCAGTGTCGATTCGGCGCTGGTCTACCGCGGCATGGACATCGGCACGGCCAAGCCTTCGAAAGAGTTGCTGGCGCAATACCCGCACCGGCTGATCGACATCCTCGACCCCGCTGAAGCGTATTCAGCCGCCGATTTCCGCCGCGACGCGTTGCAGGCCATGGCCGAAATCACTGGACGAGGAAAGATCCCGCTGCTGGTCGGCGGCACCATGCTCTATTACAAGGCTTTGGTTGAAGGTCTGGCGGACATGCCGGCGGCCGATCCCGAGGTGCGTGCGCAGATCGAGGAAGAAGCTGCGCGTCTTGGCTGGCAAGCCCTGCACGAACAGTTGGCGCAGATCGATCCGGTGTCGGCGGCGCGCATTCATCCCAATGATCCGCAGCGCTTGAGTCGGGCACTGGAAGTGTATCGAGTCAGCGGGCAGAGCATGACCGCCCTGCGCGAGCAACAATCTGCGCAAAGTACTGAAGCAGCCGCTTCGGGACGCCAACAATTGCCCTATACTGTCGCGAACCTGGCCATTGCTCCGGCGAATCGTCAGGTTCTGCACCAGCGAATTGAACAAAGATTCACAAATATGTTGGAACAGGGATTCATCGACGAGGTCGTAGCCCTGCGTAAAAGAAGTGACCTGCATTCGGGGTTGCCGTCTATACGTGCGGTAGGCTACCGCCAAGTCTGGGATTACCTGGACGGCAAGCTGACATTGGCCCAGATGCAGGAGCGGGGCATCATCGCCACGCGCCAATTGGCCAAACGCCAGTTTACCTGGCTGCGCAGCTGGGACGATTTGCACTGGCTGGACAGTCTTGATTGCGACAATCTGCCACGCGCCTTGAAATACCTTGGGACCATCTCCATATTGAGCTGAGTCCTTGCAATTGCCGTCTATCCTTGGGGGTGTGACGGCCGAAGCCATCTGAATTTACCTGTTTTTATTATTGAATCCTTAAAGGAGTGCGGCACATGTCAAAAGGGCATTCGCTACAAGACCCTTACCTGAACACTTTACGTAAAGAGAAAGTCGGGGTTTCCATCTACCTGGTCAACGGTATCAAGCTGCAAGGGACGATCGAGTCGTTCGACCAGTTCGTGATCCTGCTGAAAAACACCGTAAGCCAGATGGTCTACAAACACGCTATCTCGACCGTCGTGCCGGTTCGTCCAATTCGTCTGCCTAGCGCAACCGAAAACGAACAGGGCGATGCCGATGCAGCGCCGGGTAACGCCTGATAGGAGTCTCCTTTGTTCTTTGAGCGCCACGGTGGTGGTGAACGAGTCATCCTCGTTCACTTGGATGGACAGGACCCTGAGGCGCGCGAAGATCCGCAGGAGTTTCAGGAGTTGGCAAATTCGGCTGGCGCCGAGACCGTCGCGTTTTTTAACGTGCCGCGTCATCGGCCAACCGCCAAATATCTGATCGGCAGCGGCAAGGTCGAGGAACTGCGCGACCTGGTCAAGGCTGAAGAAGCCGATCTGGTGATTTTCAATCACATCCTCACGCCCAGTCAGGAACGCAACCTCGAACGTGTTTTCGAGTGTCGCGTGATCGACCGCACCGGGCTGATTCTCGATATTTTCGCCCAACGCGCACGCACCCATGAGGGCAAGCTGCAGGTCGAACTGGCCCAGCTTGACCACATGAGCACGCGGCTGGTTCGCGGCTGGACTCACCTTGAACGTCAGGGTGGCGGTATCGGTATGCGCGGTCCGGGCGAAACCCAGCTGGAAACCGACCGCCGTCTGCTGCGGGTTCGCCTGCGTCAGATCAAGGGGCGGCTGGAGAAGGTGCGCAGTCAGCGCGAGCAGTCGCGCCGTGGCCGATCCCGTGCGGACATTCCTACCGTTTCGCTGGTGGGCTACACCAACGCGGGCAAATCGACACTCTTCAACAACGTGACGAAGTCCGAGGTGTACGCGGCCGATCAACTGTTCGCCACGCTCGACCCGACCCTGCGCCGGCTGGAGCTTGACGACCTCGGTCCGATCGTCCTCGCCGATACCGTGGGCTTCATTCGTCACCTGCCACACAAGCTGGTCGAGGCATTTCGGTCTACGCTCGAAGAGTCGAGCAATTCCGACCTGCTGCTGCACGTGATCGATGCGGCCGAACCGGATCGCATGTTGCAGATCGAGCAGGTGATGGTGGTGCTGGGCGAGATTGGTGCCCAGGACTTGCCGATCCTCGAGGTCTATAACAAACTCGATTTGCTCGAAGGCGTCGAGCCGCAGATCCAGCGCGATGCCGATGGCAAGCCGCAACGGGTCTGGCTCTCGGCGCGTGATGGCAGCGGTCTGGAATTGCTTGAACAGGCCATCGCCGAGTTGCTCGGCAGTGATCTGTTCGTCGGTACCTTGCGCTTGCCGCAACGCTTCGCTCGGCTGCGTGCGCAGTTCTTCGAACTCGGGGCGGTGCAGAAAGAAGAATACGATGAAGAAGGTGTCAGCCTGCTGGCCGTTCGTTTGCCCCGGATCGAGTTGAATCGATTGGTAAGCCGCGAAGGATTGCAGCCGATGGAATTCATCGAGCAACACACTTTGCAATAAAAGCCTGACAAAGCGGTTGTGCCGCAACGGCAGGCATTCTGTAGCATTGGTCGGCGCGCCGTGGGTGCGTCTTTGCTTTATCAGATGGAGAGCGCTATGGCTTGGAATGAGCCGGGTGGCAACTCGAATAATCAGGATCCCTGGGGTGGCAAGCGCCGCAATAACGGCGACCGCAAGGGGCCACCGGATCTCGACGAGGCCTTCCGAAAGCTGCAGGAAAGCCTGAACGGGTTGTTCGGTGGTGGTAAGAAACGCGGTGATGACGGCGGCGGGTCGGGGCGCAGCAGTGGCGGCTTCGGCGGTCTGCTCGGCATCGGCCTGGTCGTGCTCGCGGCTGTCTGGCTGTACAGCGCGGTCTACGTGGTGGACGAGCAGGAGCAAGCCGTGGTGCTGCGCTTCGGCAAGTACTACGAGACTGTCGGCCCGGGTCTGAACATCTACTTCCCGCCGATCGACAAGAAGTACATGGAGAACGTGACGCGTGAGCGTGCGTACACCAAGCAAGGCCAGATGTTGACTGAAGACGAGAACATCGTCGAAGTGCCGCTGACCGTGCAGTACAAGATCAGCAACCTGCAGGACTTCGTGCTGAACGTCGATCAGCCGGAAATCAGCCTGCAGCACGCGACTGAAAGTGCGCTGCGTCACGTGGTCGGTTCCACCGCCATGGATCAGGTGCTGACCGAAGGTCGTGAATTGATGGCCAGCGAAATCAAGGAGCGTCTGCAACGTTTCCTCGATACCTATCGCACCGGTATCACCGTCACCCAGGTCAACGTACAGAGCGCAGCGGCACCGCGTGAAGTACAGGAAGCCTTCGATGACGTGATCCGCGCCCGTGAAGACGAGCAGCGTTCGCGCAACCAGGCTGAAACCTACGCCAACGGCGTTGTGCCGGAAGCCCGTGGTCAGGCCCAGCGCATCATCGAAGATGCCAACGGTTACCGCGACGAGACCATCTCGCGCGCCAAGGGTGAGGCCGATCGCTTTACCAAACTGGTCGCCGAGTATCGCAAGGCACCTGAAGTCACCCGCGAGCGTCTGTACCTGGACACCATGCAGGAAGTCTTCAGCAATACCAGCAAGGTCCTCGTGACCGGCAACAAGAACGGCCAGAGCAATCTGCTCTACCTGCCGTTGGACAAGATGATCCAGAACAGTTCGGGTAATGCACCGGTAACCGGTTCGGCCGCCAGCAACAACACGGACGTCACGCCGCATGTCACCGACGTGCCGCAGACGCGTACAAGGGAGACCCGCTGATGAGCAATAAATCGCTGATCGCCCTGATCGTTGGCGTCGTTGTGGTACTGGTGGGCTGGAATTGCTTCTACATCGTCGCTCAGACCGAGCGCGCGGTGCTGCTGCAATTCGGTCGTGTGGTTCAGGCCGATGTCCAGCCGGGTCTGCATGTGAAGGTGCCTTACGTCAACCAGGTGCGCAAATTCGACGCGCGTCTGCTGACGCTGGATGCACCGACGCAGCGCTTCCTGACTCTGGAAAAGAAAGCCGTGATGGTCGATGCCTACGCCAAGTGGCGGGTGAAAGATGCCGAGCGCTTCTACACCGCGACTTCGGGTCTGAAGCAGATCGCCGACGAGCGTCTGTCCCGTCGTCTCGAATCGGGCCTGCGTGACCAGTTCGGCAAGCGCACCCTGCACGAAGTGGTGTCGGGTGAGCGTGATGCGCTGATGGCTGACATCACTGCGTCGCTGAACAAGATGGCGGAAAAAGAGCTGGGTATCGAAGTGGTCGATGTCCGGGTCAAGGCCATCGATCTGCCGAAGGAAGTGAACCGCAGTGTGTTCGAGCGTATGAGCACCGAGCGGGAGCGTGAAGCTCGCGAGCACCGCGCCAAGGGTAACGAGCTGGCCGAAGGCATCCGTGCCGACGCCGATCGTCAACGCCGCGTGCTGCTGGCCGAAGCCTATCGTGAATCCGAAGAGGTTCGCGGTGACGGTGACGCCCAGGCTGCTGCGATCTACTCCAAGGCCTACGGCCAGGATCAGGAGTTCTACGGTTTCTACCGTAGCCTGCGTGCCTACCGTGAAAGCTTCGCGAACAAATCCGACGTCCTGGTCCTCGACCCAAGCAGCGACTTCTTCCGTTATCTGGAAAAAGCCAAACCTTGATACGACGTTGACCTGAATCAGTCCGCCCGGCGGCTAAAACCTCGGGCGGGGTGATCCTTTCGGAAAACGTGTGTATGATGCGGCAGCCGGGAAATTCCCGGCTTTTTTGCGTCTGCACGTTTGATTGCTGTTTTTGTTGCAGACATCGGGTTTGAATAGCCCGGGCGTTTTTCGAGGAAAGTGATGGGCGAAGCCGCCAGCCGGCCTTTCGCTGCGTCGTTCATGCGCGTGCGTTTTGAACGCCCCGGTCATTTTCTGCTTCACTCAAGGCTCGCCTAGTGCTGGCCGCCCGGATCAAAGGGGAATGGCGTAATGGCAACGGTAGACCGCTGGCTGCTGCCAGATGGCATCGAAGAAGTACTGCCACCGGAGGCGGCGCGCATTGAAGTCGCGCGTCGTCAGGTGTTGGATCTGTTCCAGAGCTGGGGTTACGAGTTCGTCGTGACTCCCCATATCGAGTACCTGGAATCCCTGCTGACCGGCGCGGGCCAGGACCTGGATCTGCGTACCTTCAAGGTCATCGACCCGCAATCGGGCCGGCAGATGGGTTTCCGCGCCGACATCACGCCGCAAGTGGCGCGCATCGATGCGCACACCCTGCGTCGCGAAGGCCCGAGCCGTCTGTGCTACGCCGGCAGCGTCCTGCATGCCCAGCCGCGTGCATTGTCGTCCTCGCGCAGCCCGATCCAGCTGGGCGCCGAGCTGTACGGCGACGCCAGCCCGAGCAGCGATGTCGAAGTCATCAGTCTGATGCTGGCCATGCTGCAGCTGGCCGATGTGCCGGACGTGCACATGGACCTCGGCCATGTCGGCATCTACCGTGGTCTGGCGCGTGCCGCTGGTCTGTCCGGTGAAGTCGAGCAGCAGTTGTTCGATGCCCTGCAGCGCAAGGCCATCGATGAAGTGATTACCCTGACCGAAGGCCTGCCGGCCGATCTGTCGGGCATGCTGCGCGCACTGGTTGATCTGTGTGGCGGCCGTGAAGTGTTGAGCGCTGCCCGCGAGCGTCTGGCCAATGCGCCGGCGCCGGTGCTGGCGGCGCTGGAAGATCTGCTGGCGATCGCCGAGCGTCTTTCCGTGCGCTTCCCGCAGCTGCCGCTGTATTTCGACCTCGGCGAGTTGCGCGGCTACCACTACCACACCGGTGTGGTGTTCGCGGTGTTCGTGCCGGGCGTTGGCCAGTCCATCGCTCAGGGCGGTCGTTACGATGACATCGGTGCCGACTTCGGTCGCGCCCGTCCGGCGACTGGTTTCTCTACCGATTTGAAAACCCTGGTGACCCTGGGGCGTGCTGAGATCGAGCTACCGTCTGGCGGTATCTGGATGCCTGACAGTACGGATGCGGCACTCTGGCAGCAGGTTTGCCAGTTGCGCAGTGAGGGTCAGCGTGTCGTTCAGGCCTTGCCTGGACAACCTTTGGCCGCCGCCCGTGATGCGGACTGCGACCGGCAATTGATTCAGCAGAACGGGCTTTGGCAAGTATCGCCACTGGCTTCTTGAGTTTTCCTGCCGGCCATCGCCGGCACCAAGTTTGCGCGAATGAGGACAAGTGTTATGGGTAAGAATGTCGTAGTCCTGGGCACCCAGTGGGGTGATGAGGGCAAAGGCAAGATCGTTGATCTGCTGACCGAACATGCTGCCGCCGTAGTGCGCTACCAGGGTGGCCACAACGCGGGTCACACGCTGGTGATCGACGGCGAGAAAACCGTCTTGCACCTGATTCCATCGGGCGTGCTGCGCGAAGGCGTGCAATGCCTGATCGGCAACGGCGTGGTGGTTGCACCTGACGCCCTGCTGCGCGAGATCACCAAGCTGGAAGAGAAAGGCGTACCAGTGCGCGAGCGCCTGCGTATCAGCCCGTCCTGCCCGCTGATCCTGTCCTTCCACGTCGCGCTGGACCAGGCCCGTGAAAAGGCCCGTGGCGAGCTGAAGATCGGTACCACCGGTCGCGGCATCGGCCCGGCTTACGAAGACAAGGTTGCCCGTCGTGGCCTGCGTGTCGGCGACCTGCTGAACATGCCGCGCTTCGAAGACAAGCTGCGTGAACTGGTGGATTACCACAACTTCATGCTGGTCGGTTACTACAAAGAGCCAGCCATCGAATTCGAAAAGACCCTGGCCGAGTGCAAGGAATACGCTGAGCTGCTCAAGCCGCTGATGCTCGACGTGACTGCCGAGCTGCACGATCTGCGTCGTGCCGGCAAGGACATCATGTTCGAAGGCGCGCAAGGTTCGTTGCTCGACATCGACCACGGCACCTACCCGTACGTGACCAGCTCCAACACCACCGCTGGTGGCGTGGCGACCGGTTCGGGCGTGGGTCCGATGTTCCTCGACTACATCCTGGGCATCACCAAGGCCTACACCACTCGCGTCGGTTCCGGCCCGTTCCCGACCGAGCTGTTTGACGAAGTCGGTGCGCACCTGGCCAAGCAGGGTCACGAGTTCGGCGCTACCACCGGCCGTGCCCGTCGCTGCGGCTGGTTTGACGCCGTCATCCTGCGTCGCGCTATCGACGTGAACAGCATCTCGGGCATCTGCCTGACCAAGCTGGACGTGCTTGACGGTCTGGAAACCATCAACATCTGCGTCGGCTACAAGGACGCGCAGGGCAATGCCGTCGCGCCGACCGATGCTGACAGCTACGTCGGCCTGCAGCCGGTGTACGAAGAAGTACCGGGCTGGAGCGAATCGACCGTGGGCGCCAAGACCCTGGAAGAGCTGCCGGCCAATGCTCGTGCCTACATCAAACGCGTTGAAGAGTTGATCGGCGCGCCGATCGACATTATTTCGACGGGCCCGGACCGCAACGAAACCATCGTTCTGCGTCATCCGTTCGCTTGATAAGTTGTTGATGTAAAAAACAAAGGCCCCTTAATCGGGGCCTTTGTCGTTTATGCCTGTTGGACGGCATGACCTTTGCTGTGAATCTGTCTACAAGAGTGCCATCAAATTAATGGCGTCAGAAGTAGAGGGATTTAAAGTGTCAGCCGTTCTCTCACTGTTACAAAGCCGTTTGTTGCGGCCGGTGTTCGTTACCCTTGGTATCGCCCTTTTGGTGCAGGTGTTGGTGGCGGTTGCCCTGACGCGGAGCACGGTGACCGCGCTGGAAGCCGATCTGGCCGTGCGCCTGGGTGCCGACAGCCAGAAACTCTCCGGTGAGCTGGAGCAGGCGGGGCGTGAAGTCACTTCAAGTCTTGATGCGTTATCGGCCAGCACTCGTCAGCGCCTCACGGCTGGCCTGTCCGCACGCCTCAAAGAAGAGCAGGCGCAGCTGCGAGCGACGCTGGAAAAGGATCTGAAGGATTCGGCCAACGACATGGCGCAGTTGCTTGCATCCGTAGCGCCGCGTGCGATGTGGGACAGCGACGTGCCGACGCTCTCGGAGTTCGCTCGTCGCGCCCAGCGCAATCCCAACGTGCTGTTCGTGGTGTATGACGACGCCACCGGCCAGCATCTGACCCGTTATCTCAACCGTGAAAATCCGATCAACAAGGCCTTGCTGGAAAAAGGTCAGGGCGAGCGTGCGCTGGATAAAGTACTCGATGCGGCGAAAAACGATCCTTCGGTTTACTACCTCGAAGCCTCGATCAATCCCAATGGCGTGGAAATCGGCAAAGTGCTGATGGGCGTGTCCACGGCCTCGGTGGAAACCGATCTGGCCGAGCTCGACAAGCGCTTCCTCGCGCTAATTGCCAGCAGCGATCAATTGGTCGGCGACAGCCTCAAAGGCGCAGCGGCGGACAGCGCCAAGGCAATGCAGGCGCGCCTGCAATCGGCGCAGGGCACCGCTGGCGAAATGAAAGCCAACACCGCACAAACCGTTCAAGACGCTGCCGCGACACTGCGCTGGCGTATCGGCCTTGGCCTGGCACTGGTCGGTTGCGGCGTGCTGCTGTTGCTGGCCGTGGTGCTCGGTCATCGTGTGGTCAATCGTCTGAAAATGCTCAATGCGGCGATGGACGATCTGGCAGCGGGCGAGGGCGATCTGACCAAGCGTGTGCAGATCAACAGCAAGGATGAAATCGGCGACATGGCTTCGGCGGTCAATCGCTTTGTGGATAAATTGCAGCCGATCGTACGCGAGGCGGGCGATGTCGCTCAGCGCACTGGCGTGGAAATCGGCGCGATGACTTTGCGCAACGCTGGCGCCGATGCGGCTGCCGGAATGCAGCGCGATGAAGTTGCAGAAAGCCTTCGCGCGCTGTCGCAAATGGCAGACGAGGCGCAGTCGGAAAGTCAGGCAATGCAGGCGGCGCTGAAGCAGGTTGTCGATATTCGTCAGGCCACCGATGAGAACACCCGGACTTCGGCGAAAGTTGGCAGCCTGATCGAAGCGCTGGCCGGGCAGGTCGATACCGGGGCGAAGGTTATCGAGCGACTGGCGCAGCAGAGCGAGCAGATCGAGGTGGTGTTGACGGTGATTCACGGCATCGCCGAACAGACCAACCTGCTGGCATTGAACGCTGCGATCGAGGCGGCGCGCGCCGGTGAAACCGGGCGTGGGTTTGCCGTGGTGGCGGATGAAGTGCGTGCACTGGCGAGCAAAACGCAGAGCTCGACGGGTGATATCCAAGCGCACATCGTCGCTCTGCAGCAGGGCGCACGTGAGGCAGTCGAGGCGATTGGTCAGGCCGGACGGCAGGCCAGCGAAGGTTTGCTGGTCTTGCGCGACAGTGCGCGGTTGCAGCAGTCGGTGCAGGCTTCGGTCGAGCAGGTGCATGCGGCGATCGGTCTGGCGACGCAAGCAGCAGCGCATCAGGCGCAGGGTGCACAGGCAGTGCGTGGGCGCGTCGAAACGATTCATGCACAGGCCGAGAAAGCGGCGCAGGCAGTGGTGGAAACCACGGCCAGTGGCAAGGTGCTGGATGGTCTGGCTGCGCAATTGAAAGCCAGCCTGGGGCAGTTCCGCGCTTAGTGTTATCCGGGCTGGCCTCTTCGCGAGCAGGCTCGCTCCCACAGGGAAACTCAATCCATTGTGAGAGCGAGCCTGCTCGCGAATACGGTATCAGCGGCTCAGATACATCCGCGTCGTCAGCAGATAAACCGGCAACCCCGAGACCACAATCAACAACGCCGCATAAGGCGCCGCCGCCGCAAACTCGACATTCGCCGTGTGCGCCCAGACTTCGGTCGCCAATGTATTGAGTCCGGTTGGGCTAAGCAGCAACGTTGCCGTCAATTCCTTCATCGCATCAAGAAATACCAGCGCAAACGCTGCGCCCAGTGCCGGGAAAATGATCGGCAAGGTCACCCGGCAAAACGCGGTGAACGACGATGCGCCTAATGTCCGCGCCGCTTCTTCCAGCTGCGGTGCTGCCTTGTTCAGCGCAGTACGGATCGGCGCCTGCGCCAATGGCAGGAAGAGCAGCGCATAGGCGATCAGCAGCAAGCCCGACGTCTGATACAGCACTGGCACGTAATGCAGGGCGAAATACACCAGCGTCAACGCAATCACCAGCCCCGGCAGCGCGTGCAACAGATAAGGCAGGCGTTCGGCCCAGATTGCCAATCGGCCTTTATAGCGCACCACCAGCAGTCCGACCGGTACTGCCAATACCAGGCACAGCGCCGCGCCGCCCAATGACAATGCCAGCGATGACAACAGCGCCTCGGTGATCGCCGCTACCGGGAACGCCGCCGATGAGCCGACCGCCAGCCAATACGCCAACATCCCCAACGGAATGCCGCTGCCGATAATCGCCAGCAACAGGCAATACAACTGACCAAGCGCCGCCCACGCTCCAAGCTTTACCTGTTCAGCTTGCCGCGCCGCGCCCTGGCCGGTGCGCACATGCCGGCCCTTGCCACGCACGCGCAGCTCCAGCCACAACAGCAGCAGACACAGCGCCAGCAACACCGCCGAAAGCATCGCGGCGTTGGCATTGCTGAATTCCAGTTCGAATTGCTGGTAGATCGCCGTGGTGAAGGTTTGCAGGCCAATGATCGACAGCGCGCCGAATTCCACCAGCATGTGCAGGGCAATCAGCAGCGAACCGGCCAGCAGCGATGGCCACAGCAGCGGCAGGGTGACGCGGAAAAATACGCCCCAGCGATTCTGTCCCAACGTGCGGGCGGATTCTTCGAGGGAGGGATCGAGATTGCGCAGGGTCGCCGCAACTGGCAGGAAGATCAGCGGATACTTCGACAGGCTCATCACCAGAATCGCCCCGCCGAGGCCTTCGAATTGCGCGCTGAGCGAGACCCAGGTGAAGCTGCTGACAAACGCCGGCACCGCAAACGGCAGGCACAGGATCACGCCCCACAGGCGCCGCCCCGGCAGATTGCTGCGCTCCAGCAGCCATGCCAGCGACAGACCGATCACGGCGCAAGTGACCGTCACGCCGACCATCAATGCCAAGGTATTGCGCAGCAGGCCGAACACATACGGGCGCCACAACAAGTGCAGCGCCTCGGCCCAGCCGGCCTGCCAAGCTTTCAGTCCGACATAGGCCAGTGGCAGCAGGCTCATGACCACCAGTAGCAATACCGGCAGCACCAGCCAGATCGACGGACGTTTGCGCCTTGGTACATAACCCCCGCGCGCGGCGGGGGCCGATAACGATGCTGCCATCAGTTCAGGCCAACTTCGCGTTCCAGCTCCAGCGCTTCTTCAGCATTGCCCAGGTCCGCCGGAGTGACGTTCGGCGCTTCCAGTTCGCTGAACGGCTTGAGGCCGCGATCCGATTCCATGCCTTTGTGCAGCGGGTATTCGGCGGTGGTCTGAGTGATCACGCGCTGACCTTCTTCGCTGGCCATGAAAGCGAGGAATTGCTGGGCTTCTTTTGGATGTTTGCTGGATTTCAGCACGGCAGCGCTGGACACGGTGATCAAGCCGCCAGCGTCGCCGCCGGTGAAATAATGCAGCTTGGAGTCGAGCTTGCTTTTCTCGCGTTGCAGGGCGAACCAGTAGTAGTTGTTCACCAGCACGGTAGCGACTTCGCCGTTTTCCACCGCTTTGAGCGCGACCATATTGTTGCTGTAGGTCTTGCCGAACGCGCGCAGGCCGGTCAGCCATTCTTCGGCGGCGTCACGACCGTGCAGCTTGATGATCGCTACGGCCTGCTCCTGGAAGGCGCCGCTGGTCGGAACGAAGCCGACCTTGCCCTGCCACTGCGGCTCGGAGAATTCCATCACCGATTTCGGCAGGTCTTTTTCATCGATCAGTTTCGGATTGAACGCGACCACGCGCACGCGGGCGGTAATGCCGATCCAGGTACCGTTGGCGGCGACGTATTTTTCCGGCAAAACCGCTAGGGTGGCGTCATCGGCCTTGGCCAGCAGACCCTGTTCGCCGAGGTTGTTCAGCGGCGGCGACTCTTCGGTGTAGATCACATCGGCGGGCGAGCGGTCGCCTTCTTCGATGATCTGGCTCGCGAGCTGGTTGCTGCTGCCTTTGCGCACGTTGACGTGGATGCCGGTCTTGGCTTCGAAAGCCTTGGCAATCGCGTCGCCGACTTCCTTGTGCTGGCCGTTGTAGAGAGTCAGGGAAACCGCATCGGCAGCCTGGGTGAGGGGAGTGGCGAGTGCCAGGCCGAGGAGGGTGAAGGTCAGGCCTCGGCGCAGGGTATTTCGAAACGTCATTCGCAGGGTTCCTCACTGTCGCATTGCAAAAACTTGCAACAATGATAAACGATATTGTTTCTCAAGTGCGCCTTGTGGGGCGACTGGCGATCCTGTAGGGATGGCGAAATTCAGGAAGGCAGAAACGCAAAAACCCGCTTTCGCGGGTTTTTGTGAAATCCAAGGCCTGAACCTTGAATTTGAATTGGTGCCCAGAAGAAGACTCGAACTTCCACGACCGTAAGGTCACCAGCACCTGAAGCTGGCGTGTC
>NZ_RCOC01000076.1:0-78480 GCF_004307515.1 Pseudomonas sp. Sample_14 | reverse complement strand
AGAAGACTCGAACTTCCACGACCGTAAGGTCACCAGCACCTGAAGCTGGCGTGTCTACCAATTTCACCATCTGGGCAATCATCGCAAGCGTTGCCGCTGTTGATGTGGCGCACTATACGGAGGCCTTTTTGATCTGTAAACCCCTGATTTGGTTTTAATAAATCAGTGTGAGCAAAAGCTTTCCCGCAAATGAAAAAAACCCGCTTTCGCGGGTTTTGTGTGAGTGTTGAAACTGATCTAGTCTCAAACTCGAAATTGGTGCCCAGGAGAAGACTCGAACTTCCACGACCGTAAGGTCACCAGCACCTGAAGCTGGCGTGTCTACCAATTTCACCACCTGGGCATCATCGAAAGCGCTTGTGCGTCGTCGATGGCGCGCACTATACGGAGCGTCTTTTTAACTGTAAACCCCTGCCGCAGAAAAAACTGAATTTTTTTACCAGCGGCGTTCAAAACGGTGTCGGAGCGTCGATACAAGGCCTTGCACAGCCTTATAGAAGCGGAAATTTCCCGTTTCCCGGCGCCTATGCCAAACTAACCCGCATATAGACAAGGTGAAAACTCTCTAATGGCCGATTGGCAGTCCCTCGATCCCGAGGCCGCTCGTGAAGCGGAAAAATACGAAAACCCTATTCCCAGCCGCGAACTGATCCTGGCGCACCTCGCCGATCGGGGTTCGCCTGCTGCCCGCGAACAACTGGTCGAAGAGTTTGGTCTGACCACAGAAGACCAGATCGAGGCCCTGCGCCGCCGCTTGCGCGCTATGGAGCGCGACGCTCAACTGATCTACACCCGCCGTGGCACTTACGCGCCGGTCGACAAGCTCGACCTGATCCTTGGCCGCATCAGTGGTCACCGTGACGGTTTCGGCTTCCTCGTGCCGGACGACGGCAGCGACGACCTGTTCATGAGCCCGGCGCAAATGCGTCTGGTGTTCGATGGTGACCGTGCGCTGGCCCGGGTTTCCGGGCTCGACCGTCGTGGTCGCCGTGAAGGCGTGATCGTCGAGGTGGTGTCCCGCGCTCATGAAACCATCGTCGGTCGCTACTTCGAAGAAGGCGGCATCGGTTTCGTGGTTGCCGACAACCCGAAGATCCAGCAGGAAGTGCTGGTGACGCCGGGCCGCAACGCCAACGCGCAGATCGGTCAGTTCGTCGAAGTGAAAATCACCCACTGGCCAACGCCGCGCTTCCAGCCGCAAGGCGATGTGGTCGAAGTGGTCGGCAACTACATGGCGCCGGGCATGGAAATCGATGTTGCCCTGCGCACTTACGACATTCCGCACGTCTGGCCTGAAGCGGTTGTGAAAGAAGCTGCCAAGCTCAAGCCGGAAGTTGAAGAAAAAGACAAAGAAAAGCGCATCGACCTGCGTCATCTGCCGTTCGTCACCATTGACGGCGAAGATGCCCGCGACTTCGATGACGCGGTCTACTGCGAAGCCAAACCGGGCAAGCTGCGCCTGTTCTCCGGTGGCTGGAAGTTGTACGTGGCGATTGCCGACGTTTCCAGCTACGTGAAGATCGGCTCGGCGCTGGACAACGAAGCTCAGGTTCGCGGCAACTCGGTGTACTTCCCCGAGCGCGTGATTCCGATGCTGCCGGAGCAACTGTCCAACGGCCTGTGCTCGCTGAATCCTCAGGTTGATCGTCTGGCCATGGTTTGCGAGATGACCATCTCCAAGTCCGGCGAAATGACCGACTACTGCTTCTATGAGGCGGTGATCCATTCCCACGCCCGTCTGACCTACAACAAGGTCAGCGCGATGCTGGAAACGCCGAAGGCTACCGAAGCGCGCAAATTGCGTGGCGAGTACACCGACGTCGTGCCGCACCTCAAGCAGCTCTACGCGTTGTACAAGGTATTGCTGGCCGCCCGTCACGTACGTGGCGCGATCGATTTTGAAACCCAGGAAACCAGGATCATCTTCGGCTCCGAGCGCAAGATTGCCGAAATTCGTCCGACCGTGCGTAACGATGCGCACAAACTGATCGAGGAGTGCATGCTGGCCGCCAACGTGGCCACTGCCGAATTCCTCAAGAAGCACGAAATTCCTGCGCTGTATCGTGTTCACGCCGGTCCGCCGCCAGAGCGTCTGGAAAAACTGCGCGCGTTCCTCGGTGAGCTCGGCCTGTCCCTGCACAAAGGCAAGGACGGTCCGTCGCCGAAGGATTATCAGGCTTTGCTCGCGAGCATCAAGGATCGTCCGGATTTCCACCTGATCCAGACCGTCATGCTGCGTTCGTTGAGTCAAGCGGTGTACAGCGCTGAAAACGATGGCCACTTCGGCCTGAATTACGAAGCCTATACCCACTTCACCTCGCCGATCCGTCGCTACCCGGACCTACTGACGCACCGTGCGATCCGCAGTGTGATCCATTCGAAACAGGACACCCCGCACGTCCGTCGTGCCGGTGCGATGACCATTCCGAAAGCGCGCATCTATCCGTACGACGAAGCGGCGCTGGAGCAGCTCGGCGAGCAGTGCTCGATGAGTGAGCGCCGTGCCGACGAGGCGACCCGCGACGTGGTGAACTGGCTCAAGTGCGAGTTCATGAAGGATCGCGTGGGCGAGTCGTTCCCGGGCGTGATCACCGCAGTGACCGGTTTTGGTCTGTTCGTCGAGCTGACCGATATCTACGTCGAAGGCCTGGTGCATGTCACCGCGCTGCCGGGCGATTACTACCACTTCGATCCTGTGCACCACCGCTTGGCGGGCGAACGCACCGGTCGCAGTTTCCGTCTTGGCGACACCGTTGAAGTACGCGTCATGCGCGTCGACCTAGACGAGCGCAAGATTGACTTCGAGATGGCGGAGAAAACCATCAGCGCGCCGATCGGTCGCAAGAAACGTGGCACCGAAACCGCTGCGCCTGCTGCCAAGGCTGCGGAAGAAAAGGCTCCAGCGAAAACCGCCAGCCGTCGTCCGGCCAAGGAAAAGGTCGCCGAAGCCTATCGCCCGAGCGACGCCGTGGCGAAAAACGCTGAACTGCGCAAAAGCCGTGAATTGAAGAAGGCCTTGCTGGCCGATGCGAAAAACGGTGGTAAAGCGGCGTCCGGGGGAAAGACCGGACGGTCGGCGCCTGACAGGGCGACCGACGGCAAACCAGCCAAGCCGAGCAAACACCGTAAGGGCCCGCCAAAAGCGGGTTCCGCTCCAGCCAAAAGTGGCGGGGCGCGTAAACCGAAGGCGAAGTCATGAGTCAGTTGGAAAAAATCTACGGCGTTCACGCGGTAGAAGCGTTGCTGCGTCACCACCCCAAACGCGTCAAGCAGATCTGGCTGGCGGAAAGCCGCAACGATCCGCGCGTGCAGACGCTGGTCGAGCTGGCCAATGAAAACCGTGTTCAGGTCGGCCAGGCCGAGCGTCGCGAAATGGACGCCTGGGTTGAAGGCGTGCACCAGGGCGTGGTCGCGGAAGTCAGCCCGAGTCAGGTCTGGGGCGAAGCGATGCTCGACGAGTTGCTTGATCGCACCGAAGGCGCGCCGCTGTTGCTGGTGCTCGACGGTGTGACCGATCCGCACAACCTCGGCGCCTGCCTGCGCTCGGCCGATGCGGCCGGCGCGCTGGCAGTGATCGTGCCGAAGGACAAGTCGGCCACGCTGACTCCGGTGGTGCGTAAAGTCGCCTGCGGCGCCGCGGAAGTGATTCCGCTGGTGGCCGTGACCAACCTGGCGCGCACTCTGGAAAAACTCCAGCAACGCGGTTTGTGGGTAGTCGGCACTGCAGGTGAAGCCGAGGTCAGCATTTATGACCAGGACCTCACCGGCCCGACCATCCTGATCATGGGCGCCGAAGGCAAAGGCATGCGCCGCCTGACCCGCGAGCATTGCGACTATCTGGTGAATCTGCCGATGGCCGGCAGCGTCAGCAGCCTCAACGTGTCGGTCGCCACCGGCGTGTGCCTGTTCGAAGCCCAGCGCCAGCGCGGTGCGAAGGCCAAGGCTGCCGCGAAGAAATAAGCTTCACGCAATCAACTGTGGGAGCGAGCCTGCTCGCGAAGAGGAGTGTCAGTCGACGTCATTGTTGCCTGACAGGCCGCATTCGCGAGCAGTCTCGCTCCCACATTCGTTTACGGTGTCTGGAAGATCGGTGGTTGTTCAAATAATCACCAATTGCCTTGCGCCCCCGCAGTCCCTTCTCTACAATTGCGCCCCTTGCTGTGACGGCAGGCACGCATGTGCCCCGCGCCAGCAAGTCCATAAGTGTCATTCACTCCTTGTCTGACCGTTTTTGAGCGGCAGGCTACAACCCGTAAGGAGCATTCATGCGTCATTACGAAATCATCTTTCTGGTCCACCCGGATCAGAGCGAGCAAGTCGGCGGCATGGTTGAGCGTTACACCAAGCTGATCGAAGAAGACGGCGGCAAAATCCACCGTCTGGAAGACTGGGGCCGTCGTCAACTGGCCTACGCAATCAACAATGTTCACAAGGCTCACTACGTGATGCTGAACGTTGAGTGCACTGGCAAGGCCCTGGCCGAGCTGGAAGACAACTTCCGCTACAACGATGCAGTGATCCGTAACCTGGTCATCCGTCGCGACGAAGCCGTTACCGGCCAGTCCGAGATGCTCAAGGCTGAAGAAAACCGCAGTGAGCGCCGTGAGCGTCGCGACCGTCCTGAGCACGAAGGCGCCGAAGGCACCGACAGTGATGACAGCGACAACAGCGATAACGCTGACGAGTAATCCACGGACCTTATTAAGGAGCCTATCAAATGGCACGTTTCTTCCGTCGTCGTAAATTCTGCCGCTTCACCGCTGAAGACGTGAAAGAGATCGATTACAAAGATCTCAACACTCTGAAAGCCTACGTATCCGAGACCGGCAAAATCGTTCCAAGCCGCATCACCGGTACCAAAGCTCGTTATCAGCGTCAGCTGGCCACCGCTATCAAGCGCGCCCGCTTCCTGGCCCTGCTGGCCTACACCGACAGCCACGGCCGCTGAGACCGGGCAGTCGACAAGTAGCAAAGGATTGAATGCATGCGCGCCTTAGCTGAGTTCATCATGCGAGGCCGAATGCAGGCCACTCTCGTGGTGGCCGGATGTGCAACATTGCCGTTGTTGTATTGGTTGGGTGCTGCCGCCGGGAGCCTTGTGCTGCTGCGGCGCGGATTGACGGACGCCCTTGGCGTTCTGTCACTGGGACTGCTGCCGGCATTGATCTGGTGGCTGTATGCCGACGACCCACGGGCACTTCTGGTGCTGCTGGGGTCTTCGGGGCTTGCGTTGGTTTTGCGCGCAAGCGAATCCTGGGTCCGCACGCTGCTGGTCAGCGTAGTGATCGGAGTGGTGTTTTCAGTGGTGCTCGGGGTCGCGTTTGCGGCCCAGATCGAGATGCTTGCACAGGCCCTTATAAAGGTCATGCCGGCACTTCTTGGTGAGACCTACAAGCAATTGTCGGTCGATGAGCAAGCGCGTTTCGCGTCCCTGATTGCACCAGTCCTGACCGGACTGATTGCGGCCTTGTTGCAGATCGTCAGCGTGCTGAGCCTGATTGTTGGGCGGCATTGGCAGGCGTTGTTGTACAACCCGGGTGGTTTCGGTCGCGAGTTTCGCGCCATCCGCATCCCGCTGGGGCCGGCGATGTTACTGCTGGCGTTGATGCTTCTGGGCCCGAATCTCGGTGCACAGATGGCCATGTTGACGCCGTTGTGCAGTGTACCGCTGGTGTTCGCCGGGCTGGCCCTGATTCACGGGCTGGTCGGGCAGAAGCGACTGGCCGGTTTCTGGCTGGTGGGGTTGTACGTCACGCTGCTGTTGTTCATGCAGCTGATCTATCCGTTGCTCGTGGTTCTGGCCATTGTCGACAGCCTGATTGATTTTCGCGGTCGTCACGTGTCGAAAGACACCGACAGCGCGAACGGTGAAGGTTAAAAGTTAGAGGATTTTCACATGCAACTGATCCTTCTGGAAAAAATCGCCAACCTGGGCAACCTGGGCGACAAAGTAAACGTTAAGGCCGGTTACGGCCGTAACTACCTGCTGCCTTTCGGCAAGGCTACCGCTGCGACCGCTGCCAACCTGGCTGCGTTCGAAGAGCGTCGCGCCGAGCTGGAAAAAGCCGCCGCAGACCGTAAGGCATCGGCTGAAAGCCGTGCTGCCCAACTGGCCGAGCTGGAAGTGACCATCACTGCCACCGCTGGCGACGAAGGCAAGCTGTTCGGTTCGATCGGTACTCACGACATCGCTGACGCACTGACCGCTTCCGGCGTTGAAGTGCAGAAGAGCGAAGTTCGTCTGCCGAACGGCACCATCCGCAACGTGGGTGAATTCGACGTGGCCGTGCACCTGCACGCCGAAGTTGAAGCCACCGTACGCGTTGTCGTGGTAGCAGCTTAAGCAACACGGATCGGCTGGCGGCTTGTCCGTCAGACGGTTAACATCGGGCACGATCCTGTTTACAGGTCGTGCCCTTTGTCTTTCTGAATTCCCTGCTTTTCACTAATACTCAAGTGGCCATGAACGATATCTCCGCTCCCGAGCAATACGATCTGCAAACCGCTGCCCTGAAGGTGCCGCCGCATTCCATCGAGGCTGAACAGGCCGTACTCGGTGGTCTGATGCTGGACAACAACGCCTGGGAACGCGTGCTTGATCAAGTCTCCGATGGCGATTTCTATCGACATGACCACCGTCTGATTTTCCGCGCGATCGCCAAACTGGCCGATCAGAACTCGCCGATCGACGTCGTGACCCTTGCCGAACAACTGGATAAGGAAGGTCAGACGTCGCAAGTCGGCGGCCTCGGCTATCTTGGCGAACTGGCGAAAAACACCCCGTCCGTCGCCAACATCAAGGCCTATGCGCAGATCGTCCGCCAGCGTGCGACGTTGCGCCAATTGATCGGCATCAGCACCGAGATTGCCGACAGCGCCTTCAACCCGGAAGGTCGCACCGCTGAAGAAATCCTCGACGAAGCCGAACGGCAGATCTTCCAGATCGCCGAAGCGCGGCCGAAGACCGGCGGCCCGGTCGGCGTCAATGAGCTGCTGACCAAGGCCATCGACCGCATCGACACGTTGTTCAACACCGCCGACGCGATCACCGGTCTGTCTACGGGTTACACCGACCTCGATGAGAAGACCAGCGGCTTGCAGCCGTCCGACCTGATCATTGTCGCCGGCCGACCGTCGATGGGTAAGACCACCTTCGCGATGAACCTGGTGGAAAACGCCGTGTTGCGCAGCGAGAAGGCTGTCCTGGTTTACTCCCTCGAGATGCCAGGCGAATCGCTGATCATGCGTATGCTGTCTTCGCTCGGCCGAATCGATCAGACCAAAGTGCGTTCCGGCCAACTCGAAGACGACGACTGGCCGCGCCTGACGTCGGCGGTCAATCTGCTCAACGACCGCAAACTGTTCATCGATGACACCGCCGGCATCAGCCCGTCGGAAATGCGCGCGCGCACTCGTCGTCTGGTGCGTGAGCACGGCGATGTCGGCCTGATCATGATCGACTACCTGCAACTGATGCAGATTCCCGGGTCCAGCGGTGACAACCGCACCAACGAGATTTCCGAGATCTCGCGATCCCTGAAAGCCCTGGCCAAGGAATTCAACTGTCCGGTAGTGGCGCTGTCGCAGCTCAACCGTTCCCTTGAACAGCGCCCGAACAAACGCCCGGTGAACTCCGACTTGCGGGAATCCGGAGCGATCGAGCAGGACGCCGACGTGATCATGTTCGTTTACCGCGACGAGGTGTATCACCCGGAAACCGAGCACAAGGGCATCGCCGAAATCATCATCGGCAAGCAGCGTAACGGCCCGATCGGTTTCATTCGGCTGGCGTTCATCGGTAAATACACGCGCTTCGAAAACCTCGCACCAGGCAGTTACAACTTCGACGACGACGAATGACAGCAGGCCGGATCATCCGGCTGCTGTCTTGGCCTGCTTCAATCGGCCGAAACTGCCGTCTCGCTGCTGGCAGGCTTTTCAACTGCCTCACCGGGGCGAATTTCCTCGCGCGTCAGTGACTGGATCAGCGTCGCTTCGATAATGGCCAACTGTGCAGTGACGTCATTGGTTTGCGCGTCGTATTCGGCCTGGGTCAGTACTTTTTTCGCGAATTGCTCGTCCAGTGCCGCCTGTCTCTGTTGATAAGGCTGACGTGCGGCGTCGAACCGGGACGGATATTTGTGCGTGATGAAGTCCTGCCAGAATTCCATCGACACCAGAGCCTGAAACTCTTCGGGAGAGCCGTCCAAGGCGATGACTTTACGGTAGGCGACTTCCAGCATGGGCGGTGTGACGCCGGCCATGCCGATAAAGGACAGGGTCTGCGGCTGAAACGGCAACTGCAGCCGATCCTTGAGGCCAAAGCGGTAGGCCATGGTCATTTCATGCGGGTCGCTCAGGCGCAGGCGCTGGGTATTGCGCTCACGCGCTGGAGCCTGTGGATCGTTGGCGATTGTCCTGCTCGCAGCGATATCTGCTGCGGCCAGTTCATCGACCTGCCTTAGCCTGAACAGACTTCTGGACAGGTCCACCAGGCGAGTGCCATCCCCGTCTTGCCTTGCCTGCACTCTGGCCGTATGCGTCATGGTCAGCACTTGCAGGTCAGTAAACGTGGCGGCGGCAAGGTCAGTGCAGCCGGCTTCGCAGGCGCGATCGAAAACATCTCTGCGCAGAGCGCGTGATTGCACGTTGTTCTCGCTGATGGCATCGACCACGTCCCAGACCTGCCGACGGAAATCGGCGTGGTGGCCGAGTCTGGAAATGATGTTGAAAAAGCCATCCGAGCCGTCCTGTGCTTTCAGTCTGTCCAGCTGCGCGGTGCGTTTCGTCGCCTCGGTTGCCGTCATACCGATGGTCAACTGCGGATAGGCCGACGCAGCGTTCATTAGCGCCGGCTGCGGGCGGGCTGCCGGGGCAGAAGTGGTCAGCAGGTTCAGAGGATTGTAAAGCGATGTTGCGGAGTGGCGCAGCCGCTCACTGTAGCCGGCCAGGCGTTCTCGAGTGTATTCGTTCAGGGGGTTATCGCTTATCTGAGTGCCGCTGTTGACCTGAATCGAATGCCTCAGGCGATCCGCTGCCGGTGCGACGACAAAGCTGGGCAGGTTCGTGATCCGGTTGTTGTTCAGAAGTATCCTGCCCAACAGGGGCTGATCGAACAGTCCGGCTGGCCAGCTTCCGATGCCGGTGTTTGACATGTCGACTTCGCGGATATCAGTGATCGCGCTGAAATCCGGGCTCACGTTCAAGTGCGGGTTGTCGTGTATCCACAAGGCCCTCAAGGTCGTTCTTCCGGCCAGTATCTGCGCTGTCTCGGCGGTGAGTTCGAGTTGATTCCCCTGCAGGAACAGACGGGTCATCCCGTGCATTTCGCCGATGGCCGGCGGGAGATCCCTGAGACGATTGTTGGCCATGTTCAGCCAGCGCAAATGGCGGAAGCGGGTCAGAAAACCTTCCGGGGATTCGGTGAGATTCATGTTGTTGAGTTTGAGCGAGCCGACATGGCTGAAATCGGTGTTCAGATCCGGCAGGGTCGGCAACGTGAGGCCGCTCAAATCCAGCTCCAGACCTATCGGCGTGCCGTCGAAGGCGTGTTTCTGCGGCGTTTCACGTCGCCAGCAACTGATGATCCGATCCCGTGCCTCGATGCGCTCATTGCGGGTTTGGGTGTTGATCTGCAACTGATTGACGCGGATATAGCGCAGAGGATTGCTGCCTCCTGAAAAAACCCAGTTATCCAGCTGGTTTTTCAACACGGCGAAATCCTGCTCGAGCTCCAACAGCCTGGTCGCGACAGTGGCCTTGTCATGGTTCCAGATAAACTCCCGGCATTCCTTGATGCTTTTGCTCGGAAACAGTTTTCGGTAGCGCTGCGCGCGCGAGTTCTCACTGTCGAATACAGCGGGGTGGGCCGGAGTCATCAACTGCGGATGCAGTTCGTTGAGTTTTCGCCAGTAGCGATCGAACTTCCTCCAGTAAGGCGAAGGGAAGTCATTGCCTTCAAGCAGCGTGTGGTTGTTGATCCGCGCGACCACAGCCAATTGATCGGCTGGCGGGTTGATGTGTGCGTCGGGGACTTCGCGCAGTTTATTGTTGCTGAGGTCGAGGCCGGTCAAGGTGATCTTGTCAGCCAGGCCGATGGGCCACTCACTGATGCCGGTGTTCTTCAGGCCCAGTGTCTGCAGCCCGGACATCGCACTGAAATCGGGCAGCATCTGGAGTGGGTTGTTCGACAGGTCGATGCTGACCAACTGATGCAATGCACTCAATGCACCAGCGCTGTTCTCATCGAGTTTTATCTGGTTTGAGGTCAGATTCAGGTGGGTGAGCCGGCTCATCGCGCTGATCTCTGCGGGCAATTTTTCCAGACCGCAATGGCTGATCGTCAAGTTCTCCAGATTCGGCAACCGCGACAGGAACGTGTCGGCAGTGTCGGACCAGACGACGCTATCAAGAGTGAGCAACGTCAACCGACTGAAGTCGGCAGTCAGTGGCGGTAGCGGTCCTTTCAGTGGTGGCAGCGCAAGGTGCGGCGATTGCTGGAGCCAGCAGTCCTTGATGATCCGGGCAATGTGTTCTGCCCGAGCCTTTTCCCGGCCGGCCACGCTGGATGTTCCCGGCTGGCTGTCGGCGACGTAGGCCAGCAGTTGCGCATCGAGCGCCTTGAACTCTGCGAAACGCTGGCTGATCGTGGCTTCTGCACTGTCCCCCAGGCCAATCAGGTATTCCCGGGCGGTTTGTGGCGTTTTGTCCGGATACATCTGCAGCAGCATGGCGACTTCAGGGATGTCGCCATCAATCCGGAATGCACCTGTGCGTGCGCTGGTGATCAGTGCCGGATATTCCGCCGTAACCCGCTGCCAGTAGACTTCCAGCCGCCGCCAATAGCCGCTGGCAAAGGGGTTGCCTTCGATCAGGGTGATGCGGTTGATGTTGGCTATGGCGAGCAATTGATCACTCGCCGGGCTGATGACTGTCTGCGGAATTTCACGCAATCGGTTATTGCGCAGATCGAGCGACTCCATCGCCAATTGATGCTGCAATCCGGTTGGCCAGTCATCCAGTTGTGCATTGCGCAGACCCACGGACTTGAGCTCAGGCATGCCGCTGAAATCCGGGGCCTTGCCCAGCGGGTTGTCCGACAGGTCGAGTTTTTCCAGTTGGCTGAGCGAAGCCAGCTCGCTGGCGGTCTGGTCGCTCAGTTCAATGTGGTTCGCTCGCAGGTCCAACTCCTTGAGGGCTGGCATCTGCGCAAGGTTCGCCGGCGGCCTGGCGAGCGCCGAGGCATTGATTTTCAGACGCTCCAGGGCAGTGAACCCCTTGAGGAAGTTTTCGCCCCCCTCCGACCAGGCGACCGCCTGCAATTGCAGCGTGCGTACATGGCTGAAATCTGCGGACAGCGGAACAATGCCTGCGTCGCCAAGATCCAGTTGCAACGTTGTTCCTGTCTGACGTTTCCAGCAGCGCTTGATCTCTTGCGCGGCGCGCTCCACCGAGGGATTGGTCGCCCCGCCGGCCAGCTCACTGGTTTTCAACCAGGTCGCCAGCTCCAGCTTCAGGGTCTTGTATTCATTCTCGAGGCGCGTCAAAAAGCTTGGTACATCGTCACCCTGGGTGCGCAGCAGCGTGCGGATTTGCTCGCTGTCCAGAGACGGGTAGAGTTTTCGCAGTCGCGACTGGGGCGTTCGCAGTCGATTGACCGCGGCATTGAGCCGCTCGCGCAGCCCCGGTGAGGCAGGTTGGTCGGCACTGCCGCGCTGCATCCCGCCGGCCCCGCCGACCACGATGCCCTGCCAGCCCTGATCGGCATCGAATACGACAGGCTCTGATCTGCCCGGGCGCGTAGCGCTGTAGATGTTGTCGACGTCAGCGGCGACAGGATCTTCAGGGCGGACGATGCGCATCACCTCGGCCAGAGGCGTCGAAGCATCGTGATCGTGCAGGACCTGATAGCTGTGATTGTCGATCACTGCGTAGAGTTTGCCGTCATGGCGGTACAGCCCATCGCTGTCGCGTGAGCTATGGCTGAAGTCGAGCGGCGTGCGAAACGCTTGCAGGCGTGTCACCGATAAAGCGAAGGTGCTCGGCGGCGAGAACTCCAGCGCATGCCACCTGCCACTCTCCGGATCGTGCAGCATCAGCGGTCCGGAGGGCTTCGATTCGCTCGCCAGCCCGGCGCGCCAGAGGCCGCTCGGCGAATCCTTGCTCACCTGCACGAAACCGCCGTCGGCCATTTCCACGTAGTGACGACCCTTGAATGTCCTCAGGCCTTCGGCGTCGGCGTCAGGCAAGCCGGTTGCGACAGCGAGGCGGTAATGCTCGACGGGGTGGCCTGTGTTGACCACGGTTTGCAGCGCTGATGCAGCCGCATGCACTGTGACATTCGGCGCCGGGATTATCGCATCAGGATCGTTGCTGTCCGTGCGCCGGTTCGCGCGGATTGGCGGGCCGCTCAACGCGGTTGGGTCAAGACTGGGGCGCGGCGTGAGGAGTGGGCGCTGCGGGATGGCATCGGCGGATGTATCCGGTCGAAGATGAAAATTACCGGGGGGACTAACTGGGTGCGGCGTTTTGCTGCGCATGTCTTACGTTCCTTGTAGTGATTGAGCGGTCGCGTCCGCAACGGACGCTGCCGGCCGGTTCGGCGTCATGCCTGATGATGTGTCTCGGGATGGAAAGAGGTGGCGGCGAGGTCGAAAATTTTCTGTGCTGCGTGGCCATCGAGGGCGGCGCGCCAGATAGGTTTGTGTGGCCGCTGCGCCCGTTCTTCCCGGCGCTGCGAACGCACACCCATGCGGCTTTGCTCAAGGGTTTTCAGGTGCCCGCCGGAAACATTGAAGTTGAGATCGGGCGTATCCGGTTTCGCGTAATGAAAGTGCGCGTGCCAGAGGGGGTCGTAGGTATGCGCATCCGTCAGTAGATAGACGTCGATAAAGTCTCGATTCTGCCCCTTGCCGCGTTTCAACCGGGTCTCGATTTTCTGCGCACGTACTTCGCCCTTGTCGATCAGATACAACAATCGGTCGGGGCTCAGAAAATGTATGTCCTTGTAGATCCGGACACGAATGTTTTCGCCCTCGCTGCGCAGGCGTTCACTGGTGTCCTGCAGGCGTTGGATCAGCGCATCTGTTTCGCCATCGGTGGGCTCCTGTCGCCGAAGCTGGAGTGCGATCTCATCCATTGCCCCGGCCTTGCGCTCAAGCATCTCGACAATGTTGTCCGGATGGTTTTTGCGCGACTCTTCGCGCCGGGCTTCGCGCACATGTGCGTCGGTTTGCTCAAGGTGCTGATTGGCTCTGAGAGTCAGGTCGGGCAGGGTTGTGTCCTGCGTTGCGCGGACGGGGTGCCACTCACCAGCTCTTTGTTCATAGGTCTGCACTGGCTGTTGCGGGTCGTGCAGACTGCGTACATCGATGACTTCTTCGTTGTGCGCGGTACGTCGGGACTCGCCGACATGGATCTTGTAAATACCGTGTTTCTTTGCCTTGAAAATGCGCTTGGGTGGCGGTTGGAAACCGGATCTGTCCTGCTCCGGAACATACTCGAAATCAATGGCCTGATCGTTGATCGGCAGCGCCGGGAGATCAGGCTGGCGTTGATATTGGAACAGGCGATGAGTCAGCGTCTCTTCGAATATTTTCAGCTCGGCGGTGATAGCCGTGCGTGACGTTGCGTGCTGCTCATCGGGTGTCAGATCAAGGCGCTCGTACCAGTAGCGAAGGGCTGTGCATTCCTGGAGCAGATCACGCAATATCGCAGGGTGCGAAGTCTCCGGAATTTTACCCAGCGCTCCATACACGAAAGTTACCTGACCAAATCTGGTCGCCAGTTCGGAGGCCTGAGGGTAGTTTCCGTCTGATTGATGGTCGTCCAGCATCAGGCTTTTGGCCAATACCCACGAAGCCACGACGTCGTGAGTGTCCATTGGTGTCAGAGCGTATGCACTGAATTCGTCCGGCGCGACCCGCAATGTGTTCACCAGATTGTCGGCAATGTGCTGGCGCTCTCGCATATGGCCGAGAATTTTCCCCAGGACGTTGACTGTTCGTGGGAGCCTGTCGATGTCGATCAATGGACCTCCCAGCGCATGGCGGGTCAAGCCGCATTCGACCAATTGATCGTAGAAGCTCATTTGGATCTTGTGCATCGCAATCATTTTTTTGTCGTAGTCTTCCTTCTTTATGAAGTGCCGGACCGCGGGTTTTTGCTGCTTATGGAATTTTATTGCTTTTGCAAGGGACCTCAGCGCCTGGTGGCTGTGTAATTCACGATCAAGCAGCGCCATCGTTTCGCGCTTGACTGCATCTGAGCGCTCGCCCCCCGCTTCCCTGATGCTGCGCCACACCTCCTTCAGGTGTTCACTTTTAGCGGTGTCCTGCTCGATTCGCTTGTTGAAGTGGCCAAGTCTGATTCCGACTTCCACCCGCTGCCATAGCTCTGAGGGCGCCACTCCTGTCCCTCTCTGCATCCCGGCTGCCCCCGTTACACTGGTCCCTCGCCAGCCGTAGCGAGCGTCGAAAATGATCGGTTCCGACCTGCCTGGACGGGATGCGACGTAAACATTAGTGGCATCGCTGGCGATGGGATCGTCGGGGCGAACGATGCGCATGACCGCCCTCTGCGGCGCTGATGCATCAAGATCATGCAAGACCTGATAGGCCTGATTCTCGATCTGCACATAGAGTTTGCCGTTGAAGCGCAACAGGCCATCGCCGCCCGGCTCGGTCGTGCTGAAATCCAGATCGGTGCGAAACGCCTCGAGCCGGCTCTGGGATAGCGGGTAGGTCGATGGCGCCCAAGTATCGACGGGTTGCCAGAGACGGCTCTCGGCATCGAACTGCAACAGCGGACCGGACGGGTGCAATTCGCTGGGCAATTTCGCCCGGTAAAGACCGCTGGCGGGGTCCAGACCGACCTGCACGGTGCCACCCTCAGGCACTTGGACATACTGACGTCCCTTAAGCGTCGAAATGCCTTCGGCATTGGCTGACGGCAACACGACTAGCGAAGTGATCCAGTAATCTCCCAAGGGCCGCTGATGCACAACTGCAGCCGATTCGGCGGCCGCTGTCGTGCTGACCGTTGCCCGCGCAGGCACGGAGGTAATGCGGTTGAGTCCGTGATCGATCGATGTCGATACCGTTGTCGGAGTCGGGCGTGTGGGAATTCTGTGCCCCGGTCCGCCATCGAAAAGCGCCGTGAAACCAGGCCGGGTGATCGAATAATCGGGTCGCGGATTATGAACCGAGACGGTCGTGATGCCTCTGGTTGGCGGTTTGGGTGCCATTGCCTGTCTTCCTTTTCGTTTAATGCCCCGCTGCTCTTGGGAGTGCGACGGGCGGGCGGCTTCCTTGCCGTTTCGTGCGTCGTGCGTTCAACAAAAACGCGTAATGTGTGGCGGGTTGGCGGCGCGAGAGCAGCGCACAGAGAAACCGACCACCGTCGTCGGAATTGGTCAAAATTTGTGCTATATTCCGCGCCCGCGATTTTTCACTTCAACACCGGTCGTCGACATGCAAGCAGCCAAGCCGTTATTTGACTATCCAAAATATTGGGCCGAATGTTTCGGGCCAGCGCCATTCCTGCCGATGAGCAGGGAGGAGATGGATCAGCTCGGCTGGGATTCGTGCGACATCATCATTGTTACCGGTGATGCCTACGTCGATCATCCGTCGTTCGGCATGGCGATCATCGGCCGGCTGCTGGAGTCGCAAGGCTTCCGCGTCGGGATCATCGCGCAGCCGAACTGGCAGTCCAAAGACGACTTCATGAAGCTCGGCGAGCCGAACCTGTTCTTCGGCGTCGCGGCGGGCAACATGGACTCGATGATCAACCGCTACACCGCGGACAAGAAAATCCGTTCCGATGACGCGTACACGCCCGGCGGCATGGCCGGCAAGCGTCCGGATCGCGCCAGCCTGGTTTACAGCCAGCGCTGCAAGGAAGCCTACAAGCACGTGCCGATCGTGCTCGGCGGCATCGAAGCCTCGCTGCGCCGCATCGCCCACTACGACTATTGGCAGGATCGCGTGCGCAACTCGATCCTGATCGACGCCAGCGCCGACATTCTTCTTTACGGCAACGCCGAGCGCGCGATTGTCGAAGTCGCCCAGCGCCTGTCGTGGGGCCACAAGATCGAAGACATCACCGATGTGCGCGGCACCGCGTTCATCCGTCGCGACACGCCGCAGGGCTGGTACGAAGTCGACTCGACGCGCATCGACCGTCCGGGCAAGGTCGACAAGATCATCAACCCGTACGTGAATACCCAGGACACTCAGGCCTGCGCCATCGAGCAGGAAAAAGGCCCGGTCGAAGATCCGCAGGAAGCCAAGGTCGTGCAGATCCTGGCCAGCCCGCGCATGACCCGCGACAAGACCGTGATCCGCCTGCCGTCGATGGAGAAGGTGCGAAACGACCCGGTTTTGTACGCCCACGCCAACCGCGTGTTGCACCTGGAAACCAACCCGGGCAACGCCCGTGCGCTGGTGCAGAAGCATGGCGAGCTCGATGTCTGGTTCAACCCGCCGCCGATTCCGATGACCACTGAAGAAATGGACTACGTGTTCGGCATGCCTTACGCCCGTGTGCCGCACCCGGCGTACGGCAAGGAGAAGATCCCGGCGTACGACATGATCCGTTTCTCGGTGAACATCATGCGTGGCTGCTTTGGTGGCTGCACCTTCTGCTCGATCACCGAGCACGAAGGCCGCATCATCCAGAACCGTTCCGAAGAGTCGATCATTCGCGAAATCGAAGAGATCCGCGACAAGGTGCCGGGCTTCACCGGGGTCATTTCCGACCTCGGCGGTCCGACTGCGAATATGTACCGCATCGCCTGCAAGAGCCCGGAAATCGAATCCGCGTGCCGCAAGCCGTCGTGCGTGTTCCCCGGTATCTGCCCGAACCTCAACACCGACCACTCGTCGCTGATCCAGCTGTATCGCAGCGCCCGTGCCCTGCCGGGTGTGAAGAAGATTCTGATCGCTTCCGGCCTGCGCTACGACCTCGCCGTCGAGTCGCCGGAGTACGTCAAGGAGCTGGTGACCCACCACGTCGGCGGTTACCTGAAGATCGCCCCGGAACACACCGAGGAAGGTCCGCTCAACCAGATGATGAAACCGGGCATCGGCAGCTATGACAAGTTCAAGCGCATGTTCGAGAAGTACACCAAGGAAGCGGGCAAGGAGCAGTACCTGATTCCGTACTTCATCGCCGCCCACCCGGGCACTACCGACGAAGACATGATGAACCTCGCTCTGTGGCTCAAGGGCAATGGCTTCCGCGCCGACCAGGTGCAGGCGTTCTATCCGTCGCCGATGGCCACCGCTACGGCGATGTACCACTCGGGCAAGAACCCGCTGCGCAAGGTGACGTACAAGAGCGACGGCGTGACCATCGTCAAGAGCGAAGATCAGCGTCGTCTGCACAAAGCATTCTTGCGTTATCACGACCCGAAAGGCTGGCCGATGCTGCGTGAAGCGCTGATCCGCATGGGCCGCGCCGATCTGATCGGCCCGGGCAAGGATCAACTGATACCGGCGCATCAGCCAGCCACCGACAGCTACCAGAGCGCCCGTCGCAAGAACTCGACGCCGGCCGGCAGCCACAAGGTCGCCAAAGAGAAGACCACCAAGATTCTCACCCAGCACACCGGTCTGCCGCCGCGTGCCAGTGATGGCGGTAATCCGTGGGACAAGCGTGAACAGGCCAAGGCTGCGGCATTCGCCCGCAACCAGCAGGCGGCCAAGGAGCGCAAGGATGCGGCGAAAGGCAAAGGGCCGAAGCCGACACGCAAGCCGGTCGTGCCGCGCTAGACACTGCTTGAGCTGAACAGAACGCCAACCTTCGGGTTGGCGTTTTGCTGATCGTTCCCACGCTCCGCGTGGGAATGCCTCTCGGGACGCTCCGCGTTCCAGCCGTTACTCGCAGTATTGTCGAACATGGTTGTGACGCGGAGCGTCACCGGCTGCATTCCCACGCAGAGCGTGGGAACGATCAAGTTGTTGCCGCTGGCCTCTTCGCGAGCAGGCTCGCTCCCACAGGGGAACGCATTGCACATGTGGGAGCGAGCCTGCTCGCGAAAGCGTCCGATCAAACACCGCAAGAATCAGCGTTCGCAACATTTGCGTGCAACTGAGCCAAACCATTTCCTCGCATCGCCCGGTTTTGGTGCTGTACTGCCTTGAGCATTTCGCGAAAGCGCGCAAGCCCGTGCATGGCATAAGTCTTGCGCGCTTTCCCATACGCCCAAGGCTCGCAGGAGGCACGCCGTGTCGATTCATGTCGCATTGCATCACGTCACGCATTATCGCTACGACCGCGCTGTCGAACTCGGCCCGCAGATCGTCCGCCTGCGCCCGGCGCCCCACAGCCGCACGCGAATTCTTTCCTATGCGCTGAAAGTCTCGCCAGAGCAGCATTTCATCAACTGGCAGCAAGACCCCCAAGGCAATTACCTGGCACGTCTGGTGTTCCCGGAAAAAACCGCAGAGCTGCGCATCGAAGTCGATCTGGTCGCGGAAATGGCGGTGTTCAATCCGTTCGATTTCTTCCTCGAACCGTACGCCGAGCGAATCCCGTTCAGCTACGCCGCCGACGAGCGCAAGGAGTTGGCGCCATACCTCGAAACCCTGCCGCTGACGCCAACGTTCAAGGCTTACCTGGACAGCATCGACCGCACGCCACTGCCGGCGGTGGATTTTCTGGTGGCGCTCAATCAGCGCCTCAGCGAAGACATCGGCTACCTGATCCGCATGGAGCCCGGCGTGCAGACTCCGGAGCACACACTGCAACACGCCTCCGGTTCCTGCCGTGATTCGGCATGGTTGCTGGTGCAGCTGTTGCGCAATCTCGGTCTGGCGGCGCGGTTTGTTTCCGGCTACCTGATTCAACTGACCGCCGACGTGAAAAGCCTCGACGGCCCGTCCGGCACCGAAGTCGACTTCACCGACCTGCACGCCTGGTGCGAGGTGTATCTGCCGGGGGCCGGCTGGATTGGCCTCGATGCCACGTCCGGGTTGTTCGCCGGGGAAGGGCATATTCCGTTGGCGTGCAGTCCCGATCCGTCCTCGGCGGCACCGATCAGTGGTCTGGTCGAACCTTGCGAGACGCAGTTCAGCCACGAAATGTCGGTCGAGCGAATCTGGGAAGCGCCACGCGTCACCAAGCCCTACACCGATGAACAGTGGCGGGCGATCCAGGCACTGGGGCGGCAGATCGATGCCGACCTGCTTGAAGGCGATGTGCGCCTGACCATGGGCGGCGAACCGACCTTCGTCTCCATCGACGACCCGGACGGCGCCGAATGGAACACTGCCGCGCTGGGGCCGGACAAGCGTCGGCTGTCCGCCGAACTGTTTCAACGCATGCGCAAGCAATATGCACCGCAGGGGCTGGTGCATTTCGGTCAGGGCAAGTGGTATCCAGGCGAGCAGTTGCCGCGCTGGTCGCTCAATTGTTACTGGCGCCGCGACGGTCAGGCGATCTGGCACAACGACGCGTTGATCGCCGACGAGCAGCAGGACTATGGCGCCGACGGCGAACTGGCCGGACGCTTTCTCGCCAGCGTCGCCGAGCGCCTGAAGTTGCCTGCACGCTTCGTCTTCCCGGCTTACGAGGATCATCTCTATTACCTCTGGCGTGAGGGCGCGTTGCCCGGCAACGTCAGCGCCGAAGATTCGCGTCTGGAGGAACCGCTGGAGCGCGCGCGATTGCGCAAGGTCTTCAGTCAGGGCCTGAACAAGGTGATCGGCCAGGTGCTGCCGCTGGCGCGCACGGCCAAGGGCGATCAATGGCAGAGCGGGCGTTGGTATCTGCGCGATGAGCACTGTCGCTTGGTGCCGGGGGATTCGCCGCTGGGTTATCGCTTGCCGCTGGCGTCGCAGCCGTGGGTGAAAGCGGCGGAATATCCGTTCATCCATCCCAACGATCCGAATCAGGACTTCGCTGAGCTGCCGGATGCCGCGCAGCTCGGTGTGCACGGCGAACCGGCTGCGCTGGATGAGCGGGTGCCGAAAATCGATGAGTCCGCTGACTGGCTGACCCGTACCGCATTCTGCGCCGAGGCCCGCGAAGGCCGGCTGTATCTGTTCATGCCGCCGCTGGAGCGGGTCGAGGATTATCTGGAACTGGTCTCGGCCATTGAGGCCACCGCCGAAGAACTGCATTGCCCGGTGTTGCTTGAAGGCTATGAACCGCCGAGTGATCCGCGCCTGAGCAATTTCCGTGTCACTCCGGACCCGGGCGTGATCGAGGTCAACGTGCAGCCATCGGCGAGCTGGGACGAGTTGGTCGAGCGCACCGAGTTTCTCTACGAACAGGCACGGCAAACCCGCCTGACCACCGAAAAGTTCATGATCGACGGGCGCCACACCGGCACCGGCGGCGGCAATCATTTCGTCCTCGGCGGCGCGACACCGGCGGACTCACCGTTTCTGCGGCGCCCGGATCTGTTGCGCAGCCTGATCAGTTACTGGCACAACCATCCTTCGCTGTCGTACCTGTTTTCCGGGTTGTTCATTGGCCCGACTTCCCAGGCTCCACGGGTTGATGAGGCGCGCAATGACGCCTTGTACGAACTGGAAATCGCCTTTGCGCAAATGCCGGAACCGGGCGAGGAATGTGCACCGTGGCTGGTCGATCGACTGTTGCGCAATCTGCTGATCGATGTCACCGGCAATACCCATCGCGCCGAATTCTGCATCGACAAACTGTACTCACCGGACGGCGCCACCGGGCGTCTTGGCTTGCTGGAACTGCGCGCTTTTGAAATGCCGCCCCATGCGCGCATGAGTCTGGCTCAGCAGTTGCTGCTGCGGGCGCTGGTCGCGCGCTTTTGGCGCGAGCCTTATGCGCCGGCGAAACTGGCACGCTGGGGCACCGAGCTGCACGATCGCTTTTTGCTGCCGCACTTTATCGAAGAGGATTTCGCCGACGTCATCGTCGAACTCAACAACGCCGGCTATCCGTTGCGTGCGGAGTGGTTCGCGGCGCATCTGGAGTTTCGTTTTCCCAAGGTGGGCGACTACGCCGTCAATGGCATCGAGCTGGAGCTGCGTCAGGCGCTCGAAGCCTGGCACGTGCTGGGCGAGGAGGGCTCGGCGGGCGGCACGGTGCGCTACGTCGATTCATCGCTGGAGCGCTTGCAGGTCAAGCTCAACGGCTTGCCGCCACAGCGCTATCTGCTGACTTGCAATGGCGTCGCGGTGCCGTTGCACCCGACCGGGCGGGTGGGTGAGTTTGTCGCCGGGGTGCGCTTTCGGGCGTGGCAACCAGCCAACTGCCTGCATCCGACCATACCGGTGCACGCGCCGTTGGTGTTCGACCTGCTCGATACCTGGATGGGGCGTTCGCTGGGTGGTTGCCAGTACCACGTCGCCCATCCCGGTGGGCGCAATTACGAGACCTTGCCGGTCAATGCCAATGAAGCGGAGAGCCGGCGCATGGCGCGGTTTTTCCGCCTCGGACACACGCCCGGGAAACTTCCCGTACCCAAAGTAGAAATCAATGACGAGCTACCGATGACCATCGACCTGCGCCGTTTCTAGAGCCTACGCAACACGCGGATTTTTCGTATATCCGCGTGTCATGTGCCTGCGTTAGTCTGACCGTCCCCTGCTGTCTGCCGAGCTTTCCATGCCTGACCTGTTAGACCGCTACCCGCTGACTGCGGGCACCTATCACGAACTGCTCGACGGCAGCGGCGCAGTGCGTGCGCATTGGCGGCGCCTGTTCGATCAGTTGCAGCGCAGCAGCCCGGCGCAACTGGTGCAGCGTCAGGCCTTGCTGGCGCGGCAGATTCAGGAAAACGGCGTCACCTATAACGTCTATGCCGATCCCAAAGGCGCTGATCGGCCGTGGGAACTGGATCTGCTGCCCCATGTGATCGCGGCTGATGAATGGCAGCAATTGTCCGCCGGCATCGCTCAGCGTGCGCGCTTGCTCAATGCAGTGCTGGCGGATCTGTACGGTCCGCAGCGGTTGATCAGCGAAGGCCTGCTGCCCGCCGAGCTGGTGTTCGGGCACAACAATTTTCTCTGGCCCTGTCAGGGCATTGCCCCGCCCGAGTCAGCCTTTCTGCATTTGTATGCCGTGGATCTGGCGCGCACACCGGATGGTCGCTGGTGGGTCACTGCCGATCGCACCCAAGCGCCATCCGGTGCCGGCTATGCGCTGGAAAACCGCACCATCGTCTCCCGCGCCTTTCCTGATTTGTACCGGGATCTTAAGGTCCAGCATCTGGCCGGTTTCTTCCGCACCTTGCAGGAAACCCTGGCCCGTCAGGCACCGGAGGGCGATGACGCACCGCTGGTGGTGCTGCTGACACCGGGGCGGTTCAATGAAAGTTATTTCGAACATCTGTATCTGGCGCGCCAGCTCGGTTATCCGCTGGTCGAGGGTGGCGATCTGACGGTGCGCAATGCCACCGTTTACCTGAAAACCCTCAGTGGCCTGCGCCGGGTGCACGCGATCATGCGCCGCCTCGACGATGATTTCTGCGACCCGCTGGAACTGCGGACCGACTCGGCGCTCGGGGTCCCCGGTCTGCTTGAGGCGGTGCGCCAGGGGCGGGTACTGGTCGCCAATGCGCTAGGCAGCGGCGTGCTGGAATCGCCGGGCCTGCTGGGGTTTCTGCCGAAGATCAATCAATTCCTGTTCGGCGAGGAACTGATCCTGCCGTCGATCGCCACCTGGTGGTGCGGTGAAGCGCCAGTGCTGGCGCAGGCGCTGGAAAAACTTCCGGAGCTGCTGATCAAACCGGCGTTCCCGTCGCAGAGTTTCGCGCCTGTTTTCGGCCGTGACTTGAATGAAAGTCAGCGCCTCGACCTGGCGCAGCGTATGCAGGCACGGCCTTATGCCTACGTCGCGCAAGAGCTTGCGCAACTGTCGCAGGCGCCGGTCTGGCAAGCCGAGGACGGTCATCTGCAACCCCGCGCGATCGGCATGCGCATGTATGCGGTGGCCAGCCACGATGGCTACCGCGTGTTGCCGGGGGGGCTGACCCGAGTGGCGGCCGAGGCTGATGCCGAAGTGGTGTCGATGCAGCGCGGTGGGGCGAGCAAGGACACCTGGGTGCTCAGCGACCGTGCGCCAAGTGGCGAGCAGTGGAAGGCGCAGCGCAATGTCGGCGTGCACGATCTGGTGCGGCGCGATCCTTACCTGCCATCGCGGGTAGTGGAGAATCTGTTCTGGTTCGGCCGTTATTGCGAGCGCTGCGACGACAGCGCGCGGCTGCTGCGCATCATGCTCACGCGTTACGTCGATGGCGATGATCCGCAGGCGCTGCAAGCAGCGGTCGATCTTGGCGAGCGGCTGGCGCTGTTGCCGGATGAGGGCGAACTGCCGGAGCGCCTGCTCGCTGCGTTGCTGGGCGAGGACTGGTCGTTCAGCCTGCGCTCCAACTTGCAACGCCTGCAATGGGCCGCCTCGCAAGTGCGCGGCAAGCTGTCCCGGGAAAACTGGCAGGCGCTGGTGGAATTGCAACGCGAGGCGCTGGAGCTGGAAGTCGATGAACCGGACTTCGGCGAACTGCTGGATTTCCTCAACCGTCTGGTGATGTCGCTGGCAGCGCTGTCGGGGTTTGCCCTGGATGACATGACCCGTGACGAAGGCTGGCGTTTTCTGATGATTGGCCGGCGCATCGAACGCCTGCAATTTCTCAGCAGCAGTCTGGCGGCGTTTCTGCGCGGTGCGGGTGCGTTCGATCAGGCGGGGCTGGAGTGGTTGCTGGAGTTGGGTAACAGCAGCATTACCTATCGCTCGCGCTATCTGGCGGTGGCGCAACTGATTCCGGTGCTGGATTTGCTGCTGCTGGATGAGCAGAACCCCCACGCGGTGCTGTTTCAGCTGAAACTGGTGACACGCACGCTGAAACGCCTGAACGACGATTTCGCCGCGCCTCGGGAAACCGCGCTGCCGCAACTGGTCGAGCGCCTGTCGCGGTTTGATCTCGGTTGCCTGGAGAATCCGCTGTTCGGCAAATCCAGCGTACGTGCCGCGCTGGAGGGTCTGGCCGATCTGTTGCAGGAAATCGCCGAAGCCAGCGGCCAGGTATCGGATCGTCTGGCGCTGCGCCATTTCGCCCATGTCGATGATGTCAGCCAGCGAACGGTGTCCGTGTGATGAGCGCTCAATATCAGATCTTCCACGACACCTGTTATCACTACGACAGCCCGGTCTCCCTCGCGCAGCAACTGGCGCACCTGTGGCCGCGCGAATGCAGCTGGCAGCGCTGCACCGAGCAGCAACTGTTGATTAGTCCCGAGCCGACCATGCGCCGTGATGAACTGGACGTATTCGGCAATCCGTTGACGCGTCTGGCATTTGAACGGCCCCATGACCAATTGCAGGTCAACGCCCGGCTGACGGTCGAGGTGCTGGCGCGGCCGGCGCTGGATTTCAACCATTCGCCCGCGTGGGAGCAGACCCGCGATGCGCTGACTTACAGCAGTCAGCCGTTGTCCGCCGACTTGCTCGAAGCCTGTCGCTACCGGTTCCAGTCTCCTTATGTGCATTTGAAGCGCAGCTTCGTCGAGTTCTCGCAAAGCTGTTTTCCGTCAGGGCGACCGTTGCTGCTCGGGGTGCAGGCGCTGATGCAGAAGATCTTCAGCGAATTCACCTTCGATGCCGAAGCCACCCAGGTGGCGACGCCGCTGGTGGAAGTGCTGGAGCGTCGACGCGGCGTGTGTCAGGACTTCGCTCATCTGATGCTGGCCTGTGTGCGCTCGCGCGGTCTGGCGGCGCGTTATGTCAGCGGCTACCTGCTCACCCAGCCGCCGCCGGGGCAGCCACGCCTGATCGGCGCCGACGCCTCGCATGCGTGGGTATCGGTGTTCTGTCCGGTATCGGGCTGGGTGGATTTCGATCCGACCAATAATGTGCAGCCGGCGCTGGAACACATCACGCTGGCGTGGGGAAGGGATTTCTCCGATGTGTCGCCGTTGCGGGGGGTGATTCTCGGTGGCGGTAATCACGACCCGGAAGTGCGGGTTACGGTGATGCCTCAGAATTGATGAGTTTTCAGATGTGGGAGCGAGCCTGCTCGCGATAGCGTCAGGTCAGCTAATAGATTTGTAACAGATACACCGCTTTCGCGAGCAGGCTCGCTCCCACAGGGATTTTGGTGGGTCAGAGAAAGCAAGGCTGTGAGGGCCGGCAGCAGAACTGCCAGCCCCGTCACAAATCCGCAGGGTCTGATTCGATCATCAAACCCGGTGGGGCTCAGGCGTCGGGCGTCTGATCTTTCGGTGCATCGGATGCATCAACATCATCATCGGTCGCCACTTCACCGTCAGGGTTCAGTGCCGCTTCTTCAGCGGTTTGCTTCTTGCGCTGAAGCTTTTCCTCTTTCTTCTGTTCCTTTGCCAGGTCTCGTTGACGTTTGGCGAAGGAGTAATTGGGTTTGGCCATGGGCGATCCTCTGGGGTCGAAGGTGAGGTTGAGCGGCGCGTATTCTGCCCTGTATCGGTGTCCGGGGGTTAACCGGGTTTTTGGTCGACCCACTTGGGCGTGACGGTCGGCTGCCACTGATCGAGGGCGTCGAGCAGCGAATCTGGCGATTCGCTCACTTGCAGCATGTCACGGTGTGGCGCGCGAACGAAGCCTTCGCCGACGATATGATCGAGAAAAGCCGTGAGTTTGGTGTAGAAACCGTTCACTTCCAGCAGCCCCAAAGGCTTGCCGTGATAGCCGAGCTGGCCCCAGGTCCAGACTTCGAACAGCTCTTCCAGCGTGCCGAGGCCGCCGGGCAGGGCGATGAACGCATCGCTCAGCTCAGCCATCCGCGCCTTGCGCGCATGCATGCCGTCGACCACTTCCAGGCGCGTCAGGCTCTTGTGGCCGATCTCCTTGTCCATCAGGCTTTGCGGAATGATGCCGATCACTTCGCCGCCAGCCGCCAGCGCGGCATCAGCGACAATGCCCATCAAACCGACGGCACCACCGCCGTAGACCAGCGTCAGATTACGCTCGGCCAATGCCCGGCCGAGGGTCACGGCAGCTTCGGTGTAGGCCGGCACGGTACCGGCGTTGGCACCGCAAAACACACAAACGGATTTCAGCGACATGCGTTACTCCTGAGTCGATCAGTCGCACAGGGTAACGGCTGGCACGCTGCGCTCCAAGGTCTAGACTTCGCGTTCGGGTGATTCAAAAGTACCGCTGGCGCCACAGGCGTAGGCGGCGAGCAAGCTGCACAACAGGCCGTTAAAGAACATGACTGGCACTCCGTTTCAGTAGGTGGGCCGATCATAGGTCTGGGCCAACGAAATGGCCGTTAGATTGTGTCGATGAGTGTCATAGCCTGAAAGTTGTATACAATTTTTGACTCAAGTCATATGAACTTGCGATGATTTCAGGCAGTCTTTCCACCACTAGTGTTTTTGTTAACCCTGCCTTGGAGATTCACCATGTTTTCCAAAGTTGTTGCGGTATCCCTGCTGGCGCTGGCCAGCAGCCAATTGATGGCTGCCGAGTGCAAAACCACCGTTGATTCCACCGATCAGATGTCCTTTAACACCAAGGAAATCGTGATCGACAAGAGCTGCAAGACCTTCACCGTCGAACTGACCCACTCCGGCAGCCTGCCGAAGAACGTCATGGGTCATAACCTGGTGATCAGCAAAGAAGCTGACATGCAGCCAATCGCTACCGACGGCCTGGCAGCCGGTATCGACAAGAACTACCTGAAAGATGGCGACGCACGAATCATCGCCCACACCAAGATCATCGGCGCCAAGGAAACCGATTCGGTGACCTTTGACGTTGCCAAGGTGGCTGACGGTGGCTACGGCTTCTTCTGCTCGTTCCCTGGCCACATCTCGATGATGAAAGGCACCATCGTCGTCAAGTAATCAGGGCCAATGTGGGAGCGAGCCTGCTCGCGAAGAGGCCATCCGCTTCACTGATGGCCAAAGAAAAAGCCCGCTGAGGATCACTCCTCCGCGGGCTTTTTCATGCCTTTGAAAAATCAAGGCGCAAACGGCATGACCCGCTTGTGATGAGTCTTGTTGTACGTATCGACAATGATCTTCGCCGCCTCGTCCCGCACCGTTTCCCCGTGCAGAAACGCATCGATCTCGGCATAGGTCACGCCATGCGCTGCTTCGTCCGGTTTGCCCGGCGAAAGATCTTCCAGGTCTGCCGTCGGCACTTTCTCGACCAGCGTTTCCGGCGCGCCAAAGCTGCGGGCAATCGCACGCACCTGATTTTTCACCAGACCGCTGAGCGGGGCGAGGTCGCAGGCGCCATCGCCGAATTTGGTGAAGAAACCCATCACTGCTTCCGCCGCGTGGTCGGTGCCAATCACCAGACCGCCCGCCACCCCGGCAATCGTGTACTGCGCCACCATGCGCATCCGTGCCTTGGTATTGCCCAGCACGAAATCCACTGACGCCGCCGGTTTGCCTTCGAACGCCGACACCTGAGCCGCCAGCGCCTTGACCGCCGGGCCGATGTTCACGGTGTGGATTTCGTCAGGGGCGATGCAGTCGAGCGAGGCCTTGGCGTCGTGCTCGTCAAACTGGGTTTCGTAGGGCAGGCGCACGGCGATGAATTTGTAGCGGTCGTCGCCGGTTTTTTCGCGCAGTTCACGCACCGCGCGCTGGGCCAGGAGGCCGGCGGTCAGTGAATCGACGCCGCCGCTGATGCCCAGCACCAGGGTCTTGAGCCCGGAATTGACCAGACAATCCTGAATGAACGTCAGGCGCCGGGCGACTTCGGCCTGCAGGGCCTGATCGTCGGCGAACGGTGGTTGCACCTTGAGCTGCTCAGCAATCTCACGCTGTACGGCTTGCATGAATTCACTCCTTGCTAGATAGACTGGATTCGGCAGGAACCTGAAACACATGTCGCAAATAGGCGACGAAATTCGGATCTTTGCAGTGGGTCTTGCCAGGCTCGTCGGAGATCTTCGCCACCGGCTGGCCGTTGCAGGCGGTCATTTTAAGCACGATGCTCATCGGTTCGACACCCGGGATATCGCAGGTGAGGTTGGTACCGATGCCGAAGCTCACATTGATGCGACCGTGCAGCGCGCGGAAAATCTCCAACGATTTCGGCAGGGTCAGACTGTCGGAGAACACCAGGGTCTTGCTCATCGGGTCGATGCCGAGCTTGTGGTAGTGCGCGATGCACTTTTCGCCCCACGCCACCGGGTCCCCGGAATCGTGGCGCAGGCCATCGAAGAGCTTGGCGAAGAACAGATCGAAATCGCCAAGAAACGCATCGGTAGTGATGCAGTCGGTGAGGGCGATGCCGAGCAGGCCACGGTACTCGCGAACCCAGCAATCGAGCGCGGCGATCTGGCTGTCGATCAGGCGCGGGCCGAGTTGCTGATGGGCCATGATCCACTCGTGGGCCATGGTGCCCAGCGGTTTCATGTCGAGCTCGCGGGACAGATGCACGTTGCTGGTACCGACGAAACGCCCCGGGAAATCATGCTTGAGCACGTTGACCACTTCGGCCTGCACGCCAAAGGAAAAGCGTCGGCGGGTGCCGAAATCGGCGACCTGCAATTGCGACAGCTCATCGGCCGAAGCATTGGCGGTCAGCCAGTCGAACTTGCGATACAGCTGTTCGCGTGCCTGCTCCAGCGAGGTCTCCCGGTAGCGATAGCGATTGCGCACTTCGCTGACGATCGCCAGCAGCGGCACCTCGTAGAGGATCACATGCAGCCATGGCCCGCGCAGGCGGATGAACAGTTCTCCGTTCTCGATGCCTGTGTGCAGATAGCGCAGATTGAAGCGGAACAGGCCGAGAAAGCGCAGAAAATCCGGTTTCAAAAAGCTGATGCGCTCGAGAAAACTCAACTGATCGGCACTCAGGCTCAGCTCGGCCAGACGCTCGATCTGATGACGAATCTCGGCCAGATACGGACGCAGATCCTCGGCGTTGCGGCAACGGAACTCCCATTCGACTTCGACGTTGGGGTAGTTGTGCAGCACCGCCTGCATCATCGTCAGCTTGTAGAAGTCGGTGTCGAGCAGGTTCTGCACGATGCGATCGGCAAACACACTCTCGCTCATAAACGGGTCTCCAGTTGCGCCGCGCCTGGCGCGGTCTATATCGATGGCGCTAGTGGCGCATATCGGCGGTGGGGATTGCCAGCATTTTTTCAGAGCGCCGCAGATCCACTGTGGGAGCGAGCCTGCTCGCGAATGCGGTGTGTCAGTTAAAGATGATGTGGCTGACCCGACGCTTTCGCGAGGAGGCTCGCTCCCACAGGGATCCCGGTTGACCTCACACCGGGCTATCGATTTGTTCAAGCATCCATTTCACAAAATCCCGCACCTTCGGCACTTCCGCCGCGTGCTCCGGGTAGGCCAGGTAATAGGCATCGCTGCTGGGCATCGCATGCTGCCAGGGTATGACCAGTTTGCCTTCGGCCAATTCCTCTTCCACCAGAAACCGCGGCAGCAGCGCCACGCCACAACCGACCTGGGCGGCGCGGATGCACATGTAAAAGGTTTCGAAACGCGGCCCGTGGTAGCTGTGTTCGGTGTGGTAGCCCTGACTGTCGAACCAGTCGTGCCAGGCCTGCGGTCGCGAGGCATTTTGCAGCAGCACCAGGTCGGTGAGTTGCGTCGGGTCAGTGAATGGTGTGTCCGGCAGGCTGGCCGGGGCGCAGACCGGCACCAGTTGTTCGCCGAACAATTTCAGGCATTCGGTGCCCGGACGCGAAGCCTGGCCGAAATAGAAAGCCAGATCGCTGCGCCCTTGCAACAGATCGTCGGCCTCCTGTTCGTTGCACAGATCCAGATGAATCGACGGATGGCGCAGGCGCCAGCCTTTCAGGCGCGGCACCAGCCAACGGGCGCCGAAGGTCGAAGGGGTGGAAACGCGCAGGACTTCGGTTTCGCCGCCGTAGGAACGCAGGTAATGCGTCGACATCTCCACTTGGCTGAGGATTTTTCTGACCTCGACCAGATACAAATCCCCGGCCGGCGTCATCTGCAAACGCCGACGCACGCGGCGGAACAGCAAGTGCTGCAACAGTTCTTCAAGCTGCGCGACCTGTTTGCTCACCGCACTCTGGGTCAGGTTCAGCTCTTCGGCGGCGCGGGTAAAACTCAGGTGCCGGGTCACGGCCTCGAAGCATTGCAGCGCGGTGATCGAGGGCAAGTGGCGTTTGTTCAGCATGGCCAGTCCTTTTTCTTGTCTTTCGCTAGGCAGCATGAATAAACGGAATGATATCTGGCGTAAAGGTCGTTTGTTGCATCGCCGCAGTGAGGCTACAACTAAAGGCCTGCCCGGCCATGCGAAGGATGGCCGCACACATTCTGTTTTTGCTTGAGGAGAGACCGATGGTAGCCGCATTGCTTGATCGTCTGGGAGTCAACCCGGCCCTGTACCAGAACGGCAAAGTGCCGGTGCATTCGCCCATCGACGGCAGCGAAATTGCCTCGGTGAACTGGGAAGGCGCTGCCGAAGTCGAGCAACACATCAGTCGCGCAGATCATGCATTCGAGCACTGGCGCAAGGTGCCGGCGCCGCGTCGCGGTGAGCTGGTGCGCCAGTTCGGCGAAGTGTTGCGCGAGTACAAGGCCGACCTCGGCGAGCTGGTGTCGTGGGAGGCCGGCAAGATCACTCAGGAAGGTCTGGGTGAAGTGCAGGAGATGATCGACATCTGCGACTTCGCCGTCGGCCTGTCGCGCCAGCTGTACGGTCTGACCATCGCCTCCGAGCGCCCGGGCCACCATATGCGTGAAACCTGGCATCCGCTTGGCGTGGTCGGCGTCATCAGCGCGTTCAACTTCCCGGTCGCAGTGTGGGCCTGGAACACCACCCTGGCGCTGGTCTGCGGCAACCCGGTGGTGTGGAAGCCATCAGAGAAAACCCCGCTGACCGCGCTGGCCTGTCAGGCGCTGTTTGATCGCGTAGTGAAGAATTTCAGCGATGCCCCGGCGAGCCTGTGCCAAGTGGTGATCGGCGGACGCGATGCCGGCGAAGCGCTGGTCGATGATCCGCGTATTGCGCTGATCAGCGCCACCGGCAGCACACGCATGGGCCGCGAAGTGGCGCCGAAAGTCGCCGCGCGTTTCGCCCGCAGCATTCTCGAACTGGGCGGCAACAACGCTATGATCCTCGGCCCGAGCGCCGATCTGGACATGGCAGTGCGCGCGATTCTGTTCAGCGCCGTCGGCACCGCCGGGCAACGCTGCACGACTTTGCGTCGTCTGATCGCCCATGAATCGGTCAAGGAAGAAATCGTCACCCGCCTCAAGGCTGCCTATTCGAAAGTACGCATCGGCCATCCGCTGGAAGGCAATCTGGTCGGCCCGCTGATCGACAAGCACAGCTTCGAAAACATGCAGGATGCGCTGGAACAGGCACTAAGCGAAGGCGGCCGGGTGTTCGGTGGCAAGCGTCAACTGGAAGAGCAATTCCCCAACGCCTACTACGTGTCGCCGGCCATCGTGGAAATGCCCGAGCAGAGCGACGTGGTCTGCAGCGAAACCTTCGCGCCGATTCTCTATGTGGTTGGCTACAGCGATTTCGAGGAAGCGCTGCGCCTGAACAACGCCGTGCCGCAAGGCCTGTCATCGTGCATCTTCACCACCGACGTGCGTGAGGCCGAGCGGTTCATGTCGGCGGTCGGCAGCGACTGCGGCATCGCCAACGTCAACATCGGCCCGAGCGGTGCGGAAATCGGCGGTGCATTTGGTGGCGAGAAAGAGACCGGCGGCGGCCGTGAATCCGGCTCCGATGCCTGGCGCGCGTACATGCGCCGGCAGACCAACACCGTCAACTACTCGCTGGAATTGCCTTTGGCGCAGGGCATTACATTCGACTGAAAGGTGGAGATCGTCTGTAGGAGTGAGCACTGTGGCGAGGGGATTTATCCCCGTTCGGCTGCGAAGCAGTCGTCGCTTTTGAAATTTTGGGGCCGCTCCGCGACCCAGCGGGGCGGTGCGACGTTTCGCTAAATCCCCTCGCCACAGGGGGCTCACTCAGGTTTGTGTGTTTGTTGGGTTTCTGTTGGAGTCTGGCAATGCCGTTACGCGAAGAATGTCTGTGGGAAACGCTCACGCCACAACGCCCGGATAACGCCGCGCTCAGGGGCGAGGTCAAGGTCGATGTCTGTGTGATCGGCGCCGGGTTCACCGGGTTGTCAACGGCGCTGCATCTGTTGGAAAAAGGCAAAAGCGTCTGCGTGCTGGAAGCGCATCGCGCAGGGCACGGTGGCTCCGGGCGCAATGTCGGGCTGGTCAACGCCGGCATGTGGATTCCTCCGGACGAGATCGAAGCCGGGTTCGGCGAGGCGGTCGGCAGTCAGCTCAACCGCATGCTCGGTGCGGCGCCGGCGCTGGTGTTCAGCCTTGTGGATAAATACGCCATCGATTGCCAATTGCGCCGCGAAGGCACTTTGCACATGGCGCATAACGCCAAGGGCGAGGCGGATCTGCGCAGTCGCGAGCAGCAATGGAAACGTCGTGGCGCGCCGGTCGAACTGCTGACCGGCAAGGCCTGCGAGCAAGCCACCGGCACGCAGAAAATCGCCGCCGCGTTGCTTGATCGCCGCGCCGGCACGCTCAATCCGATGGCCTATGTCACCGGGCTGGCCAATGCCGTGCGCGGGCTCGGCGGGCAAATGTTCGATCATTCGCCAGTGGCTCGCCTCGAGCGCATCGGGCAGAACTGGTCGGTACAGACCGCCCAGGGCTCGGTGCTCGCCGAACAAGTGGTCATCGCCTCCAACGCCTACACCGAAGGCGACTGGACCGAACTCAAGCGCAATTTCTTTCCCGGTTATTACTATCAGGTCGCCTCGGTGCCGCTCAGCGAAGACGCCGCGCAGGAAATTCTTCCCGGCGGGCAGGGCTCGTGGGACACCCGTCAGGTGCTGAGCAGCATCCGCCGTGACAAGGACGGGCGCCTGTTGCTCGGCAGCCTGGGCAATGGCAACCAGAAACCGACCTGGTTTCTCAAGGCCTGGGCTGATCGGGTGCAGCAGCATTACTTCCCCAATCTGAAGCCGGTCGAGTGGGAATGCACCTGGACCGGGCGCATTGCGTTTACCCCTGATCACCTGATGCGGCTGTTCGAGCCCGCGCCCGGACTGGTAGCCGTCACCGGTTATAACGGTCGCGGCGTCACCACCGGTACGGTGGTCGGCAAAGCCTTCGCCGATTACCTGTGCAACGGTGATCCGCAGGCACTGCCGATTCCCTTCGCACCGATGCAGCCCCTGGCCGGTGTGGGCTTGCGCAGTTGCCTGTACGAGGCCGGGTTTTCCCTGTATCACGCGGGCCAGTGCCTGCGCATCGTCATTTGAGTGTTGAAATTTGTTGCCGCAAGCGGCGCTTTTGCATCCAGCGACTAGCCTGTAATGGTGCGGGTTGTAGCAGTCCCGCACCAGCAGTGTGCAGTTCGGTGACGCGTGCTGTTACAGGCTGGTTGCACGTCGTTTGCCGCTGCGGTTGCAATGATGGCGCGTGCGGGTTGCGCCTGAAAAAACAAATGGTTTCACCTTCCGCGGTTTAGACGGTTGCACGCCCAATGAAAATGGGACCGAAACAGTCGAAATAACAACAACGCAGCGACTTTTTGAAGAATAAAAAACCGATGGCACGGGCCTTGCTCTGAGCTTTGAGTGAAGTGAAGTCGCAGTGCCAACTAAAAAAAACCTTGGAGCACCACCTCATGTCCCAGACGTTTTACAAGAAAGGCTTTCTGGCCCTCGCAGTCGCTACTGCGCTGGGTGTTTCTGCGTTTGCTCAAGCTGATATCAAGATCGGTGTAGCGGGTCCGATGACCGGTGCCAACGCGGCATTCGGCGAGCAGTACATGAAGGGTGCACAGGCGGCGGCCGATGCGGTCAACGCGGCGGGCGGCGTCAATGGGGAAAAAATCGTCCTGGTCAAAGGCGACGACGCCTGCGAACCGAAGCAGGCGGTGACGGTCGCCAAGGACCTCACCAACCAGAAAGTCGCCGGCGTGGTCGGGCACTTCTGCTCCTCGTCGACCATTCCAGCCTCGGAAATCTACGACGAAGCCGGGATCATCGCGATCACCCCGGGCTCGACCAACCCGCAAGTTACCGAGCGTGGCCTCAGCGCCATGTTCCGTATGTGCGGACGTGATGACCAGCAAGGCATCGTTGCCGGCGACTACATCGTCGACATGCTCAAGGGCAAGAAAGTCGTCGTGCTGCACGACAAGGACACCTACGGCCAAGGCCTGGCGGACGCTACCAAGGCTCAGCTGGAAAAACGCGGCGTCAAGCCTGTGCTGTACGAAGGCCTGACCCGTGGCGAGAAAGACTTCAGCACCATCGTCACCAAGATCCGTGGCGCCGGCGCCGATGTCGTCTACTTCGGCGGCCTGCATCCGGAAGCCGGTCCACTGGTTCGCCAGTTGCGTGAGCAAGGCCTGAAAGACGTCAAGTTCATGTCCGACGACGGCATCGTGACCGACGAGCTGGTGACCACCGCTGGCGGCCCGCAATTCACCGATGGCGTGCTGATGACCTTCGGCGCCGACCCGCGCCTGTTGCCTGAAAGCAAGACCGTAGTGGACGCGTTCCGCAAGGCCGGCACCGAGCCTGAAGGCTACACCCTGTACGCCTACGCCTCGGTTCAGACCCTGGCGGCAGCGTTCAACGGCGCCAAGTCCAACAAGGGTGAAGAGGCTGCGGCCTGGCTGAAGAAGAATCCGGTGAAAACCGTGATGGGCGAGAAGACCTGGGACGCCAAGGGCGACCTGAAAGTCTCCGACTACGTGGTTTACCAGTGGGACAAGGACGGCAAATACCACCAGCTGGAAAAGCAGAAGTAAGGGCTGAAGCGATCATCTGATCACTACCGATCCCCTGTGGGAGCGAGCCTGCTCGCGAAGACGCACTGACAAACAACCTCTGCGTTGAATGTTCAACCGCTTTCGCGAGCAGGCTCGCTCCCACAAAAGGGTTCCGTGTGGTCAGGGCTGATCACGCTCCGACATTGCTCCGACGTACATCTGTATTTTTCCTAGAAGAACCGCGCGTCATGGGCGCGCAGGTTCTCACTGCGTGAGATTGCGTTATGGATGGTATTTTCCTGCAGCAACTGGTCAATGGCCTGACCCTCGGGTCGGTCTATGGCCTGATCGCCATCGGCTACACAATGGTCTACGGCATCATCGGCATGATCAACTTCGCCCACGGCGAGGTTTACATGATTTCCGCTTACCTGGCGGCAATCAGTCTGGCTCTGCTGGCTTACTTCGGTATCGAATCCTTCCCGCTGCTGATGCTCGGCACGCTGATCTTCACCATCGTCGTCACGGCGGTGTATGGCTGGGTCATCGAGCGTGTTGCCTACAAACCCCTGCGTAACTCGACCCGCCTGGCGCCGCTGATCAGCGCCATCGGTATTTCGCTGATTCTGCAGAACTACGCACAGATCGCTCAGGGCGCCAAACAACAGGGCGTACCTACGCTGCTGACCGGTGCCTGGCGTGTTGAAGTCGGCACCGGCTTCGTACAACTGACCTACACCAAAGTCTTCATCCTGATCGCCGCGTTTGTCGGCATGGGGCTGCTGACCTACGTCATCAAATACACCAAGCTCGGCCGCATGTGCCGCGCGACCCAGCAAGACCGCAAGATGGCCTCGATCCTGGGGATCAACACCGACCGGGTGATTTCCTACGTGTTCATCATCGGTGCAGCCATGGCCGCACTGGCCGGTGTGCTGATCACCATGAACTACGGCACGTTCGACTTCTATGCCGGCTTCATCATCGGCATCAAGGCGTTCACCGCAGCGGTTCTGGGCGGCATCGGTTCACTGCCCGGCGCGATGCTCGGCGGGATCATCCTCGGCATCTCCGAGTCGCTGTTCTCCGGTCTGGTCAACTCCGACTACAAAGACGTGTTCAGTTTCTCGCTGCTCGTCCTCGTACTGGTCTTCCGGCCGCAGGGCCTGTTGGGCCGTCCTCTTGTGTCGAAGGTGTAAGCGATGTCTGCAACCACTGAAAAATCCATCGATATCAAAAAAAGTCTGGTCGAGGCGATACTTGCCGGCCTGATTGCGCTGATCGTGTTCGGGCCGATTGTCGGCGTGGTCCTCGACGGCTACAGCTTCAACCTCGAAGCGACCCGCGTGGCGTGGATCATTGCCATCGTCATGGCCGGTCGCTTTGCCCTCAGCCTGTTCCTGCAAACGCCCAAGGGCCTGAAGATCCTCGACGGGTTCGAGAGCAGCGGTTCCGGCGTGCACGTGCTGCCGGCAGATTACAAATCGCGGCTGCGCTGGATCATCCCGCTGATCATTGTGCTGGCTATCATCGTGCCGTTTGTTTCCAACTCCTACCTGCTCGGGGTGGTCATCCTCGGTTTGATCTACGTGCTGCTGGGGCTGGGGCTGAACATTGTGGTCGGTCTGGCCGGGCTGCTCGATCTTGGTTACGTGGCGTTCTACGCCATCGGCGCCTATGGTCTGGCTTTGGGTTATCAATATCTGGGTCTGGGTTTCTGGACGGTGCTGCCCCTGGCGGCGATTACCGCAGGCCTGGCGGGATGCATTCTCGGTTTTCCGGTGTTGCGTCTGCACGGTGACTATCTGGCGATCGTGACCCTGGGCTTCGGCGAAATCATTCGTCTGGTGCTGAACAACTGGCTGTCCCTGACCGGCGGCCCGAACGGCATGCCGGCGCCATTGCCGACGTTCTTCGGCCTGGAGTTCGGCAAGCGGGCGAAGGATGGCGGAGTACCGTTCCATGAGTTCTTCGGTCTGACCTACAACCCCGACGTGAAGTATTACTTCATCTACGCAGTGCTGTTCCTGGTGGTGCTGGCGGTGTTGTACGTCAAGCATCGGCTGGTGAAGATGCCGGTCGGTCGCGCCTGGGAAGCCCTGCGTGAAGATGAAATCGCCTGCCGCTCGATGGGCCTCAACCACGTGCTGGTCAAGCTCTCGGCGTTCACCATCGGTGCGTCGACGGCGGGTCTGGCCGGGGTGTTCTTCGCCACTTATCAAGGCTTCGTCAACCCGACCTCGTTCACCTTCTTTGAATCGGCGCTGATCCTCGCCATCGTCGTGCTCGGCGGCATGGGCTCGACCATTGGCGTAGTCATCGCCGCATTCGTGCTCACCGTCGCTCCGGAACTGCTGCGCGGCTTCGCTGAATACCGCGTGCTGCTGTTCGGCATCCTGATGGTGTTGATGATGATCTGGCGACCACGCGGGCTGATCCGCATCAGCCGCACCGGGGTCAAACCACGCAAAGGTGCCATTCACTACGAGAGGACTGCGCCATGAGTGAAGTCGTACTCTCTGTTGAAAAACTGATGATGCATTTCGGTGGCATCAAGGCTTTGAGCGATGTCAGCCTGAAGGTCAAACGCAATTCGATCTTCGCCCTGATCGGCCCCAATGGCGCCGGCAAGACCACGGTGTTCAACTGCCTGACCGGTTTCTACAAGGCCACGGGCGGCAAGATCGAACTCAATGTGCGCGGCCAGCAGACCAACGTCATCCAGTTGCTGGGCGAGTCGTTCAAACCGACCGATTTCGTCTCGCCGAAATCCTTCCTCAGCCGCATTTACTACAAGATGTTCGGCGGTACTCACCTGGTGAACCGTGCAGGTCTCGCCCGTACGTTCCAGAACATTCGCCTGTTCAAGGAAATGTCGGTGCTGGAAAACCTGCTCGTGGCGCAGCACATGTGGGTCAACCGCAACATGCTCGCCGGTATTCTCAACACCAAGGGCTATCGCAAGGCCGAGAGCGATGCGCTGGATGTCGCGTTCTACTGGCTCGAAGTGGTCGATCTGGTCGACTGCGCCAACCGTCTCGCCGGTGAACTCTCGTACGGCCAACAACGCCGTCTGGAGATCGCTCGGGCCATGTGCACGCGGCCGCAGATCATCTGCCTCGACGAACCGGCCGCCGGCCTCAATCCTCAGGAAACCGAAGCGCTCAGCGCGATGATCCGGCTGCTGCGCGACGAGCACGATCTGACCGTGGTGCTGATCGAACACGACATGGGCATGGTCATGAGCATTTCCGATCACATCGTGGTTCTCGACCACGGCATCGTCATCGCCGAAGGCGGGCCGGAAGCGATCCGCAACGATCCGAAAGTGATCGCGGCCTATCTGGGCGCCGACGAAGAGGAGCTGGTATGAGTCAACCGATCCTCGAACTGCGCAATCTGGACGTGTTCTACGGCCCCATCCAGGCGCTCAAAGGCGTTTCCCTGCAGATCAACGAAGGCGAGACCGTCAGCCTGATCGGCTCCAACGGTGCCGGCAAGTCGACCTTGCTGATGTCGATCTTCGGCCAGCCACGGGCGGCGGGCGGGCAGATTCTGTATCAGGGCGTCGACATTACCCACAAGTCCTCGCACTACATCGCCTCCAACGGCATCGCGCAGTCACCGGAAGGGCGGCGGGTGTTCCCCGACATGACCGTCGAGGAGAACCTGCTGATGGGCACCATCCCGATTGGCGACAAGTACGCCAAAGAGGACATGCAGCGCATGTTCGAGCTGTTTCCACGGCTTGAAGAGCGACGCAATCAGCGGGCGATGACCATGTCTGGCGGTGAACAGCAGATGCTCGCCATCGCGCGTGCGCTGATGAGCCGGCCGAAGCTGTTGCTGCTCGATGAACCGAGCCTGGGCCTGGCACCGATCGTGGTGAAGCAGATTTTCGCCACGCTGCGCGAGCTGGCGAAAACCGGGATGACGATTTTCCTCGTCGAGCAGAACGCTAATCATGCGTTGAAGCTGTCGGACCGGGCGTATGTGATGGTCAACGGCGAGATTCGCCTGACCGGCACCGGTAAAGAACTGTTGGTGAATGAGGAGGTGCGTAACGCCTATCTTGGCGGGCACTGATTCTTCTCGCGGTTGTACACAGCCCCGGCGACGAGAGTCCCGGGGCTTTTTTTTTTGAATCCACCACAGGTAAATTGGCTAATTCCCGAAATTGTGGAAAACAAATTCCCCAAGCTGCCAAAGCGCGACATATAGACGCTGCAAATGGCTGTTTTTCCACAGTTTTGACTTGTCCCCGGTTACTGTGGAACTGGCTGTGAATAACATGGGTGTATATGGTTGCAGGCCTTGTAATACGTGGCCTCCAGGCTTGTGATTGTTTTTTGATCAGTAAGTTTCAAGCAGGCGCGAGGCGCCATTGTCAACCTTTTTATAGCGAATCCAGGTCGGGTACTGTTGTGTGTAAAAGCCTGTGGATAAGTCTGTGACTAAACTCTGGAAAGACCTCGCGGAGCGCCGTAATTGCTGGCCTCGCGCAATCACCCGGTTGCACCGTCCGTCGTGCAAAATGCCCTGTCCCGCACATCCCCCGCCTCACGGTCAAGCAAAAAACTTTCCATTTCGCCCGCAAAGCCTTGTGTGGCGCGGCTTTGCGCGTTTGCACTTGCCCCCGGAAACTGTGGAGCAGACTGTGGATAACATGCGTGCACATGGCTACAGGCCACGCTGGCTATGGCCTTGGCAGGTCTGGTTGATTTTTGTACAGCTGGCAAGTGTTGCCCGTATCCGCGAGGGCGGGCATGCTGCCTGCTGATTTTCTATTCCAAGGGCTGCCGTGGCGGCCGAAGCAAGGAGAACACGATGTCCGACACCCTGTTTATCACCGGCGCGACGTCCGGTTTTGGTGAAGCCTGTGCCCGGCGTTTTGCCGAGGCTGGCTGGAAGCTGGTCCTGACCGGCCGTCGTGAAGAACGCCTCAATGCCCTGTGCGCTGAACTGTCGAAGCAGACCGAAGTGCATGGTCTGGTCCTCGATGTGCGCGATCGCAAGGCGATGGAGGAGGCAATCGCCAACCTGCCGCCGTCGTTTGCCAAACTCCGTGGCTTGATCAACAACGCCGGCCTGGCGCTCGGCGTCGACCCGGCGCCGAAATGCGATCTGGATGACTGGGACACCATGGTCGACACCAACGTCAAAGGCCTGATGTACGCCACCCGCCTGCTGCTGCCTCGGCTGATCGCCCACGGCCGTGGTGCCGGTATCGTCAACCTCGGTTCCATCGCCGGCAACTATCCGTACCCGGGCAGCCACGTGTACGGCGCGACCAAAGCCTTCGTCAAACAGTTCTCGCTGAACCTGCGTTGTGACCTGCAGGGTACTGGCGTGCGGGTCAGCAACATCGAACCCGGCCTGTGCGAAAGCGAGTTCTCGCTGGTGCGTTTTGCCGGTGATCAGGAACGCTACAACGCCACTTACGCTGGCGCCGAGCCGATCCAGCCGCAGGACATCGCCGAGACGATTTTCTGGGTGATGAATACCCCGGCGCACATCAACATCAACAGCCTGGAGCTGATGCCGGTGAGCCAGACCTGGGCCGGGTTTGCCATCGAGCGTAACAAGGCTTGATACGGCGCTGAGCCATTCGCGAGCAGGCTCGCTCCCACAGGAGAATGCATTTCAAACTGTGGGAGCGAACCTGCTCGCGAAAAGGCCGGCACAGGCAAAACAGGACGATAAGCTAAACTCCGCACTCAACCAGCCCACTGCATTCGGCGGTGTGCAAGGTTTCATGAGGCGTTCAAGTGAGTAACCGAGGTGAGCAGGCACTGCTCAAACAATCGACGCTGCTGATGCTGGCGGTGTCGATTGCCGGGATCGTCACCGGTTTTGTTTCAGGTTCGCAATCCATCCTGTTCGATGGCTTTTTTTCGCTGATCGCGACATTCATCAAAATCCTGATGCTGATCACCGCCCGGCTGATCGCCAAGCAAAGCAATCAGCGTTTCCAGTTCGGCTTCTGGCATCTGGAACCGATGGTGTTGCTGATCGAGGGCAGCTTCCTGCTGCTGATCGCCATCTACGCCTTTCTCAACGGCGTGTTCGGCATCATCAATGGTGGTCGTGATATTGAGTTGGGTCTGGTGATCGTCTATGCGGCGGTGTTTACCGTCGTCGAGTTCGCCTACTTCTTTTACGTGCGCCGGCGTAATCGCACGCTCAAATCCAGCCTCATCCAGTTCGACAACATCAGTTGGCTGGTCGACGCGATGCTCTCGGTGGGGTTGTTGATCAGTTTCCTCGCCGCGCTGCTGCTCAAGTCCCAGGGCTATGGCGAGTGGGCGGTGTATGTCGACCCGCTGATCCTGATCGTGCTGGCGCTGACCATGCTGCCCCCGGCGTTGAAGATCCTCGCCCCGGCGTTGCGTGATGTGCTGGGTATTGCCCCGGACACTCTGGATGAGCAGGTCAGGCAGGTCATGGAGGTGGCGAAGGTCGAGCATGGTTTCGAGGATTACGTGTCCTACGTGCAAAAGCACGGTCGGGCGCGGTTCATCGAAATTCATGTGGTGTTGCCGGCGGAGTATCCGCTGCGCAATGTCGCGCAGCTGGACGCGCTACGTGAGCAGATATCGGCGCAGTTGGGTGAACCGGATGCGGCGAGGTGGCTGACGATCAGCTTCACCGGGGACAAGAAGTGGATTGCCTGATCTGACCCGGATGTCTGCTGAGAACACAGTAACCCTCTAGCCCCAAAATCCTGCTTTGCACAGGTCAACGCAGATATTCAGCCAAACCGTGATAGCAAGTCGCCAAATGATAAGGCGTAGTCGAAGGCATGTCCTTGCGGCTGACCTCCCCATTTTCATCCCGACACTCATGCCAGCCGCCGGCATGCAGAAACCGCTGCTGCAACGCCTGCAACTGGCGCAGTACTACCGCTTCGCTGTCCGCCCGCAAGGTCAGCGCGCGCAGGTATTCGGCCTGAGCCCAGATGCGCTGGGTCGAATCCCTCGGCCGTCCATTGCCATCCAGATCGAGCATCGCCCGCACCGCGCCGCAGGACTCCAGCACGCCGTACTGCTCGGTAAAGGCAAATGCCCGATCCAGCGCCCGATGCAGTTTCGAATCGCGCAACAACGCCGACGATTCGAGCAGGAAATACCATTCGAACTGGTGCCCCGGTTCGTACCAGTTATCCACAGCCCCCAGTGGCTTCTCCATCAATACGCCATATTGCGGATCGACGAATTGCTTGTGCATGGCTGTGCATAACTCAAGCAGGGCCTTCTGCGTCTGCGGGTCTTCGCGCACCGTCAGAGTGGCGAGGAAGGCTTCGGCCAAGTGCATCAGTGGATTTTGCAGTGGGCCGGTTTGCAGGGTGAGCCAATCACGCTCAAGGCAGGCTTCGTACAAACCGTCGCCGGTGGCGAATCGGCGGCCGATGATTTCCAGCGCGGCGTTGAGTGTCGATTCGGCCAGCGAATCCCGGGACTTGTCCCAATAATGCGCGCAGGCAAAGAGGATGAAGGCGTGGGTGTAGAGATCCTTGCGCTGGTCCAGCGGCTTGCCCTGTGCGTCGATGCTGTAAAACCAGCCGCCGTGCTCGGCATCATGGAAGTGCCGTTGCAGGGAACGGAACAGCGCGGCGGCGCGGACTTCGGCGTTATCCACAACCCCGATCAGGCTGGAGAACAGATACAGCTGCCGTGCGCAGGCCATCGCCCGATAGCGTTGCGCTGGCAACGGCTGGTGTGTAGCGTCCAGCGCCTCATAGGGCAACGCCATGTCGGCATTCCAGCCCGGGCCTTGCCACAGCGGCACGATCACGTCGAGGAAGTGCTGCTGCACTTGGCCAAACAGGGCGGTCAATTCGGGCAGGGCGGTGGAGCGGGAAGCGTGGGGCATGGGCGGGCGTCACGGGCTTGGGCGATTGCGCGACATGGTAGCAGAGAGCACCGCTTGAGAGAGGCGGTGTCTGTCAGGCCGTCTTCGCGAGCAGGCTCACTCCCACAGTGGATTTGCAGCGTACACAAAACCTGTGGGAGCGAGCCTGCTCGCGAAGAGGCCAGTGCAGGCGCTAAAAATCAGCCTGCCAACAACCAGACGCCAGTCGCCGCCGAAGCCGCACCCGCCAACCGCACCAGCGGCGCCGCTGCCTGCGGAAGAACTCGCACCACGCCATAACCGAGCGCATGCAAAACCGCTGTCGCCGCGACAAACCCGGCCGCATACGCCCACGGACTGCTCATGTCCGGCAACTCCAGCCCATGCGCCACGCCATGGAACAGCGCAAACAGCGCCGTCGCGGCCACCGCCATCACCAGTGGCGGACGTACCGCCAGTGCCACGGCCAGGCCCAGCGCCAATACCGAGGCGGCTATCCCGCTCTCCAGCGCCGGCAACTCCAGCCCTTCAAAACCGAGCAAACCTCCGAGCAACATGGTGCCGACAAAAGTGCACGGCAGCGCCCAGCGCGCCGCGCCTTGTTGCTGCGCCGCCCACAAACCGACGGCGAGCATTGCCAGCAAGTGGTCGAGCCCGCCGATCGGGTGGCTGATGCCCGCGACGAGGCCACTGTCGCCATGGCCCGGGTGAGCGAACGCCAGTGCCGGTGTCAGCAGCAACGCCAGAGCGCCAAGAATGCGTTTGAGTGTCATGGATAAGCTTCCTTGTGGATAAGTGGATCAGGCGGCGGTCAGCAGGCCCTGACGTTCGATGAAGGCGATGATTTCTTCGAGGCCCTGACCGGTTTTCTGGTTGCTGAACACGAACGGCTTGCCGTTGCGCATGCGTTTCGTGTCGCTGTCCATCATTTCCAGCGAGGCGCCCACCAGTGGCGCGAGGTCGATCTTGTTGATCACCAGCAGGTCGGACTTGCAGATCCCCGGGCCGCCCTTGCGCGGCAGCTTGTCGCCGGCGGAGACGTCGATCACGTAGATGGTCAGGTCGGACAGCTCCGGGCTGAAGGTCGCCGAGAGGTTGTCGCCGCCGGACTCCACCAGAATCAGATCCAGCCCGGGAAAACGACGGTTCAGTTGATCGACCGCTTCGAGGTTGATCGAGGCGTCTTCACGGATCGCCGTGTGCGGGCAGCCGCCGGTTTCCACGCCGATGATCCGCTCCGGCGCGAGGGCTTCGTTGCGCACCAGGAAATCGGCGTCTTCGCGGGTGTAGATGTCGTTGGTGACCACGGCGAGGTTGTAACGCTCGCGCAGGGCCAGGCACAGGGCCAGGGTCAGCGCGGTCTTGCCGGAACCGACCGGGCCGCCGATGCCGACGCGCAGAGGTTGTGTATCCATTTCATTCTCCAAAATAAACAGCCCTAAGAGCGGAAGAGACGGCTGTACTGGCGCTCGTGGGCCATGCACGCCAGGGACAGGCCAAACGCGGCGCTGCCGATATGTTCGGGATTTATGCGGGTTGCATCGTGCTGCGCCTGTTGCAGCAGCGGCAGCAGTTCGCTGGTCAGGCGCTGGGCGGCTTGCTGGCCCAACGGCAGGGTTTTCATCAACACGGCGAGCTGGTTTTCCAGCCAGCTCCACAGCCACGCGGCAAGAGCGTCCTGCGGGCTGATGCTCCAGGCGCGTGCTGCCAGCGCCCAGCACAAGGCCAGGTGCGGTTCTGTGGTCTGGTCAAGAAAGTCGCGGGCAGGCTCGTCGAGTTCCGGCAAGCCGTTCAACAACTGCTGCAAGGAGTAACCCATCTGCCGGCTCTCCAGATGCAACTCGCGGGTTTCGCGACTGGCGCGGTGGCTCTCGCAGAGTTGTCGTAGCTCGGCCCAGTTTTCATCTGCTGCGGCTTGGCAATGCGCCAACAGCAGCGGCGCTTCGAAGCGGGCGAGATTGAGCAGCAGTTGATCGCTGATCCAGCGGCGGGCGGCGTCAGGGTTGTGGACCCGGCCGTTATCCACCGCCATTTCCAGACCCTGGGAATAGCTGTAGCCGCCAATCGGCAATTGCGGACTGGCCAGACGCAGCAGCGCCCAGGCCGGATTCACAGGCGCACGCCGAACTGGTGAAGTTTTGGCGCGTAGTTGAAGTCTTCGTCACCGTGGCGGGAATGATGATGGCCGCCGCCGTAAGCGCCGTGTTCCGGCTGGAACGGCGCTTCGATAGCCTCGACCCGGGCGCCGAGCTGTTCGAGCATCGCTTTGAGCACGTAATCGTCGAGCAGGCGCAGCCAGCCATCGCCGACTTGCAGGGCGACATGGCGGTTGCCGAGGTGATAGGCCGCGCGCGTCAGTTCGAACGCATTGGCGCACGTGACGTGGAGCAGTTGTTCGGGACGGGCGCAGACGCGCACGACACGGCCGTCTTCGGCCTGCAGACATTCGCCGTCATACAGCGGTGGCTGGCCGCGCTCCAAAAACAACCCGACGTCTTCGCCTTCGGCACTGAAACAGCGCAAACGGCTTTTGCTGCGCGCTTCGAAGGTCAGGTGCAGCTCGGCGGCCCAGACGGGTTGAGGGTCGATTCTGCGATGAATCACCAGCATCGGAAAGCTTCCAGCAATGAACGTTGATTGGGCTAGAGCAAGCGCCGCGCCAATCGGGCGATCTGTAGGAAATAGCTGTCGGCGCGTGCCTGATCTTTCAACAGGCGCGGCGATTCTGGAAGGTTTTGGTGCATGAAGGATTTGTCATGCACCAAAGCGAGGCCATGACGGATGTTCAATGTGGGAGCGAGCCTGCTCGCGAATGCGCCGTGTCAGACAGATGTATTCAGCTGACCCAGCGCTTTCGCGAGCAGGCTCGCTCCCACGGGGGCTTTGCGCTGTGTCAGATAGACAAGGGATTACTCGGTACTGCCCAGCCCTTGCCAGTGCTTGAGGCCGATGAAGATGAAGCGCAGTTGCTGGGTGATCTTCGCCTGCGGGGTCAGGTGCTCCGGCAAGGCCTCGGCGGGTGGGTCGATGATGTCTGGGAGGGTGGCGAACACCGATTTGACGATCAGGTCGGCCATCACGCTGAGGCCGGCCAGATCCAGATGTTGCAGCTTGGGCATCAGCGCCAGGTCCGCCGCGAGGTCGGCGCTGATGTTCTCCCGCAGGCGTCCGATTGCCTGACGTACCGGCAGCGAGCCGCCGTATTGTTCGCGGGCGAGAAACAGGAATTGCGAGCGGTTGGCGTTGACCACATCAAGGAAGATGCGCACCGAAGCGTCGATGATGCCGCCCATGACGAATTCATTGTGGCGCACCAGGCGGATGGTCTCGCGGAAGGTCTGGCCGACTTCACTGACCAGCACCAGCCCCAACTCGTCCATATCGGCAAAGTGCCGGTAGAAACCGGTGGGCACGATGCCGGCGGTCTTGCTCACTTCGCGCAGGCTCAGGCTGCCGAATCCTCGGCCGCTTTCCATCAGGTGGCGGGCAGCCTCCATCAGGGCGTTGCGGGTCTGTTGTTTCTGTTCGGCGCGGGGCAGCATCGCAGGGTGTGTTCTTCGGCAGGACAAGCGCCGCACTCTAGCAAATAGGCTTTGTCGGCGTCGAACGGGGAGTCATGCAGCGAGGGATTCACAGAAGCTGAAAAGTCAAAAGCCCAATCCGCTGATTGGGCTTTTTCGCTGGGCCGTCATAGGCTCAGCTCACGGCGCTGTTGCGTTCGATCACACGGTCACCACCACCTTCGGCGAGGGCTTGACCTTGTGGAGTCTTGTCGTAGCCGTCTTCCACCAGACCTTTTTCTTCGAGACGATTGCGGCCGTTTTCGGCTACAGCCTGGCCTTGTGGCGTCTTGTCATAGCCATCTTCAACCAGACCTTTTTCTTGGAGGCGGTTGCGACCGTTTTCAGCCAGAGTCTGACCTTGTGGGGTTTTGTCATAGCCGTCTTCAGCCAGAGTCTGGCCTTGTGGGGTTTTGTCGTAGCCGTCTTCAGCGAGAGTCTGGCTGAACACCGAGTGGCTGTCTTTGACTTGCGGAGTGGCCTGATCGGCAGCGGGCAGGGCGAAAGCAGTGCTGGCTAGCATCGACAGGGTAAGGCTGAGCAGTAATTGGCGTTTCATGATAGTGGCTCCTTGGGAGGGCGATAAAGTGGGTACGAGGGCAATGCTACTCTCGATAAGTCGATATAAAAGTTCATAAACGCAATGGTAATAATCAACAGAATTGATTGTTCCGCGCGAAGGCTCTAGATCGGGCCTTTGCGGTCGACGGTTTTGCACCGTGGTGGGTATTTTCGACTCACTCGCGCCTCGTAAAAGTGCGGGTCCCGGTAACACTGCTCGACCGATCGGTCAGTTTTGCCGGGCTTTTTATGGCTTAAACTGCCTTTCAATTAAACCTGCGGGCCTTTCGCCAGTCACAGACTGCATAGGGGCCGCTTCGGTCTGCCGTTTCAGCTGTGCGTCGGGATGTCGGCGTGCGGTCGTGATCAGGAGCTTTGTGCATGACGCGCACTGGAAAAATCTTCAGCTGGACCTTCGCCATCCTCGCGCTGCTGCTGGCAGCCTTGATTCTGATCATCGTGTTTTTCGACTGGAACCGGATCAAACCCACGATCAACGCCAAAGTTTCGGAAGAACTGCACCGGGCGTTTGCCATCAATGGCAACCTCGCAGTGATCTGGCAGCGCGAGCCGGAAGAAGGCGGCTGGCGCTCTTGGGTGCCTTGGCCGAACGTGGTCGCCGAGGATCTGAGCCTGGGCAACCCGGACTGGTCGAAGCAGCCGCAGATGGTCACCCTGAAACGCGTCGAGCTGCGCATTTCGCCGCTGGCCCTGCTGGCTCAACGCGTGGTGATTCCGCGCATCGACCTGACCGAGCCGAATGCCGAGCTGCAACGTCTGGCCGATGGCCGCGCCAACTGGACGTTCAAATTCGATCCCAAGGACCCGAACGCCGAGCCTTCGAGCTGGGTGGTCGATATCGGCGCGATCGGTTTCGACAAGGGCCACGTGACCCTCGACGACCAGACCCTGAAGACCAACCTCGATGTGCTGATCGACCCGCTCGGCAAGCCGATTCCCTTCAGCGAGATTGTCGGCGAAAAAGCGGCGAAAACCGCTCAGGACAAGGGCGGCGCACCGCAGGACTATGCCTTTGCACTCAAGGTCAAAGGCCAATACCACGCGCAGAACCTCACCGGTCAGGGCAAGATCGGCGGGCTGCTGGCCTTGCAGGACGCCAGCAAGCCGTTCCCGTTGCAGGCCCAGGCGAAGATCGGCGACACCCGTATCGAACTGGCCGGCACCCTGACTGACCCGCTGAATCTCGGCGCCCTGGACCTGCGCTTGAAGCTCGCTGGCGACAGCCTCGGCAATCTTTACCCGCTGACCGGCGTGACCCTGCCGGACACCCCACCGTATTCCACCGACGGCCACCTGATCGCCAAGCTGCATGACGATGCCGGGTCGAAATTCACTTATGAAAAATTCAACGGCAAGATCGGCGACAGCGACATCCACGGCGACCTGACCTACGTGGCCAGTCAGCCACGGCCGAAACTCACGGGTGCGTTGCTCTCCAATCAACTGCTGTTCGCCGACCTTGCACCGTTGATCGGGGCTGATTCCAACACCGAGCAAAAGGCCCGTGGCGGCGCGAGCAAGCAGCCGGCAGATAAAGTCCTGCCGGTCGAAGAATTCAAAACCGATCGCTGGCGCGCCATGGACGCCGATGTCGAGTTCACCGGCAAGCGCATCGTCCATAGCGAGAAGCTGCCGTTCAACGACCTCTATACCCATCTGAAACTCAACGACGGCGAACTCAGCCTGGAACCGCTGCGCTTTGGCGTCGCCGGCGGCACCCTGGATGCGCTGATCCGCCTCAATGGCCGCACCGAGCCGTTGGAAGGCCGGGCGCGGTTGACCGCACGCAAATTCAAACTCAAAGAGCTGTTCCCGACCTTCGAGCCGATGAAAACCAGTTTCGGTGAGCTCAATGGCGACGCCGACATCAGTGGCCGGGGCAACTCCGTGGCCAAGCTGCTCGGTGGTGCCAACGGCAATCTGAAGATGCTGATCAACGACGGTGCAATCAGCCGTGAGTTGATGGAGCTGGCCGGGCTCAACGTCGGTAACTACGTGGTCGGCAAGATCTTTGGTGACAAGGAAGTGAAGATCAATTGCGCGGCGGCGGACTTCGACATCAAGACCGGCCTGGCCACGACACGGTTGTTTGTCTTCGATACCGAGAACGCAATCATCTACATCGATGGCACAGCGAACATGGCCACCGAGCAACTCGATCTGACCGTGACCCCTGAGTCCAAAGGCTGGCGTCTGATCTCCCTGCGCTCGCCGCTGTATGTGCGCGGCAAGTTCATCAAACCGGATGCCGGTGTCAAAGCCGTACCGTTGATGCTGCGCGGGGCGGGGATGGTTGCGCTGGGCGTGATAGCCGCACCGGCGGCGGGATTGCTGGCGCTGGTGGCGCCTAGCGGTGGCGAGCCGAATCAGTGCGCGCCGTTACTGGAGCAGATGAAGCAGGGCAAGGCGCCGGTGACCGTTAAACCCAGCAAGTAATGCGGCGTCTCTGAGGGCGCCTTCGCGAGCAGGCTCGCTCCCACATTCGAACGCATTCCTTCAATTGAAATACGTTCCAGTGTGGGAGCGAGCCTGCTCGCGAAAGCGGTGTGACGGGATTACAGATCGTTAAGGATATCCGCCATGTCGTCGGCGTGTTCTTCTTCCTGGGCGAGGATGTCTTCGAAGATGCGGCGGGTGGTCGGGTCTTTGTCACCGATGTACTGGATGATTTCGCGGTAGCTGTCGATGGCGATCCGCTCGGCCACCAGATCTTCGTAAACCATTTCCTTGAGCGTATTGCCGGCCACGTATTGCGCGTGGGACATCTTGCTCAGCAGGTCAGGGTTGAACTCAGGCTCGCCGCCCAGTTGCACGATGCGTTCGGCGAGGCGATCGGCGTGCTCGGCTTCCTGGTTGGCGTGCTCGAGGAATTCGTCGGCGGCGACGTTGGCTTTCAGGCCGTTGGCCATGAAGTAGTGGCGCTTGTAGCGCAAGGTGCACACCAGTTCGGTGGCCAGCGACTCATTGAGCAAACGCAGTATTTCCTCACGGTTGGCGTTGTAGCCCTCGGTGACCGCGCCGTTTTCCACGTGTTGCCGCGCGCGTTCGCGCAGGGTTTGAACATCAGACAAATGCACGTCACTCATTTCATTCTCCTGGAGGCTAATCCGATAGGCGCCACGTTCTGAAGACGCGGTCGCTACTCAGGGTGTGAGTCTTGAGCGAAGCGAAAAGTTTTATGCGATTTACGCCGGACTCGGTTCAGGAACTGCTGAGGACTGCGATGTCGGCAGGGTCAGAGCTGGAATAGGCTTATCGTTGAGTTGTCATCGTCGAGGTGGATGCTTGGCGAGCGTCTTGCACGTCTGGCCTCCACCCACCGCACACAAGGATGTACCCCATGTCGACACGTTATCCACTGGTGCTGGTGCCGGGCATGCTCGGCTTTGTCCGGCTGGTGCTTTATCCGTATTGGTTCGGCATCATCAAGGCCTTGCGCCGTGGTGGTGCGACGGTGGTCGCGGTGCAGGTTTCGCCACTCAATTCCACGGAAGTGCGCGGCGAGCAGTTGCTTACGCGGATCGAGGAAATTCTCCGCGAGACAGGGGCGCCGAAGGTCAATCTGTTCGGTCACAGCCAAGGCGCGTTGACCGCACGGTATGCGGCGGCGAAGCGCCCGGATCTGGTGGCCTCGGTGACTTCGGTCGCCGGGCCTAATCACGGCTCCGAACTGGCGGATTATCTGGAAAAGCACTATCCCGCCAACAGCGCCAAGGGGCGCTTGCTCGAAGCGTTGCTGCGCCTGATCGGCTGGATCATGGCACTGCTCGACACGGGTTATCACGGGCCGAAACTGCCGGTGGATATCCACGCTTCTCACCAATCGCTGACGACGGCGGGCGTTGCAATATTCAATCAGCGTTATCCACAAGGGCTACCGGAGGTCTGGGGAGGGCAGGGGCCGGAAGAGGTCAACGGTGTGCGCTATTACTCCTGGTCAGGGACGCTGCAACCGGGCAAGACCGATCGTGGCGGCAATCTTCTTGACGGCACCAACCGCAGTTGTCGCTTGTTTGCCAGGACCTTCGTTCGCGAGCCGGGGCAGTGCGATGGCATGGTCGGCCGTTACAGCTCGCATCTGGGCACGGTGATCGGTGATGACTATCCGCTGGATCATTTCGACATCGTCAATCAGTCGCTGGGACTGGTGGGCAAAGGCGCAGATCCGGTAAGGCTGTTTGTCGAGCATGCGGCGCGGCTGGAGGCTGCAGGGTTATAGCCAAACAGACCGCGTCATCGTTCTTCGCGAGCAGGCTCGCTCCCACAGGTGTCTGCATTTCAACGTGGGAGGGGCCTTATCAGGCAACGCCGACCCGCCGGCCCAACACCGTGGTCCAGCGCTCAGACAAAACCACCCCGCTCAAGGTCAGCAACCCGCCCACCAGGTGATACATCGCCAACTGTTCCTTCAACACCACTGCTGCAATCAACGCGGTAATCAATGGCAGCAGATTGAAGAACAACGTCGTTCGGCTCGGTCCCAGCCGCTGCACTGCCTGCATCCACGCCAGCGGCGCGACCATCGAGGCCAGCAGGCATGCATACAGCACCAGCGGTACGTTCTGCAGGTTCAGCCCGGTCTTCGGCGACATCGCGAACAGCGGAAACAACACCACAATCGCCACCAGCACCTGCAAGTACAGCAGCACCAATGGCGGCAGGCGCAGTTGCCACTTTTTCAGCAGCGTGCTGTAAACCGCATAGGCCAGCGTTGCGATCAGCATCATCGCATCGCCCAGATTGACCCCGTGTTGCAGCAGCGCTCCGAGGCTGCCGGATGACACCACCACCAGCACGCCAGCGAACGACAGCACCGCACCGACCAGCGCACCAGCCGTCAGGCGCTGGCCGAGGCTGATGATCGCCATGGCCAGCGACATCAATGGCATCAACGACAGGATGATGCCCATGTTGGTCGCGGTGGTCAGTGTTGCGGCGAAATAGGCGAGGCTCTGATACACCGCCATGCCGAGTACGCCGAGGATGAAAATCCGCCCCAGGTTCGGCCGAATCTGCGGCCAGTGGGCGATGACTTTCTTCAGCATGAATGGCGTGAACAGCACGCCGGCGAGCAGCCAGCGATAGAAACCGATCTCGGCGGGAAAGATCGCCCCGACCGCCAGTTTGTTGATCACGGTGTTGCCGGCCCAGATGAAAATCGCCAGCAGGGGAAACGCGTATTGCATGGGACAAAAACCAGAACGTTGATGAAGCGCGATTATCGCCTGTCTGGATGCAGGCCTATACTGCGAACCGGACAACCTGCCTCTGCATCCGGACAGCATGAACAGCAAACACATCGATCTGCTCGATTTCAGCGAATTGCCGTCAGCGGTGTATTTCCGCTACGCCGATTTCAATGCCCACGAATATGCCGCGCCGCATCGCCATCCTTGGGGCACGCTGGAATACGCGGCCCATGGCGTGTTGCACATGGATGTCGACGGCAGCCGCTTCATGTCGCCGCCGCAGTACGCGGTGTGGGTGCCGCCCGAGGTCGAGCACAGTTTCTATAGTCATCAGCCGGTCAACTATCGCGCGGTGTGTCTTGATCCAAGTGTTTGCACACGGTTGCCGGCGCGCGCCTGCACCTTGGCGATCAGTGACATTCTCAAGGCGATTCTCAAGGACTTCGCCGCCCGCGATGTGAAGATTCCGGAGCATGAGGCCGATCAGCGTCTGGCCCAGGTATTGGTCGATCAACTGCAACAGGCACCGGTGCAGGAATGTTACCTGCCATATGCGAGCAGCCCGGGCTTACTGACGATTCTCGACGCCTTGCAGGCTGCGCCGGGCGACAACCAACCGTTGGCGTATTGGGCCGCGCAAGTGCATGTCAGCGAGCGCACTCTGGCGCGGCAGTTTGTCCGCGAGCTGGGCATGAGCTTTGGCGAGTGGCGTCAGCGCTTGCGTTATCTGGCGGCGATCGAGGCGCTGGAAACCTCGCGTTCGGTGCAGGAAATCGCTTTCGACCTCGGCTACAGCAGCGGCTCGGCGTTCATCGCCATGTTCGCCCGCCAGGCCGGTTGCACGCCGGAGCAGTATCGGCGCAGCCACCTCGAGAGCAGGAAGGTGTAACAAGCTTTGACTACACTGCGACAGAGGCCGCATCCATCGGTGCGGCAACAAGGAGAAAACTCCATGAAGATGTTGCGTGTGCCGTTGTTGATGATCGGGCTGCTTGTGTGTTCCCAGGGTTTCGCCGCCACGGCGCAACAGAACAAGATGACCACCTGCAATGCCGATGCGACCGCCAAGAGCTTGAAGGGCGACGAGCGCAAGGCGTTCATGAGCACCTGCCTGAAAGCGGCGCCAGCGGCCAACGATGGCAAGGAGCTGACCCCGCAGCAGCAGAAAATGACCACCTGCAATGCCGATGCGAAAACCAAAGCGCTGACCGGTGATGCGCGCAAGGCGTTCATGAGTGAGTGTCTGAAGAAAAAATAAGGGGGCGCCATGGTGTCCGATTGACTCGGTCGGCTTGAGATTTTCCCTCACCCTAACCCTCTCCCGGAGGGAGAGGGGACCGACCGCATAGATGCCGACAGGAACTGGGGTCTGAAATACCGGGTCGATTGCGGATTCGGCACTGCACGTTCAGGTCGGAAAATTTTTCGAGCAACCCCCAATCGGTCCCCTCTCCCTCTGGGAGAGGGCTAGGGTGAGGGGGAAATTCGCAAGCCTTGCACGAAAATCCGAAACCCCGCATATCCCTAGTGCTAACCCCGGATCGCTGGCAGACTGCCCATCCTTTCACGCCGTTCGTTTTGAGGCTGTATGCCAACGTTTTCTCAGCGTCATGTTGTGTTCTGGGTCAGTTGCATCATCATTTTTGGCGGTTTGCTGCTGGTGCTGCCGCTGCGCCTGTTGCCGAGCCTGCTGGCCGGGTTGCTGGTGTTCGAGCTGGTGAACATGCTCACCCCGCAACTGCAACGGCTGATCGAAGGGCGGCGTGCGCGCTGGTTGGCGGTGGCGCTGCTCGGCACGCTGGTAGTAAGTGCGCTGGCGCTGATCTTCGCCGGCGCCATCAGTTTCCTCCTGCATGAAGCGGAAAACCCCGGCGCCTCGCTCGATAAATTCATGGGCGTGGTCGATCGCGCGCGCGGACAGTTGCCGCCGTTCATCGACGCTTACCTGCCGGCCAGCGCGGCGGAATTTCGCGTGGCGATCGGCGAGTGGGCGAGCAAGCATCTGGCCGACCTGCAACTGGTCGGCAAGGACGCTGCGCACATGTTCGTCACCCTGCTGATCGGCATGGTGCTCGGCGCGATCATCGCCCTGCAGCGCATCCCCGACGTGACCAAGCGCAAGCCGTTGGCCGCCGCTTTGTTCGACCGTTTGCATCTGCTGGTGCAGGCGTTTCGCAATATTGTCTTCGCGCAGATCAAGATTTCCCTGCTCAACACCGTGTTCACCGGGATCTTCCTCGCTGTGATCCTGCCGATGTTCGGCATCAAGCTGCCGCTGACCAAAACCCTGATCGTGCTGACCTTCCTGCTCGGCCTGCTGCCGGTGATCGGCAACCTGATGTCGAATACGCTGATCACCATCGTCGGCCTGTCGCTGTCGATCTGGGTGGCGATCGCCGCGCTGGGCTACCTGATCGTTATCCACAAGCTCGAATACTTTCTCAACGCGCGCATCGTTGGTGGGCAGATCAGTGCCAAGTCGTGGGAGTTGCTTCTGGCGATGCTGGTGTTCGAAGCCGCGTTCGGTTTGCCGGGGGTGGTGGCGGGGCCGATTTATTACGCGTATCTGAAGAGTGAGTTGAAGCTGGGCGGGATGGTCTAAGGCCTGGCAACTGAATTGAATGCATCTGTGGCGAGGGGATTTATCCCCGTTGGCCTGCGCAGCAGGCCCCTGCTTTCAAGCTCAGGAGCGGGGCCGCTTCGCGGCCCAACGGGGATAAATCCCCTCGCCACAGGATAAATCCCCTCGCCACAAAGGCTCTTCGCCACAGAGATTGTGATCAGGCCATCGAACCGTAACGCTTCATCGCTTCAATCGCCAAACCGCTACCAATGCTGCCAAAGATGTTGCCTTCGACATGCCGGGCGTTCGGCAGCATTGCCGAGACGCTGTTGCGCAGGGCCGGGATGCCGCTGGAGCCCCCAGTGAAGAACACCGTGTCGACCTGATCGACCGCCACGCCAGCGTCATTCAACAACTGCGTAACGCTGCCACGCACACGCTCCAGCAAGGCCTCGATCGCCGATTCGAACAACGCGCGGCTCAGCTCGACGCTCAGCCCGGCTTCGATGCGGTCCAGCGGCACATGGCGGCTGTCGGCGTGGGTCAGCTGGATCTTGGTTTCTTCCACTTCCATCGCCAGCCAGTGCCCGGCGCGCTGTTCGATCAGCTTGAACAGGCGATCGATACCGCCGGTGTCTTCGATGTCGTAGCGCATGCTGCCCAGCGCCAGCGTGGATTTCTGCGAGTACACCGAATTGATCGTGTGCCAGGTCGCCAGGTTCATGTGGTGGCTGGTCGGCATGTAGGCGCCGCTCTTCATGCGGCTGCCGTAGCCAAACAGCGGCATCAGGCCTTGCAGGCTCAGCTGTTTGTCGAAGTCGGTCCCGCCGATGTGCACGCCGCCGGTGGCGAGGATGTCATCGTGACGGTTGTCGAGACCACGACGCTCGGGCGACAGGCGCACCAGCGAGAAGTCGGAGGTACCACCGCCGATGTCGACGATCAGCACCAGCTCTTCTTTCTCGATGGTCGACTCGTAGTCGAACGCTGCCGCGATCGGTTCGTACTGGAACGACACATCTTTGAAACCGATTTTGCGCGCCACTTCGACCAGGGTGTCTTCGGCTTCCTGGTCAGCCAGCGGATCGTCATCGACGAAGAACACCGGACGACCCAGCACCACTTGCTCGAATTCCCGACCAGCGGCGGTTTCGGCGCGGCTCTTGAGCTGGCCGATGAACAGCCCGAGCAGGTCCTTGAACGGCATCGCCGTGCCGAGGACGCTGGTGTCGTGCTTGATCAGCTTGGAGCCGAGCAGGCTTTTCAACGAGCGCATCAGCCGGCCTTCGTAACCTTCCAGATACTCGTGCAGGGCCAGGCGACCGTAGACCGGGCGACGTTCCTCGATGTTGAAGAAGACCACCGACGGCAGGGTGATCTTGTCGTCTTCCAGCGCGATCATGGTGTCCATGCCGGGGCGCAGCCAGCCGACGGTGGAGTTGGACGTGCCGAAGTCGATGCCGCAGGCACGGGCTGGAGAGGCGTCTTTCATGTCTTTCGGTTTCCGGTCAAAAAAACGGCCGCGCAGTGTATGCCAGTGCGCGGCAGATTCGAAGGCCGGTCATCCGCTATTTCGCCGGCAGCCAGCTTGAAAAGCGCCGCTTCGCCCCAAACTTGCTGGCATGGGCCGGCAGACACACCGGCGGTCGCAAGAACCGTCGTCCACTGCCGATAAACTTCTGCGGCGCCACCCGGTCACAAACTTGAGATCGGTCAACCCGGCACGTGCCAATCGGCGCATGCTGGTCTCGGCGCGAAATCGATAACGGATGGTGATCCTTCCATGGACTTCAAAGACTATTACAAGATACTCGGCGTGGAGCCGACAGCCGACGACAAGGCCATCAAGGCGGCCTATCGCAAGCTGGCGCGCAAATACCACCCCGATGTCAGCAAGGAAAAAGACGCCGAGGCCAAGTTCAAGGACGCCTCGGAAGCCTATGAAGCGCTGAAAAGCGCCGACAAACGCGCCGAATACGACGAACTGCGCCGTTATGGCCAGCACGGTCAGCCGTTTCAGGGCCCGCCGGGCTGGCAGAGCCGTGGCGGCTTCGGCGGTGGCGGTGGCGACACGGGCGACTTCTCGGACTTCTTCAGTTCGATCTTCGGCAATCGCGGCCCCGGTTTCGGTGGCGCCGAGAGCCGCCAATCACGCGGACGCCGAGGGCAAGACGTGGAAATGGAACTGCCGGTCTTCCTCGAAGAAACCCTGTCGAACGAATCGAAGAAAGTCACCTTTCAGGTGCCGCAATACAATGCGCACGGCCAGCATGTCAGCAACACCAGCAAGAGCCTGAACGTGAAGATTCCGGCCGGCGTTACCGACGGCGAGCGGATTCGCCTGAAGGGCCAGGGCGCACCGGGTATCGGTGGCGGGGCGAATGGCGACCTGTACCTGACCATCCGGTTTGCGCCGCACCCGAAATTCGATGTCGAAGGCGAAAACCTGATCATCACCTTGCCCCTGGCTCCGTGGGAATTGGCATTGGGCACTGAAGTGGCCGTGCCGACCCTGACCGGCAAGATCAACCTCAAGGTCCCGGCCGGCAGCCAGAACGGCCAGCGCATGCGCGCCAAGGGCCATGGCCTGCTGAACAAGGCCGGCGAACGCGGTTATCTGTTCGTGCAGCTCAAGGCCGTGATGCCGAAAGCCTCCGACGAGGAGGTCAAGGCGCTGTGGCAGGAACTGGCGAAGAAAGCCGCGTTCAATCCGCGAGAGAACTTCTGAACCCGACGACGGAGTAGCCCATCATGAGCAGCCCCCTGATCGTTCAACTGGACCTGGCAGAATTCTGTGAGGCGGCCGATTTGTCGGACGTCTACGTGATCGAAATCGTCGAGCACGGCATCCTCGAACCTCAGGGCGCGCAGCCCCGGGAATGGCGCTTCACCGACTACGAATTGGCCTTGGCCAAGCGCGCGGCGAAGCTGCGCCGTGATCTGGAACTGGAGTGGGAAGGCGTGGCGCTGGCGCTGGATCTGCTGGATGAGGTGAAGCAGTTGCGCGCCGAGAACCGCATGTTGCGTCAACGGTTGGGGCGGCTGGTGGTCGAATAAGTTGTTTGAGGCGATGAGGTCTGTTTCGGCCTCATCGCGAGTCGGCCCGCTTGTGCCGGGTTAGTGTTTGCGAGTGTTTCACCCGGTATGAACCGGCTGGATGGTCTGATAGTTTCCCGGGCACATGTTGGCAATGGATGCCGACGGTCGTAGCGCCAGCCAGCCAGACTGGCCAGCGCTGCGCAATCTTTGCAAGGAAGCCTGTCAATGCCAGTCAGACCCAAGCCGCCCAAGCCGGGCGCAGTCGATATCACCACCCCTGGACGCACATCCCGGGATTCCGCCACGCACGGTATCGAGTCGCCGCACCTGACCCCCGGTCCGTTCATTCGCAAGACCCCGCCCGATACCAGCGAACCCGGCAGTAGCACGCAGCAAATAGAAATTGCAGCTATGCCGCACAGCGTGCAAGTCCATCCGACGCCGTCTACCTCGGGTTCCGTCCCAACGGTCGCAGCCTCCGCGCTGGAGCGTTACCTGATCGCCTCGACAGCCCCTCTACCGCAAGCGGACGTTGACGGGTTTCGCCTATTCAAGGGGCGCCAATACGTGGACTTGCAGGGCGGCGGTACGGTGCTGATCGGCGTCGATGCCGAGACCGGTCTGCATCGGGCCCGGCTGTCCAGCGAGCTGCAGCCGTCCGGTCCAGTGCTTGCCTACGATCCGTTGAACAAGCACTGGTACTCGCTGGAGGATTTCAGCGCATCGCCGGACGCCGCCGTTGTACCGGCTAAAAGCCGCAGGGCGGCGCGGCAGAGTGATGAAGACTATGAGTCAGCCCTTGAAGAGCTGCCCGACGATGTCGATGCGGCAGATGAACATTTCTATCTGGCGTCCGAGTCGATGCCCTTCAAACCTTTCACTGCTGACGAGTTGAGTGCAATGCGCAGCGAAACGCGTTTTTCGTTTCTCAGCAATCGGCACGGGGTCTACGACCGGGCCAATAACGGCAAATATCCATTCCGGGACATCGCCGGCACGCCTATCCGCATAAAGAAGCTCCAGACCCTCGTGCGTTTCGAAGACGGCGGCCGATACACCTCCGAGCAGATCAAACCGTACATCAAGTTTGGCGCCTACGAGCATGTCGCGCGGCTGTATGAAGAAAAGCTGCAATGGCGACTGTTCACCGAGGCCGACATGCGTGCGCCCGGTGAGCGGGCCCTGGTCGGCCAGTCCATGGTGGTTGCCAACCGGCGCATCAGCCGAGGCGAGGTGGTCGGCGTCTATGCTGGCGCCATCATGCCAGGACGTCTTGTGCCGCTCCCCCAGCAGTCATACACCATGAAGGTCGGCGTGCGTTACCAGCCAGGACCTGGATATCTGATCCCCGTCCAGCTGGCGATGGTCGGTGACACGATCATCTCCAGGATCAATACGCATTTCTGGTACAACGCAACGGGCAAGCCGGTTCGCCAGGCCACGGATGGTTATAACGTCGAATTCGTGCCATTCGATGTTGAGGCGCAACAGTTGATAGGCAAGGAACTGGTCACCCGCGACTTCATTCTCAACGCCATCTTCGCTACCGAAGATATTCCGGCAGGAACCGAGTTACGCATCAATTACAACTACAGCGATGCGGACATCGCGAAGTTGTTTCCGTGGTCGCCTGAGCGATAGCTGCTGAATACGAACCAGCGAGTCCGTATTCAGCGCGCCCCCTGATCAAAACAGAAAATAGCGCTGCGCCATCGGCAGCGTTTCCGCCGGTTCGCACCAGAGCAACACGCCATCGGCCTTGACCTGATAGGTCTGCGGATCGACATCGATGTTCGGCAGATAGTCGTTGTGGATGAGGTCGGTTTTCTGCACGTCGCGGCAGCCCTTCACCACAGCGATCTGCTTTTTCAACCCCAGAGCCTCCGGCAATCCGGCCTCCTGCGCCGCCTGGCTGATAAAGGTCAGGCTGGTGGCGTGCAGCGAGCCACCGTAGCTGGCGAACATCGGGCGGTAATGTACCGGTTGCGGCGTGGGAATCGAGGCGTTGGCGTCGCCCATCAGGCTTGCGGCAATCGCGCCGCCCTTGAGAATCAGCGTCGGCTTCACACCAAAGAACGCTGGACGCCAGAGCACCAGATCGGCCCACTTGCCGACTTCGATCGAGCCGACTTCATGGCTGATGCCGTGGGTAATCGCCGGGTTGATGGTGTACTTGGCGATGTAACGCTTGGCGCGGAAGTTGTCGTTGCCCTCGCCGTCCTGGGGCAGTGGGCCGCGCTGTTTTTTCATCTTGTCTGCGGTCTGCCAGGTGCGTGTGATGACTTCACCGACGCGGCCCATGGCCTGACTGTCGGAGCTGATCATCGAGAACGCGCCGAGGTCGTGGAGGATGTCTTCAGCGGCAATGGTTTCGCGGCGGATACGGCTTTCGGCGAAGGCGACGTCTTCGGCGATGCTCGGGTCGAGGTGGTGGCAGACCATGAGCATGTCGAGGTGTTCGTCGATGGTGTTGCGGGTGAACGGCCGGGTCGGGTTGGTCGAGCTCGGTAGCACGTTGGGGAAACCGCAGGCCTTGATGATGTCCGGCGCGTGGCCGCCACCGGCACCTTCGGTGTGATAGGTGTGGATGGTGCGGCCCTTGAATGCGCCAAGGGTGGTTTCGACGAAACCCGATTCGTTGAGGGTGTCGGTGTGGATCGCCACCTGCACGTCGTACTGGTCGGCGACGTTGAGGCAGTTGTCGATGCTCGCCGGGGTGGTGCCCCAGTCCTCGTGCAGTTTGAGGCCGATGGCGCCGGCCTTGACCTGTTCGATCAACGGCTCCGGCAGGCTGGCGTTGCCTTTGCCGGTGAGGCCGATGTTCATCGGGAAGGCATCGGCGGCCTGGAGCATGCGCGCCAGATGCCACGGGCCGGAGGTGCAGGTGGTGGCGTTGGTGCCGGTGGCCGGCCCGGTGCCGCCGCCGATCATGGTGGTGACGCCGCTCATCAACGCTTCTTCGATCTGCTGCGGGCAGATGAAGTGGATATGCGTGTCGATGCCGCCAGCGGTGAGGATCATGCCTTCGCCGGCAATCACTTCGGTGCCGGCGCCGATGGCGATGGTCACGTTGGGCTGCACATCGGGGTTGCCGGCCTTGCCGATCGCGGCGATGCGCCCGTCCTTGAGGCCGACGTCGGCCTTGACGATGCCCCAGTGGTCGATGATCAGCGCGTTGGTGATCAGCGTGTCGACCACTTCGGCGGCGAGCAACTGACTCTGGCCCTGGCCGTCGCGGATGACTTTGCCGCCACCGAACTTCACTTCCTCGCCGTAGGTGGTGAAGTCCTTTTCGACTTCGATCCACAGCTCGGTATCGGCCAGGCGCACCTTGTCGCCGACGGTGGGGCCGAACATGTCGGCGTAGGCTTGTCTGGAGATTTTCATGGGCATGCCTTGAGATTCAATTGGGTCTGAAATCGCTCGCATTACTCGCTTTCGCGAGCAGGCTCGCTCCCACATTTGATCGCGTTCTCATGTGGGAGCGAGCCTGCTCGCGAAGGGGCCAGAGCGGGCACCGTGTTGTTTAGAGATCACCCATGATGCGGCCGGCAAAGCCGAACACCCGGCGATGCCCGGCGTAATCGACCAGCTCGACTTCACGGCTTTGCCCCGGCTCGAAGCGCACGGCGGTGCCGGCGGGGATGTTCAGGCGCATGCCGCGACTGGCGGCACGGTCGAAGGTCAGCGCGTCGTTGGTTTCGAAAAAGTGAAAGTGCGAACCGACCTGGATCGGCCGGTCGCCGCTGTTGGCGACTTTCAGGCTCACGGTGCGGCGGCCGACATTGAGTTCGATGTCGCCGGGCTGGATCTGGTATTGGCCAGGAATCATCGCTGGGCTCCTTGCAGGACTTTGTAATAGAGAGCGGTCGGGCGATAGGTGCCGTTGGGGTCGCAGGCGTAATCGGGTATTTCGCCGGCGCGCACATAGCCCAGCGCCTTGTAGAAATCTTCTGCCGGCGAGCCGGCCTCGGTGTCGAGATAGAGCATGCCGCGCTTGTGCTTGGGCGCTTCGAGTTCCAGCGCCTGCATCAGTTGCTGGCCGAGGCCACGGCGCCGCGCGTGTTCGCGCACCAGCAGTTTCTGCACTTCGGCGCGGTTCAGACCATTGGCCTTCTGGCACAGGCCCAGTTGCACGCTGGCCAGCACCTGCTCGTCCTTCACCACCACCCAGAGCAGCGTGCTGCCCTTGTTGATGTTGTCCTGCACCTCATCGAAATACGCGCGCGCCTGCGCGGCATCGAGGTCGGCCATGAAGCCGACGCTGGCGCCGTAACCGACGGCGTCGAGCAGCAGATCGACCAGGCCCTGGCGATAGTGGGCAAAGCTCTCAGCGTTGACGCGGCGCAACTGGGCGGCGTTCATCGACATCACTCCTTGTGGGCACCCGGCGGCTGTGCGCCGGGATTAAGGGTCAACTGCATGAAGGTCAGATCGAGCCAGCGGCCGAACTTGGTGCCCACTTGCGGCATCTGCCCGGTGATGCTGAAACCGGCACGCTCGTGCAAGCGGATGGAGGCAGCGTTGCCGCTTTCGATGGCGGCGACCATGACGTGTTTGCCGCAAGTGCGGGCGCGTTCGATCAGCGCGGTCATCAGTTGTGGGCCGAGGCCGTTGCCGCGTTGATCGCTGCGCACGTACACCGAGTGCTCGACGGTGTGGCGGAAACCGTCGAACGGCCGCCAGTCGCCGAACGAGGCGTAACCCAGCACTGCGTTTTCATGGTCGACGATCACCAGAATCGGATACGCCTGCAACTGCCGCGCGTCGAACCATGCCTGGCGATTGCCGAGGTCGACCGCTTGTTCGTTCCAGATCGCCGTGGTGTTGAGCACGGCGTCGTTGTAGATGTCGCGGATCGCCGGCAGGTCGGCCCGGCTCGCATCGCGAATGCTGTAAGTCATGGCGCGGCCTCAGACGATCGGCTGGTGAACGGTGACCAGTTTGGTGCCGTCGGGGAACGTCGCCTCGACCTGGATTTCCGGGATCATTTCCGGGATGCCTTCCATCACTTGTTCGCGGCTGAGCAGGGTGGTGCCGTAATGCATCAGCTCGGCCACGGTCTGGCCGTCGCGGGCGCCCTCAAGCAGCGCGGCGGAGATGTAGGCCATGGCTTCCGGGTAATTGAGTTTCACGCCACGGGCCAGCCGCCGCTCGGCGACGAGGCCGGCGGTGAAGATCAGCAGCTTGTCTTTTTCGCGTGGGGTCAGGTCCATGGTTCGGGTTCCATCAGGGCAGATTCGGGTGGCTCTCGAGAAGTGTGGGGTGCCAGTTGGAGCAGCCCCTCACCCTAGCCCTCTCCCGAGGGAGAGGGGACTGATCTTGGTTGTTTTCAATGGCCAATTCAGTCAGCAATATTCGTTCAGGCAGATAAATTCATATCAGACGACTCGGTCAGGCTCCCTCTCCCTCCGGGAGAGGGCGGGGGGTGAGGGTCGGGGTTTCAGGTGCTCCATATTCTTGGCGCGATAGCTTCGCGCCCCAGCAGCACAGGTCTGAGCAATCGCCACAAATCGATGAGCCAGGCGCGGGCGAGCAACGCCTCACTGGCCAGGCAACGAGCCACCAGCAGTCCCGGCAACTGAGTCAAATCCCCGCGTACCTCATGCCCCAGCGAGCGGCAACGCTCCAGCAATTCAGCATCGATTTCACCGGTGACCAACAACGTCGCAAACACCGGATTACCATCCAGGCCGATCGGCGAGTCGAGTAAACCGTCCGCACCGACAATGCGCTGCCGTTCGTGCCAGAGCAACTGACCATCGCGGCGGATATCCAGGTGCGCCTGAAAATGCCCGAGGTCAAAACGCTCGCCACTGGCCGGCCGACCCAGCGCCACCACGTCCCAGTAGAACAGCCGCGCATCGCCTTCAAGCTCGATCGTTGTGCTCAACTCGGCCTGCGCGGCGCTGTAGACGATGGTTTCCTGCGGCAGCCATTCCAGGGTCGCGCCGGCAGCGACTTGCAAGTCGAGCTGCTGATACGCCGGCCCGCCCGCGCGATACCACTTGGCGGCGCCGGGGCTGGTGATCTGTGCCCAGGCGTTGTGCTCGACGCGCGCGCTGATATCGAGCCGATCACCACCGGCAATTCCGCCCGGTGGGTGGACGATGATGTGCTGGCAGACCTCGGGGCCTTCGGCGTACAGATGCTTTTGCACCCGCAGCGGGCCGAGGTGGCGGCGCATGACCGGGCGCGTGCAATCGCCGAAACGCGCGTAGGCCAGTTCCAGCTCGGCATGCCAGCTCGGGGTAAACAGGGCAGGTGCAACAATCGAATTCATGGTTTTGTGATTATCGTTAGGAAGCTACAGATTAGACCGGCGCGTTAGATCGTGACCAGCCCGCGTACACCCTCGGCCTCCATATTTTCACCGCGACCCTGCTGGACGATCTCGCCCCGCGACATCACCAGGTATTGATCGGCCAGCTCGGCGGCGAAATCGTAGAACTGCTCGACCAGCAGAATCGCCATGTCACCGCGCGCCGCGAGCTGCTTGATCACCGCGCCGATTTCCTTGATCACCGACGGTTGAATGCCTTCGGTGGGCTCATCAAGAATCAGCAGGCGCGGGCGGCTGGCCAGCGCCCGGCCGATTGCCAGTTGCTGTTGCTGACCGCCGGACAGATCGCCGCCACGGCGCTGCTTCATTTGTAGCAGCACCGGGAACAATTCGTAGATGAAACCTGGAACTTCTTTGGCTTCTGAGCCTGAAAAGCGTGACAGGCCCATCAGCAGATTTTCTTCTACCGTCAGGCGCCCGAAGATCTCACGGCCCTGCGGCACGTAGGCGATACCGGCATGCACACGCTGATGCGGTTTGAACGTGGTGATCGGTTTGCCTTCCCAGTTCACCGCACCTTCCTTGGCCGGCAGCAGGCCCATCAGGCATTTGAGCAGGGTGGTCTTGCCCACGCCGTTACGGCCGAGCAGGCAGGTCACTTCGCCGACCTTCACGTCAAAGCTCAGGCCGCGCAGGATGTGGCTACCGCCGTAGTACTGATGCAGCTTGTCGACTTGCAGCATGTCCAAATTCTCCCCCGGTGATCGTTCCCACGCTCTGCGTGGGAACGCATCCCGTGACGCTCCGCGTCACATAACGGCGGACGCAGAGCGTCCATGGCGGCATTCCCACGCAGAGCGTGGGAACGATCTAGGTCTTCAGCGGCCGAGGTAGACCTCGATCACCCGCTCGTTTTCCTGCACTTGCTCAAGCGAGCCCTCGGCCAGCACGCTGCCCTGATGCAGCACCGTGACGTGGTCGGCAATCGAGCCGACAAAGCCCATGTCGTGCTCGACCACCATCAGCGAATGCTTGCCGGCCAGCGACTTGAACAGCTCAGCGGTGAACTCGGTTTCGGCGTCGGTCATGCCCGCCACCGGTTCGTCGAGCAGGAGCAATTGCGGGTCCTGCATCAGCAACATGCCGATCTCGAGAAACTGCTTCTGGCCGTGGGACAACAACCCGGCCTGGCGATTGACCGAAGTGGTCAGGCGAATCGTCTCGAGCACTTCGCTAATGCGATCCTTCTGCTCGCCACTCAAGCGCGCACGCAAACTGGCCCACACCGACTTGTCGGTCTTCTGCGCCAGCTCCAGGTTTTCAAACACGCTCAAGGCTTCGAATACCGTTGGTTTCTGAAACTTGCGGCCGATGCCGGACTGGGCAATCTGCACTTCGCTCATCTGCGTCAGATCCAGGGTTTCGCCGAACCAGGCCTTGCCGTGGCTGGGCCGGGTCTTGCCGGTGATCACGTCCATCAGCGTGGTCTTGCCCGCGCCGTTGGGGCCGATGATGCAGCGCAGTTCGCCGACGCCGATGTACAGGTTGAGATTGTTCAAGGCACGGAAGCCATCGAAGCTGACGCTGATGTCTTCCAGGGTCAGGATCGTGCCGTGGCGCGTATCGAGGCCGGGGCCGACGCGCTGGCCGAGGCCGATCGAGTCGCGGCTGGTGCCTTCGTCCTTGTTCGGTTCCACGGGGAAAAACGCCGGCTCCAGCATGAATTCAGCACTCGCTGTGACTCTCATTGTTCACCTCGTTTCTTCAGCAGACCGATCACGCCCTTGGGCAGGTACAACGTCACGACGATGAACAGCGCACCGAGGAAGAACAGCCAGTATTCCGGGAAGGCCACGGTGAACCAGCTCTTCATGCCGTTGACCACGCCGGCGCCGAGCAGCGGCCCGATCAGCGTGCCGCGCCCGCCAAGGGCGACCCAAACCGCCGCTTCGATCGAATTGGTCGGCGACATTTCGCTGGGGTTGATGATGCCCACTTGTGGCACGTACAGCGCTCCGGCGAGGCCGCACAGCACCGCACTCAGCACCCAGACGAACAGCTTGAAACCGCGCGGGTCGTAGCCGCAGAACATCAAACGGTTTTCCGCATCGCGCAACGCCGTCAGCACTCGGCCGAACTTGCTTTGTGCCAGGCGCCAGCCGATGAACAGGCTCGCCACCAGCAACAACACCGTGGCCAGAAACAGCACCGCGCGGGTGCCCGGTTCGGTGATGCCGAAACCGAGAATGGTGCGGAAATTGGTGAAACCGTTGTTGCCGCCAAACCCGGTCTCGTTGCGGAAAAACAGGAGCATGCCGGCGAAGGTCAGGGCCTGGGTCATGATCGAGAAATACACGCCCTTGATCCGCGAACGGAAGGCGAAAAAGCCGAACACCAGCGCCAGCAGACCCGGCGCCAGCACCACCAGACACATGGCCCAGATAAAGCTGCTGGTGCCGGTCCAGTACCACGGCAATTCGCTCCACGACAGGAAAGTCATGAACGCTGGCAAGCCATCGCCGGCCGCCTGCCGCATCAGGTACATGCCCATCGCGTACCCGCCGAGGGCGAAGAACAGACCGTGGCCCAGCGACAGCAGGCCGGCGTAACCCCAGACCAGATCCAGCGCCAGAGCAACGATGGCGTAGCAGAGGATTTTGCCGACCAGGGTCAGCGTGTAGGCCGAGACGTGCAGGGCATTGTCTGGCGACAACAACGAGAGCAGCGGCAGAACGATCAGCAGCGCGAGGATCACCCCGCCGACCGCGAGCGTGACTTTCGGCCCGGCCTTTTGTGTGGCCGTGACTAACAGAGGCTGGTTCATCAGTCGATCACCCGTCCTTTCAGTGCGAAGAGGCCTTGCGGACGTTTCTGAATGAACAGAATGATCAGCGCGAGGATCAGGATCTTGCCGAGCACCGCACCGATCTGCGGTTCGAGAATCTTGTTGGCGATGCCCAGGCCAAATGCGGCTAGCACGCTACCGGCCAGTTGGCCGACGCCGCCGAGCACCACCACCAGGAACGAGTCGATGATGTAGCTCTGGCCAAGGTCGGGACCGACGTTGCCGATCTGGCTCAGCGCCACGCCGCCCAATCCGGCGATGCCCGAGCCGAGGCCGAAGGCGAGCATGTCCACGCGCCCGGTTGGCACGCCGCAGCAGGCGGCCATGTTGCGGTTCTGGGTAACGGCGCGCACGTTGAGGCCGAGGCGGGTCTTGTTCAGCAGCAGCCAGGTCAGCACCACCACGAACAATGCGAAAGCGATGATGACGATGCGGTTGTACGGCAGCACCAGGTTCGGCAGCACTTGAATGCCACCGGACAGCCACGCCGGGTTGGCCACTTCAACGTTCTGCGCACCGAACAACAAACGCACAAGCTGGATCAGCATCAGGCTGATGCCCCAGGTCGCGAGCAGGGTTTCCAGTGGTCGACCGTAAAGGTGGCGGATGACCGTGCGCTCCAGCGCCATGCCAATGGCGGCGGTGACGAAAAACGCCACCGGCAGCGCGATCAGCGGATAGAACTCGATGGCCTGCGGCGCGTAACGCTGGAACATCAACTGCACGACATAGGTCGAGTAGGCGCCGAGCATGAGCATCTCGCCGTGAGCCATGTTGATCACCCCGAGCAGGCCGAAGGTGATCGCCAGACCGAGGGCGGCGAGCAGCAGAATCGAGCCCAGCGACATGCCGCTGAAGGCCTGGCCGAGCACTTCGCCGATCAGCAATTTGCGCTTGACCTGAGCGAGGCTGGTTTCAGCGGCGGTGCGCACGCCGGCATCGCTTTCCACGCCCGGTTCGAGCAGACCTTCAAGGCGCGTGCGTGCCAGCGGGTCGCCGGTTTCACCGAGCAACCGCACCGCTGCAAGGCGCACCGCCGGGTCGCTGTCGACCAGTTGCAGATTGGCCAGCGCGAGGCTCAGGGCCGCGTGCACGCTTGGGTCTTTTTCCCCGGCGAGTTGCCGGTCGAGAAATTTCAGCTGCGCGGGCTTCGCGCTTTTCTGCAATTGCTGCGCGGCGCCGAGACGGATCTTGCTGTCAGCGGCGAGTAATTGATGGCTGGCCATCGCGGTGTCGATCAGACCCCGCAGGCGATTGTTCAGGCGCAGGGTTTTCGCTTGGCCGTCGATCGTCAGCTCGCCTTGCTGCAGGGCGTTGAGCAATTCGATACGCGCCGGATCGGGCTGCGCGGCCCAGGCTTCCAGCAGTTTGGCCTGTTGCATCGGATTGGCCGCGACGAAGTCTTCGGCATCGCCAGCGTGGGCCAGGAGTGGCAGCAACAGTGCGATGGCGAGAAGTACGCGGTGTATGGCAGTGGGCATTAGTGGTGTCCTGTTCAACCGCCCCCTCACCCTAACCCTCTCCCGGAGGGAGAGGGGACTGACCGAGGTGTCTGGACGATGTGCTGCGACTTGCGAACTTGAGTCGAACTCAGGGTTTGAAGAGCATGAAGATCGGCTCCCTTTCCCCCTCTCCCTGAGGGAGAGGGCTGGGGTGAGGGGGAAGTCTCATGCTCGCCTCAAAAACTGAATTCGCCTCAGTTGCTCTTCACCGCATAATCCGGCTTCTTGTCGTTGCCCTGAATGAACGGGCTCCATGGTTGCGCGCGGATCGGGCCTTCGGTCTGCCACACGACGTTGAACTGCCCGTCGCTCTGGATTTCGCCGATCATCACGGGCTTGTGCAGGTGGTGATTGGTCTTGTCCATGGTCAACGTGTAACCGGACGGCGCAGCAAAGGTCTGCCCGGCCAGTGCTTCGCGCACTTTGTCGACGTCAGTGGATTTGGCTTTCTCGACCGCTTGCGCCCACATGTGGATGCCGACGTAGGTGGCTTCCATCGGGTCGTTGGTCACCGCTTTGTCCGCGCCTGGCAGATTGTGTTTCTTCGCATAGGCTTTCCAGTCCGCGACGAATTTCTTGTTCGCTGGATTCTCCACCGACTCGAAGTAGTTCCACGCCGCGAGGTTGCCCACCAGCGGTTTGGTGTCGATGCCGCGCAGTTCTTCCTCACCAACCGAGAACGCCACCACTGGTACATCGGTGGCTTTCAAGCCCTGGTTGGCCAGCTCTTTGTAGAACGGCACGTTGGAGTCGCCATTGACGGTCGAGATGACGGCAGTCTTGCCGCCGGCGGAGAATTTTTTGATGTTGGCAACGATGGTCTGGTAATCGCTGTGACCGAACGGCGTGTAGACCTCTTCGATGTCCTTGTCGGCCACGCCTTTGGAGTGCAGGAACGCGCGCAGGATCTTGTTGGTGGTGCGCGGGTAGACGTAGTCGGTGCCGAGCAGGAAGTAGCGCTTGGCGCTGCCGCCTTCTTCGCTCATCAGGTATTCAACGGCGGGGATCGCTTGCTGGTTCGGCGCGGCGCCGGTGTAGAAGACGTTCGGCGACATCTCTTCGCCTTCGTATTGCACCGGGTAGAACAGCAGGCCATTGAGCTCTTCGAACACCGGCAATACCGATTTACGCGATACCGAGGTCCAGCAGCCGAACACCACCGCGACCTTGTCCTGGGTCAGCAGCTGTCGGCCCTTTTCGGCGAACAACGGCCAGTTGGAAGCGGGATCGACCACCACCGGCTCGAGCATCTTGCCGTTCACGCCGCCCTTGGCGTTGATCTCGTCGATGGTCATCAGCGCCATGTCCTTGAGCGACGTTTCGGAGATCGCCATGGTCCCGGACAACGAATGCAGAATACCGACCTTGATGGTCTCGGCGGCCTGGACAGTCCAGGTCATGCCCATCGCGGCAATGGATGCCGTGAGTGTGAAAGCCTTGATCAAACTGCGACGCTTCATTGTGCGATCTCCATGAACATTCGATTTTTTCTGGTTGGCAGATGCGGACGACTGAAGGTGTGTTTTGCAAAGGCTGTGCCCGGTCGCGTTCAGGCAAGAAAATGTCGTGCCAGAGCGCTTGCGCGCTGTGGGCGTGCACCAGGAGGGGACGGTAGTCGGGCGGTGGTGCGTCCAGTTGCGCCAGATTGGGGCGCAGCTGTCGCGCAGATGCGGATACAGAAACGATAAACATGTACCACAGCAGGTGAAAACCGACGGCCCACACTCACGCGCTCATCCCGATTCTCAGCGCAGGTTTTTATGAGTCATGTCTCAGGCCGATCCGGTCGTTCCGCAAGTTCTTCAGCAACGTTCAAGCTGCCGCCACTGAGCCCGGCCTTTCTGACTGAAGAGGACGCCGCCTATTGGGTGCACACGCGGATTCCACTGAACCCGGACAAAGAGTACGGCAGCGTGATCCTGCTGCGTCCGGACGGGAAATTGCTCGCCACTTCACCCATCGCCGGGCAGGCCACGGGTTTTGACTTCGGCACAATTGTGCAGACCGATGTCCTTGGCGGCATGCTTCATCCGCTGGGCTACCGGTGCGTCGCCAGCGTTCACAGCCATCCGCCGATCCATGCCGAGTTCCGCAATGGCAATCGGCGTCAGGATGAAACACTGCTCCGGCTGTTCATGAGTTTCTATTCAGGCGGCGATTTCATTGGCGATGTGTCGGCGCGGGATTTTTTCCGCAGCGCTTACCTTTCAGGCCCGGATGGCAGCTTGCTCAAATACGTCTCGAGCGGCTCGCCCGAGGAGCGCGACTACTTTCTCTGGCAACAGTCCGGCGGGCCGTCCGGCCATCCGGCGGGGGCCTATGACGTGATGGCGGTGATCAACAAACTGGCGACCGTGGGTGAACTCAAAGTCATTGTTTCGAATGCCGACTGGGGCTACTCGGTGGGGCGCGTACCTGCGGACTGGAAGGCCGGCGCGTCGTTTTCAAAGGGTGTGGTCACCGAACTGCCGCTGATGACCCGTGTCTGCGTCAATGCCGAACGCGCCGTGCTGGCCGCGTTGAAATCCAGAGGCGCGCACGCAGCGGGTCTGCTGTTGAAGAAGTTGACTGGCGAGGAGTATGTCGCCACCCATGCGCGGCCGGCCGGGCTCGCCGCTTGGGATCCTGAGCGAATATTTCCGGTTGATGCCCAAGGGCAATTGCAGCTGCCCAGGGGTTATTTGCTGGAGGGCTTTTACTTTGCCTCACGACCCGACCCGGCACAGTTTCCACCTGGCCAGCCGTGGCTCTACGAGAACTTCTTCACGCCCCGGGAGATCGCCTGGGCTATCGAAGCGAATGCCCGCAGCCAACATCTGGCGCAAGCGGGGCGTGCGTTGTCGCTGTACATGCGGGCGCAGGATCATGCGATGTTGAAGTACCGCTTCAGCGGCGATTCGATCGAAGCGGCACTGAGCGTTACGCAGTCGGACGGCACGGTCAGTGACAATGGTGTGCAGGCAAGGCTGTTGGCCGGCACACTGGATACCCGCGCATTTGTTTCGATGCTGGTACTGGCCGGGACCCTGGAGGTCGTGCGCGGCAGTGCGTTGTGGGCGCATCTGGGTCCGGTGGATCTGCAATGGCAGCCCTTCGCCAATTTCCCCTGGCCGCGATTGAGCCGGGCTTTTCTGGCGGCCGATGATGCGGTTCGCCATGCCCATGAGCTCGTGGGCATTCGCCGTGATCAGCAGTACGCGGGGTATGTTTTTCAGCGTAGCGACAAGCGTTTCGTGGTGACCGAACCCTTGCCCGGGGATATCGATACGCTCAGCCAGGGGCGGCTTTATCCTCTGGACAATCACGGTCGGCCGGTGTTTCCAGACGACCACACCATGCATGCGCGTTATGTCGCTCACGTTGCGCTTTCGCAACTTGACCCGGTGCATATCCGGTATCTGCGCTGGACCCGTGCCGAGGCTCTGCTGGATGTGCAGATGCTCAACGTTGACGAGCTGCGGCAGACCCTGGTCGACGGGATCGCTCTGTATTGCTCTGGTGCCGGCGACAGCCTGATCAGGTTCCAGCCCTACACCACCATCGTCGCCAGGGAGCTGGCCAGACGCCTCGGCACTGGCAAGCACCCGGGCGAGCTTGTCAGTGCGCTGCGCAACGGCACTGAACGGCCACAGGCCTTTGTGCGTGAACAGGCGCAGGCCGGCGTCTTGTTCAACCTGATCGATCACGCACTGTGGGGCTATCGCGGGCAAATCGGCGCTGACTGGAGCCTGCCAATAGCGTCAGTGGCTGAACCAGGCGAGTCTGAGCCGCCGCTGCCGACGTTACCGAAACCGTCATTGCCAGATCTTTCTTTGCAGCCATATCCGCCAACGCAAGTGCCTGCGCCTGGCGCTACAACAATGCCGTGGAAGCGTCCTGCGAGGATTTTCTTTGGTGCGGTGTTTTCCTCGGCGGACGAGGCAGCACTTAGTCAATCCAGTACTGACGTGCATTTGCACGACGAGAAGAAAACCTGGTTCGGCTTCATTCTCAAGCACGTGGGGCGGGAGGAATACATCGCCAGCGAGCTGATACCCGTCAGCGATAGCGGCACCAATCTGTTTCGTCAGGAGTCGGTGTTCAGTTCCAGCAAGACGGCTCCCTGGTATCAGTACCCGGATGGCTTCGACCTGCATGCCGTGTATTACATGCACCAGAGAATCGGGGAAACCTTGCGCCATCCCCAGGACTGGCTCGCGCATTACTTCGTCACGCCAGAGACGCTGACCGTTGCCATGTATCTCTCCGAGCGGCGCCCGGTCGTCGCCACTGGCCGGCACAGAACTTTGTATATCGCCACTGGTGATGGTGCTCTGCTCAGGTATGTGTTCAACAGCTCCAGCAAGTTGTTCTACGACGACAGCTCGCAGACGACGCTGCAAACGCTCAAGGACGATCTCGCTGCGCAAAGGCTGTTGCCATCCGACTTCGTGCACACCGTGGTCGACAGTGGTCAACTTGACGTGCTGCGTACGAGTCTGTGCTGGGACCGGCCGGGTTTGGTCAAGAAAACCTGGCAGCCTTACGCAAATCTGCAGCGACGCGCCCTGGGGCCGGTTTTTCACAGTGCCGACGATGCGGCGGTGCATGCCCGATCGCTGTTGCCGCAGAGCACCGACAAGCTCTATGGCGGTGTCATTCTGAAACGCTCCGACGGCCTCTACGTCGCTACCTTGCCGATTGAAGTGACACGCGAAAATTTCGACAGTAGCGAGATCATCGCCGACGAGACTCGCGCTGCCGGACTGTTTCCAGAAAATTGCCGGATCGTTGCGCGTTACCGCTCCAGAGTCCCGAGGGAGCTGTCGGTAGCGTTTTCGGCCATCGACAAACAGATCTACTTGAACATGCTGTCGGTCGATACCTTGTACTCGGCATTCACGCGCAAGCCTGTGGTCTGGGATGAATACCTGTTTGCGCCGGACGGTGCGACGATTCGCTATCAGCCTGGGTTGTGGGAGCGTCTGCGCGCCGATCTGTCGATTGCCCTGACGGCAAGCAATAGCCTGCCCGCATCACTGGATGGCGAGACCATCAAGCAGCGCCTTTACAGCGGTGAATTGAAACCGATCGACTGGATCGACTCGCTCGCCAGAACAGGTTATTTGCAGGTCGTCACCGGCAGTGACCTGTGGGGCCTGCCCCGGCAAGTATCGCGCTGGGTGCCGTTCTCCGCCGATTTGCAGAACGTGACGGATTACAGCAAAGCCGCTACTGCGGCGGTGTGCGGCCCGTTATTTCTTCAGGCAGATGCGGCCGCTCGATATGTCCATGAGCTGGCGGTGAGCCGCGATATGCAGACTTTCGGTGTCATCCTGCGCTCGGCCGGCGGGGTGTTTCTTGCCAGTCTGCCGCTGACTGCACAACGGTCGGCGCTGGCGCTGGACCGGATTTTCGAGCACGGGCGACTGCCATCAGGCTTTCTGCTGGATTCGATTTATCTGCGCGCCGTCCTGCCGCCGCTTGGCGCACGATCCACGGATATCCGGCACGTGCTGATCATGCCCAGCGAAGTCCAGCAGGCGTGTCGACGGGCCAGTACTCCACAGGGTTACAAGCCGATCTACTTCTCCTGCGCCGACGGAGCGCTGCTGAGGCTGCAACTGCACGCGTTCGAGCCCGGCACATTCTTCGACCGGTTCGGGCAAGTGGACTTGCGCCCCAACGCTTTTGTGTCAATGGAGCAGGCGGCGAATGATGAACGCAACAACAGCAAGGGCACTTTCAGCCTTGTCGAATACGTAAATCGGATGGCGCGAGCCGGTGACCTGCATGTCATTGAAACCAGCGCCTGCTGGTCTCGCCGTGGTCGGGTCGAGGAGGGCTGGCAACCGGGCCTTGCCGAGATATCTCGTGAGCGCCATTGGCAAAATCATCCGGTTCCGGCGCTGGGACCGATCTTCCAGCATCCCGACGATGCTGCCCGCTATGCCCAGCAACGGACCGACAATGAAATACTCGCTCGGACCGGCTATGAGGGCGCGGTTCTCGGGGAAGACTCCGGCCAGCGCTTTGTCCCGCTGGAGCCTGTTGCGTGGTTCGCCAACGAGGAGAATCTTCGTCTGCGTCTTTTCCGTACTGCCGAGGACCCTGCGACCGACTGGCGCCGACCGGCACCGCGCTTCCCTGACGGTTATGCCGTCGTGGCCAGTCATCAATTCAGCCTGTCGGGCAATACCTTGCTGGTCGCTGACAACGAACAGATCCGCAGTAATTTCGCCGAACCCGCGCTGGTGTATGCACACACCCACGAGTTGAAAAACCAAGGTTTCGATATTCGTGGGTATTACTACTCCACGCCCGGCCATGAGTTGCTCAAATACACGCCAGTGTACTCAGACGCCGAACGGGATCTGCTGCTGACCCGTTCGGTCGTTTATGAAAACGGGCAATGGGTCAGCCGCCTCACGCCTGGGCAATTTGTCTCCCGACTCCTGCAATTGGGCGAATTTCAGGTGTTGGTGGCAGGCGCGTATTGGCGCCATACCGGGCACCTGGGCAGTGGTTGGCGAACCCGTCGGCAACAGCCGGCGGCCGAAGGTGCCGTGCGGATCAGAGATGAGTTGTAATTCGAATGCCGAGTCGAGCGCGGGCCACTGAGCCCGCGCCACACTATCAGCGCGGTAGATCGACGGTGCGCCGGGCGACTCGTGGCAAGACGAACCGATCAAGCAACCACACGAACAGCAGCGAAGCCCCCACCAGCGGAAAAACCACCGCCAGCACCAGCATGATCGCCACGCCGGTTTTCCATGTCGGCAGGTCATGGCGCAGCGGCGGCACACCGAACTTGCCTTCAGGCCGACGCTTCCACCAGATCACCACGCCGCTTACGGCGCTGAGCAGAATCATCAGGCAGATCAGCAGCACGACGATCTGGTTGAAGGTGCCGAACATCTTGCCTTCGTGGAGCATCACGCCGATTTCCGTGGCGCGAGCAACGGTGCCGTAGTGCTCGAAACGCACATCGGCGAGAACCTTGCCGGTGTACTGATCGATATGCAGGGTGGCGTCGTTGCGCGGGTCATCGGCGAATACGGCAATGGTGAACACGCCGGTGGCGGTAGTCGGCAGGGTGATGCTGTAGCCGGGCTCCACCTTGCGCTCACTGGCGATGTTCTGCACATCCTGCAGGCTGACTTCGGGTGCAGCGGGGCCGGCATGGGCATTGCCGTGATTCATGTGTTCGGCGTGGTCGCCGGACATCGGCATCGGTGTGTTTTCCATCGCCCACGGCACGGTCTGGCGGGTCGCGCTGTTGAGGCTGCGTGCCTCGATGTCGGAGGTCGGCACGTTGTCCCACATTGCGGCTGGAAACACGTTCCACACCTGCGCGTATTGCTTGCCCCAGAAACCGGTCCAGGTCATGCCGCTGAGCAACATCACCAACAGCAATGTCGCGCCCCAGAAACCGGTGACGGCATGCAGATCGCGCCACAACACTCGACCGCGGCTGTTCAAACGCGGCCATAGAATGCCCGCCGCCTGACCGCGCGGCCACCACAGGAACAGCCCCGAGACCACCAGCACCACGCCCCAGCCAGCGGCCATTTCGATCAGCCGATCGCCGACCGTGCCGATCATCAATTCGCCGTGGATCGCACGGGCGATGGCTTGCAGATTCTGCTTGGCATCCTGCTCGCCGAGGATGTCACCGTGGTACGGATCGACGAATACGTTGAGTTCGTGACCAGCGTTTTTCACCACGAATTGCGCGCTGCGTTCGGCATTCACCGGCGGCAGGTACTGAGTGACCTGGCCTTGCGGATAGGCAGCTTTCACCCGTTGCAGCAGGTCATCGGCCGGCACCGTGTGGTGCCCGACCGGTACTTCGAGCAGGCTGCTGTACATCAGCAAATCGAGCTGCGGTTTGAACAGATAAATGATCCCGGTCAGGGCCAGCATCACCATGAACGGCGCGACGAACAGCCCGGCATAGAAATGCCAGCGCCAGGCCAGGTTGTAGAAATTGGGTTGAGGCTTTTGCATCACGAGTGCTCCGCTTGGCTTGGTTCTTTTCGTTGTCTGTTTACCTGTGGGAGCGAGCCTGCTCGCGAAGGCGTCATGCCAGACGACATCACTGTTGAATGCGCCGGCCTCTTCGCGAGCAGGCTCGCTCCCACATGGGTAGGTGTTGGTGTCAGAAACTCATATCCACTTTGGTCCAGAGCGTGCGCCCTGGTTCATTAATTGCCTGTGGGTCATTGGCCGGGTAACCGAACCCGGCGTTGCCAGCCAGGTTCAGGTGCTCGGCGTAGGCTTTGCCGAACAGGTTGTCGACGCCGCTGCTGACCTTCCAGTGCTGGTTGATGCGGTACGCGCCGTTGAGCGAGAACACGCCGAAGCCCGAGCTCTGGGCGTAATCCTTGCCGACCACGTTGCCCTTGTTCGCGTCGATGCGGTGCTGCGCGGCGACCACTCGCCAGAGTGCGCCGGCGCTCCACTTGGCCTCGCTGTAGGTCAGGCCGAAGCGCGCATCCAGCGGCGGCATCTGCGGCAGGGCCGAGCCGTCGCTGCTGTTCTTGCCCCAGGCATAGGCCAGGGTCGCATCGGCTTTCCAGTTGTCGGTGAGGTTGTAGGCAGCACCGAGTTCGCCACCCATGATCCGCGCGTCGATGTTTTCGGCGCGCGAGGTGCTCATGCCCATCATTCCCGGCGTGTAGTCGAACAGGATGTAATCGCGTACCACACCGATGTAACCCGAGGCCCAGGCTTCGAGGTCGGCGCTCCTGTAGTTCACGCCGAAGTCGAACTGCGTGGTCTTTTCCGGTTTGATCGAGTCGAACGCATTGACCGATCCTGCCGGGCCGGACTTGGGTGAAAACAACTCCCAGTAATCCGGGAAGCGTTGCGCGTGGCCGAGGCCTGCATAGAGCGTGGTCGGGCTGTCGGCGAGGTCATGCTCGTAACGGATGAAGCCGCTGGGCAGGGTGTCGGCGCGGGTGTCGTCGGCGGTCGGGTTGGGGCGGGACATCATCCCCGAGCCGGTGGTCTGCCGATAATCCTTGGCCGAAGCACGGTCGACACGGGCGCCAGTGATCAAGCGATCACGCTCGGCGGCGTACCAGGTCATTTCGCTGAACACGCCGTAGTTGTGGAAATCGGCGTCCTTGCTGTACGGCAGCTGCTTGTAGGTATCGACGCCCATTGCACTGCGCTGACGGTGCTCGTTGGTCTGTGCGTCGAGGCCGGTGATCAGCTGAACATCAGCCCAGCGCCAGGTTGCTTTGATCCGTGCACCGAGGGTACGGCGGTCGACGTTGGACGCCATGGGCCCTGCCATCATCCCGGTGCCGGACGGGGTGCGCAGGGTGTAATTATCCATCACATGGTCGGCGTAGTTGTAGTAGACCTGCGCCTCGAGTTTTTCCAGCACCTCGCTGATGTTGGATTTTTCCAGGCGCAGGCCAAGGCTTTCGCGCAGGAATTGCGAACCGTCCATGCCGCGCCCGGCATACCGCGCCTCGCCGTCGCCCTTGCCGGCGGTGAGTTCGATCAAGGTGTCGGCATCCGGCGTCCAGCCCAGTGCGACATCGCCGTTCCACTTGTCGTAACGCGAGGCGACGATGTCGTTGTTGCCATCGCGGTAATCGTCGGAATGCGCGGTGTTGCCGATGACGCGCACGTAGCCCAACGGACCGCCGGCAGCCGCGTCGACAACCTTGTCGAAACGCCCATGCGAGCCAGCCAGGATGCTGGCGTTGACGCGAGTGCCGAGTTCGCCGAAGTTCTCCGGCTCACGGTCGAACAGCACCGTACCGGCCGATGCGCCCGGACCCCACAGGACGGTTTGCGGGCCTTTGATCACCGTGAGTTTGTCGTAGGTTTCCGGTGAAATATACGAAGTCGGCGCGTCCATCCGGCCGGGGCAAGCGCCGAGCATCATGCTGCCGTTGGTGAGGATATTCAGCCGCGAACCAAACATGCCGCGCAGCACCGGATCGCCGTTGGTGCCGCCATTGCGCACCAGAGCGAAGCCGGGAATGGTCTTCAGGTAATCGCCGCCGTCACTGGCCGGCACCGGTTGGCGCGGATCCTTGGGGTTGGTGACGATCGTCAGTGGCGAGCTTGGGGCGATGGCAGTGATCACCGTCGGGCTCAATTCACTTTCATGGCTCGCGTGATCATCAGCCAGCGCCAGCGGTGTCAGCAGCAGGCCGCAAAGGACGGCAATAGCGTGCCTGCAACGAATCCGCGATTCATTCAGGGCAAAGTGCGCGCGGGCAGATTCCGCGCAGGGGACAGCAGTAAACCTGGACATGACAATTTCCATCGAACAGTCGTAAACACCACGGCCGGCAGCCTGGAGCTGTCTTCTCAACCGTGTGCAATCAGAGGTGCGTGTTTACGTGGCGATGGGCGGGGCGCGGG
>NZ_RCOC01000058.1:15231-119219 GCF_004307515.1 Pseudomonas sp. Sample_14 | reverse complement strand
CGGGGCGGAACTGGGGATTCTGTTTCTCTGCTTTGGCAGCCCGACGGCGGCGGCAAGTTTCGTCATGGCCCGGGCGGCGCAGGGCAATCATGAGCTGGCAGCGGCGATTATCGTGATGACCACGTTGATGGCGGCGATTACCACCAATGTCGGGATCTTTGTGTTGCAGTGGGGTGGGTGGATCTGACCAAGGATTTGCGGTGTCTGCCAGGGCCTCTTCGCGAGCAGGCTCGCTCCCACAGGGAAGCGCATTGCAAATGTGGGAGCGAGCCTGCTCGCGAAGGCGGTCACTGCGGTTTCTGATAACTGTCGATCACTTCCTGCGCCGCGCGAAACGCATCGATCGCCGCCGGCACGCCGGCATACACCGCGCAATGCAGCAGCGCTTCGCGGATCTCTTCCACCGTGCAGCCGTTGTTCAGCGCACCGCGCACATGGCCTTTCAACTCCTGCGGACACTTCAGCGCGGTCAGCGCGGCGAGGGTGATCAGGCTGCGGGTCTTCAGCGGCAGCCCCTCACGATTCCACACCCCGCCCCAAGCGTGTTCATTGACGAAATCCTGCAACGGCTGGGTGAACTCGGTGGCGTTGCCCAGGGCGCGATCAACGAACGCATCGCCCATGACCTGACGACGGATTTCAACCCCGGACTGCTTCGACTCGCTCATGGCACATCTCTCTTGTGGTGTTGGCGACGCCAGGCGCGGATCGACGTGAACAGCAGAAACGTCAGCAGCGCCGGCAGGACATAAAACAGCATCAAGCGCTCGAGTTTGCCGGCCAGCGGCATGCCGGTGGTGAACGACACCACATGCAGTCCGTAGACCAGATACAAACCGAGCAGCAGCAAGCCTTCGGCCCGGGTAACGCGGTAGCCGGAATAGAACACCGGCAAGCACAGCGCCGCGACGCCGAGCATCACTGGCAAGTCGAAATCCAGCGCGTTGGGGGAGACGGAAAGCGGCGTCGGTGCGAGTAGGGCGGTCAGCCCGAGCACCCCGAGCAGGTTGAACAGGTTGGCGCCGATCACGTTGCCCACGGCAATGTCGCGCTGCCCGCGCAACGCAGCGATCAGCGAAGTCGCCAGCTCCGGCAGCGAAGTGCCGACCGCGACCACGGTCAGGCCGATGACCCGTTCGGACAGGCCCAGGTCGGTGGCCACGACCACGGCGGCGCCGAGCAGCAAACGCCCGGCGAATACCAGCATGGCCAGGCCAGCGAGAATCATCAGCACACTGATCAGCCAGGATTGCTGCGTTTCGGTGGGTCGTTCTGTATGAGGTCGCGTCGAGTGTCGCGACTGGCGGAACAACAAGCCAAGGTACAGCGCCAAGGCCCCGAGCAGCAGGACACCGTCGAAACGTCCGAGGTCTTTATTCCAGGCGAGGATGAATACCAGCAGGCTGGCGCCGATCATCAGCGGGATATCGAGGCGCACCAATTGCCGCGACACGCGCAGCGGGATGATCAACGCCGACAGGCCAAGGGTTACGAGGATGTTGAAGATGCCGCTGCCGACCACGCTGCCGACGGCGATGTCCGGGTTGTCGGTCAGCGCCGCTTGCAGGCTCACGGTCATCTGCGGCGCGCTGCTGCCGAGGGCGACGATGGTCAGGCCGATGATCAACGGACGCACGCGCAGGCGCTCGGCCAGACGCACGGCGGCGCGCACCATCAGCTCGGCGCCGATGAGCAAAAGAACCAGGCCGCTGAGCAATTCGATGACGTTGATCAGCGGCAGATCGGCTAGTCCGAAAATGGTCAGCGCTCCATCAGTCGAGGGCCTGCACGCGAACCCGTGCGGTGCCGCTGCGCAGCATGCCGATCTCATCGGCGGCCTCGCGTGACAGATCGATCAGCCGGCCACGGGTGTGCGGGCCACGGTCATTGATGCGGACCACGACTGATTCATCGTTTTTCAGGTTGGTGACCTTCACCCGCGTGCCGAACGGTAACTGGCGGTGGGCGGCGGTCAGGGAATGCTGGTTGAACGCTTCGCCGCTGGCGGTGCGTTTACCGTGATGTTTGGCTCCATAGTAGGAGGCGACGCCGGTCTGGTCGTAACCGTGCGGGTCGATGGTGTCGGTACTGGCGCAACCGGCCAGCAGGGAGAGCAGGGCGCTGCTCAGCAACAGACGCTTCATTCAAAGGTATCCCGGATCAAATGTAGGAGTGACCTGTGGCGAGGGGATTTATCCCCGTTGGACTGCGCAGCAGTCCCAAAACTGAGAACTCGGTTTATCTGGTGCAAATCAAGCTCAGCAATTGGGGCCGCTTCGCGGCCCAACGGGGATAAATCCCCTCGCCACAGGTCCCTTCCACAGGGGATGGAGCCAGGCTTTGGATCTGGCTCCATTGGTGGTCAGCCTTCGAGCTTGCTTTTCAGCAATTCGTTCACCTGCTGCGGGTTGGCCTTGCCTTTCGAGGCTTTCATGGCCTGGCCGACGAAGAAGCCGAACATCTTGCCGCGTTTGGCTTCGTCTGCCGCGCGGTACTGTTCGACCTGTTCGGCGTTGGCCGCGAGCATTTCGTCGAGCACGGCGGAGATCGCGCCGGTGTCGGTGACTTGCTTGAGCCCGCGCTTCTCGATGATCTCGTCAGCACTGCCTTCGCCGTTGGCCATCGCTTCGAACACTACCTTGGCGATCTTGCCGGAGATGGTGTTGTCCTTGATGCGCTGCAGCATGCCGCCCAGTTGCTCGGCGGAAACTGGCGAATCCTCAATGTCCAGGCCCTGCTTGTTGAGCAGGCTGCCCAACTCGACCATCACCCAGTTCGCCGCCAGTTTCGCGTCGCCACCGATGGCCGCGACTTTCTCGAAGTAGTCCGCCTGTTCACGGCTGGTGGCCAGCACGTTGGCGTCGTAAGCCGACAGACCGAACTGACTCTGGAAGCGCTCGCGCTTTTGCGGTGGCAGTTCCGGCAGGGTCGCCCGCACTTCACCGAGGAACGACTCTTCGATGACCACCGGCAGCAGGTCCGGATCGGGGAAGTAACGGTAGTCGTTGGCTTCCTCTTTCGAACGCATCGGACGGGTCTCGTCCTTGTTCGGATCGTACAGGCGGGTCTGCTGGATCACTTTGCCGCCGTCTTCGATCAGCTCGATCTGACGCTGGATTTCCGAGTTGATCGCCTTCTCGATGAAACGGAACGAGTTGACGTTCTTGATCTCGCAGCGAGTGCCGAACTCGACCTGGCCTTTCGGGCGTACCGAGACGTTGCAGTCGCAACGCAGCGAGCCTTCGGCCATGTTGCCGTCGCAGATGCCCAGGTAGCGCACCAGCGCGTGGATCGCCTTGACGTAAGCCACGGCTTCCTTGGCGCTGCGCATGTCCGGCTCGGAAACGATTTCCAGCAGCGGCGTGCCGGCACGGTTCAAGTCGATGCCGGTGGCGCCGTTGAATTCTTCGTGCAGGCTCTTGCCGGCGTCTTCTTCAAGGTGCGCGCGGGTGATGCCGACGCGTTTGACCGTGCCGTCTTCCAGGGCGATGTCCAGGTGGCCTTTGCCAACGATCGGCAATTCCATCTGGCTAATCTGGTAGCCCTTCGGCAGATCCGGGTAGAAGTAGTTCTTGCGGGCGAACACGTTGTGCTGGCCGATCTCGGCGTCAATCGCCAGACCGAACATCACCGCCATGCGCACCGCTTCCTGGTTGAGCACCGGCAGCACGCCGGGCATGCCCAGATCGATCAGGCTGGCCTGGGTGTTCGGCTCGGAACCGAACGTGGTGGAACTACCGGAAAAGATTTTCGACCGGGTGGTGAGCTGAGTGTGAATCTCCAGCCCGATCACGACTTCCCATTGCATGTGTGTCTCCTCAGAAGCCGGTTGGGGTGCGGGTGTGCCAGTCAGTGTTCAACTGATACTGGTGCGCAACGTTGAGCAAACGGCCTTCCTGGAAATACGGCGCGAGCAACTGCACGCCCACCGGCAGACCGTCGACAAAACCGGCCGGCATCGACAGGCCCGGCAGGCCGGCGAGGTTGGCGGTGATGGTGTAGACGTCTTCCAGATAGGCTGCGACCGGGTCGCTGTTCTTCGCGCCGAGTTTCCAGGCCGGGTTCGGCGTGGTCGGGCCGAGGATGATGTCGACTTCATTGAACGCAGCCATGAAATCGTTCTTCACCAGACGACGAATCTTCTGCGCTTTCAGGTAGTAGGCGTCGTAGTAACCGGCGGACAGCGCGTAGGCACCGACCATGATCCGGCGCTGCACTTCCGCGCCGAAGCCTTCGCCACGGGAGCGCTTGTACAGGTCGATGAGGTTTTCCGGGTTCTCGCAGCGATGGCCGAAACGCACGCCGTCGAAACGCGACAGGTTGGAAGACGCTTCTGCCGGGGCGATCACGTAGTACGCAGGAATGGCGTGCTGCATGTTCGGCAGGCTGATTTCCTTGATCACCGCACCGAGCTTCTGCAACTGCTGGATGCTGTTCTGGATCAGCTCGGCAATGCGCGGGTCGAGACCGGCGCTGAAGTATTCCTTCGGCACGCCGATGCGCAGGCCTTGCAGCGACTCGCCGAGGCTGGCGGAGTAATCTGGAACCGGCTCATCGATGCTGGTGGAATCGTTCGGGTCGAAGCCGGCCATGCCTTGCAGCAGGATCGCGCAGTCTTCGGCCGTGCGCGCCAACGGGCCGCCCTGATCGAGGCTGGAAGCGTAGGCAATCATGCCCCAGCGCGAAACGCGACCGTAGGTCGGCTTCAGGCCGGTGAGGTTAGTGAACGCCGCCGGCTGACGGATCGAACCGCCGGTGTCAGTGGCCGTGGCCGCTGGCAACAAACGAGCGGCAACTGCCGCCGCCGAACCACCGGACGAACCGCCCGGTACGTGTTCCAGATTCCACGGATTTTTCACTGCGCCGTACCAGCTCGACTCGTTGGCCGAACCCATGGCGAATTCGTCCATGTTGGTCTTGCCCAGGGTCACGGCGCCGGCAGCGGCCAGTTTCGCGACTACGGTGGCGTCGTATGGAGCCTTGAAGTTGTCGAGCATCTTCGAGCCGCAGCTGGTGCGGATGCCCTGGGTGCAGAACAGATCCTTGTGGGCGATCGGCGCGCCGAGCAGGGCGCCGCTCTCACCGTTGGCCCGGCGTGCATCGGCGGCTTTCGCCTGCTCGATGGCCAGATCCTCGGTGAGGCTGATGAAACTGTTGAGCTGCGGATCGAGCTGGGTAATACGCGCCAGCAGGACTTTGGTCAGCTCTTCGGAGGAAAACTTTTTATCGGCGAGACCGCGGGCGATCTCGGCCAGAGTCATTTGATGCATTGCAGGCTCTTTCCCTTTAGTCGATGACTTTCGGAACCAGATACAGGCCGTTTTCGACCGCTGGTGCGATGGACTGGTAGGCCTCGCGATTATTCGTCTCGGTCACCACGTCGGCGCGCAGGCGCTGACTGGCTTCCAGGGGGTGGGCCAGCGGCTCGATACCGTCGGTATCAACGGCCTGCATTTCGTCGACCAGCCCGAGAATGCTGTTGAGGGCGGAAGTAATGTGCGGAAGATCGGCATCGTTGAGGCCAAGGCAGGCCAGATGCGCGATTTTTTCCACGTCGGAGCGTTCTAGCGCCATCGGGATTCTCCAGTGGAAAACAGAACGGACGGCGTCCGTGTGTTAGATTGTCGGAACACTACCGCACTTCTACGGTCATAAGGCCGCGATTGTGGGGCTTGGTGCACAGAAAAGCGGCCAATTTAACATATTGGCGCCTTGCCCAAAATCCCTGTCGTTGTTAGAGTTTGCCGCACTTTTTTACCCACGCGTTGCCTAGGGTCCCTTTCCCATGTTCAAGAAACTGCGTGGCATGTTTTCCAGCGATCTTTCCATTGACCTGGGCACTGCCAACACCCTTATTTACGTGCGCGAGCGCGGTATCGTCCTGAATGAGCCATCGGTTGTGGCCATTCGGACACACGGTAACCAGAAAAGTGTCGTCGCTGTCGGCACCGAGGCCAAGCGCATGCTCGGCCGTACGCCGGGCAACATTGCCGCCATTCGTCCGATGAAGGACGGCGTGATCGCCGACTTCAGCGTCTGCGAAAAGATGCTGCAGTACTTTATCAACAAGGTTCACGAAAACAGTTTCCTGCAGCCCAGCCCTCGTGTGCTGATCTGCGTTCCATGCAAGTCCACCCAGGTCGAGCGTCGCGCCATCCGTGAATCGGCCCTTGGCGCCGGTGCCCGTGAAGTGTTCCTGATCGAAGAGCCGATGGCTGCTGCGATCGGTGCCGGCCTGCCAGTTGAAGAAGCGCGCGGTTCGATGGTCGTGGACATCGGTGGTGGTACCACCGAGATCGCCCTGATCTCCCTGAACGGTGTGGTCTACGCCGAATCCGTACGTGTCGGCGGCGACCGTTTCGACGAAGCGATCATCACCTACGTGCGCCGCAACTACGGCAGCCTGATCGGTGAATCCACCGCTGAACGCATCAAGCAGGAAATCGGTACGGCCTACCCGGGCGGCGAAGTGCGCGAAGTCGATGTTCGCGGTCGCAACCTGGCCGAAGGCGTTCCACGCGCATTCACCCTGAACTCCAACGAAGTGCTCGAGGCTCTGCAAGAGTCGCTGGCCACCATCGTTCAGGCGGTGAAAAGCGCGCTGGAGCAATCGCCGCCGGAACTGGCTTCCGACATCGCCGAGCGTGGCCTGGTGCTGACCGGTGGTGGCGCGCTGCTGCGTGACCTCGACAAGTTGCTGGCTCAGGAAACCGGTCTGCCGGTGATCGTTGCCGAAGATCCGCTGACTTGCGTTGCTCGCGGCGGTGGCCGTGCGCTGGAAATGATGGATAAGCACACCATGGATCTGCTTTCGAGCGAATAAGCTTCGAATGCAATACGTGGGTGAACGCACAGGCAGCACTTTGCAGTGCTGCCTGTTGGCGTTTATCTTCTGTCAGTCTTCATCCAGGCCGGTTTGATGCCGTATGAATAAACAGAACATTTGCCTGGGAGGAGCGGCTTATTAAACCGCTTTTCACCAAAGGCCCTTCGTTGGGCGTGCGCCTGTTGGTGCTGGCCGTGCTCGCGGTCGCGCTGATGGTGGTCGATGCACGTTTCGACCTGCTCAAGCCCGCGCGCAAGCAAGCGTCGCTGGTGCTCATGGATGCCTACTGGATCACTGACCTGCCCGGCCGCTTGTGGGAAGGGGTCGCCAGTCAGTTCGGCAGCCGCACCGAGCTCGTCGCCGAAAACGAAAAACTCAAGACCGAAAACCTGCTGTTGCAGGGACGCATGCAAAAGCTCGCGGCCCTGACCGAGCAGAACGTTCGGCTGCGCGAGTTGCTCAACTCCTCCGCGCTGGTCAATGAAAAGGTCGAAGTGGCCGAGCTGATCGGCATGGATCCCAACCCCTTCACCCATCGCATCATCATCAACAAAGGTGAGCGCGACGGCGTGGTGCTCGGCCAACCGGTGCTCGATGCACGCGGGCTGATGGGCCAGGTGGTTGAATTGATGCCGTACACCTCGCGTGTCCTGCTGCTGACCGACACCACCCACAGCATTCCGGTGCAGGTGAACCGTAACGGTCTGCGCGCGATTGCCAGCGGCACCGGCAACCCGGAGCGCCTGGAATTGCGTCATGTCGCCGACACGGCGGACATCAAGGAAGGCGATCTGCTGGTCAGCTCCGGCCTCGGCCAGCGATTCCCGGCCGGTTATCCGGTGGCCACGGTAAAAGAGGTCATCCACGACTCCGGCCAACCGTTCGCCATTGTCCGTGCGGTACCGACCGCCGCCCTGAACCGCAGCCGCTATCTGCTGCTGGTGTTCAGCGACAGCCGCACCGCCGAGGAACGCGCCAATGACGCCGCCCAGGCCCAGGAACAGCTTGATGCCCACGGCGGCGGCCCGATGTTGCCGGCCAGCGTGCCGAAACCGTTGATCATGCCTGCCACGCCGCCGACCGCTACCGCAGCGCCGGCCACTGAAGCCGCAGCGCCTGCCGCCACGCCGGCCAAGCCCGCCGCGAGCAAACCGCCCGCTGCCGCTCCGGCCGCTGCCAAACCGCCTGCCGCGAGCAAACCACCGGCGAAACCGCCAGCGACTACCGGGGGACGAGAATAATGGTCGGCGCGAAAAAATCCGGAAACGGCTGGATGATCTGGCTGACATTCTTCGTTGGCATCCTGCTCAGCGTTTCACCGTTGCCTATCTTCATGGAAATCCTTCGCCCGCTGTGGCTGGCCTTGCTCGTGACCTTCTGGGCGCTGTACATGCCGCACACGGTCGGCATGGTCACGGCGTTCTGTCTGGGGCTGGCCGAAGATGTCCTGCAGGGCGACTTGCTCGGACAGAACGCGCTGATCCTGACCCTGATTACTTTCCTCGTGTTGTCATTGCAGCAGCGCCTGCGCATGTTCCCGATGTGGCAGCAGTGTCTGGTGATCCTGGTGATCTTCGGCCTCGCACAATTGGCGCAACTGTGGCTCAGCGCTCTGACCGGCAACCGTCAGCCAACCCTGGCGCTGGTCTTGCCGGCGCTGGTCAGTGCCTTGCTCTGGCCGTGGGTCAGCTTCGCCCTTCGCGGGATGTGCCGACGCTACAGAATCTATTGAGCCGGTGAAGCAGGGCACTGAACAGGGAGATGTTTTGATGAAACTGCTTTACCTCGCCTCCGGCTCACCGCGCCGCCGTGAATTGCTCACGCAGATCGGCGTGCAGTTCTCCGCCATCAGCGCGGACATCGACGAAACCCCGCTTCCTGAAGAATCCCCATCGGCCTATGTCGAGCGCCTCGCGCGTGGCAAGGCTGAGGCCGGGCGCCGCTCGGTCGTCTCTGACCAGCCGTTCTGCGTGCTTGGCGCCGACACCGCTGTGGTACTCGACGGCAAAATACTTGGCAAACCGGTGGACGAAGCCGACGCATGCGCCATGCTGATGATGTTGTCCGGCAGCGAACACGAAGTGCTGACCGCCATCGCCGTGCTTGAAGGTGAGCGCTGCGAGTCGCGGGTGGTGCGCAGTCGCGTGCGTTTTCGCAGCATCAGCCGCGAAGAGGCCGGCGCCTACTGGGCCAGTGGCGAACCGCGCGACAAGGCCGGCGGCTATGGCATTCAGGGCCTGGGTGCGGTGTTTGTCGCCGGGCTCGAGGGTAGCTATTCGGCGGTGGTCGGCCTGCCGCTGTGCGAAACCTGCGAGGTGTTGGGCCATTTCGGCATACCCTGTTGGCAAAACCTGAACACGCCCTGAGCGTCGTACGAATCCAGATGCGGCCACTATCGTGAACATGCCTGAACGAGATCCTGCCATGAGTGAAGAGATTCTGATCAACATCACGCCGATGGAATCGCGCGTGGCGGTGGTCGAAAACGGTGTGCTGCAAGAAGTCCACGTCGAGCGCACGCAGAAACGCGGGATCGTCGGCAACATCTATAAAGGCAAGATCGTTCGCGTACTGCCGGGCATGCAGGCGGCATTTGTCGACATCGGCCTCGATCGTGCAGCTTTCATTCACGCCGCCGAAATCTCCCTGCGCGAAGGCCCGGCGGTGGAAAGCATCAGTTCGCTGGTGCACGAAGGTCAGAGCCTGGTGGTGCAAGTCACCAAGGACCCGATCGGCTCCAAAGGCGCACGCCTGACCACGCAACTGTCGATCCCTTCGCGTTATCTGGTGTACATGCCGCGCACTGCCCACGTTGGCATTTCCCTGAAGATCGAAGACGAAGCCGAGCGCGAGCGTCTCAAGCAGGTGGTCAGTGATTGCGTGGCCAAAGAAGGCATCAAGGAGGCCGGCGGCTTCATTCTGCGCACAGCCGCTGAAGGCGCGGGCGCTGATGAAATCCTCATGGACATCCGTTACCTGCGGCGCCTCTGGGACCAGATCAACGAGCAGATCAAGACCATCGCCGCGCCCAGCGTCATCTACGAAGACCTCGGCCTGGCCCTGCGCACCCTGCGTGATCTGGTCAATCCGAAGATCGAGAAGATCCGCATCGACTCGCGGGAAACCTTCCAGAAAACCACGCAATTCGTCGCCGAACTGATGCCGGAAATCGCCGATCGTCTGGAACACTATCCGGGCGAGCGGCCGATCTTCGATCTGTACGGAGTCGAAGACGAAATCCAACGCGCGCTGGAGCGCAAGGTACCGCTGAAATCCGGCGGCTATCTGGTGATCGATCCGGCGGAAGCCATGACCACCATCGACGTCAACACCGGGGCGTTCGTCGGTCATCGCAATCTCGAAGAAACCATTTTCAAGACCAATCTCGAAGCGGCCACGGCGATTGCCCGGCAGATGCGCCTGCGCAACCTCGGCGGGATCATCATCATCGACTTCATCGACATGGAAGATGAAGAGCACCAGCGTCAGGTCCTGCGCACTTTGGAGAAACAGCTGGAGCGCGATCACGCCAAGACCAACATCATCGGCATCACCGAGCTGGGCCTGGTGCAGATGACCCGCAAGCGCACCCGCGAAAGCCTTGAGCAGGTGTTGTGCGAACCGTGCAGCAGTTGTCAGGGACGCGGCAAACTGAAGACCGCCGAAACCATCTGTTACGAGATCTTCCGTGAGATTCTGCGCGAGGCCCGGGCCTATCAGGCCGAGGGTTATCGGGTGCTGGCCAACCAGAAAGTAGTCGATCGTCTGCTCGATGAAGAGTCCGGTAACGTCGCCGAGCTTGAAGGCTTTATCGGCCGCACCATACGCTTCCAGGTGGAAACCATGTATTCCCAGGAACAATATGACGTGGTGCTGCTCTGAAGCCCTGCATCACCACTCATTCAACGCGGCTGGCCTCAGCTTTTCGCAGTATTTTTGCCATGGGAGCCAACTGACATGGAGCGTCTGACACGCATTCTGGCCGCACTCACCCGCTGGGGGCTGGGCCTGTGCGCGTTGGTTCTGGTGTTGATGGCGTTATACGTCAGCCTCGGCCGCGAGCTGACGCCACTGGTGGCGGAATACCGCGCCGACATCGAAGACAAGGCCAGCGCCGCCCTCGGCATGCCTTTGCAAATCGGTGAGCTGGAAGGCAACTGGAGCGGTTTCGCGCCGATCCTGCTGGCCCACGACGTGATGGTCGGCGACGGTGCCAACGCTCTGCGCCTCGACCGCGTGCGGGTGGTGCCGGATATGTGGGGCAGCGTGCTCGCCCGCGAAGTGCGCCTCGCGCATATCGAACTCAACGGTTTGAAGATCAGCCTCAAGGAAGCCGAAGACGGTACCTGGGCGCTGGAAGGTCTGCCGGTGCAGAAGGATCAGCCGTTCGATGCAGCGCAACTGTTCCAGCGCTCGCAGATGATCAAGCAACTGTCGGTGCTCGACAGCCAGGTGACCCTGCAACCGCTCGACCACGCGCCCATGACGCTCACCTATGTCGGTCTGAATCTGCGCACCGGCGCCAGCCGCCAGCGTCTCGACGCGCGTCTGACCTTGCCCGACGGCCAACCTGTCGCGCTGAGCCTGCGCAGCCAGTTGCGTCCTGATCAGTGGCAGAACAGCGTCATCGAGGGTTATGCCAGCCTGCCGCAAAGCGACTGGTCGAAATGGCTGCCCGAGCGCCTGACCCAGCAATGGAATTTTTCCGAGATCAAGGCCGGCGGTGAACTCTGGGTCGATTGGGCCGAAGGCGCGTTGCAAAGCGCCGCGTTGCGCCTGAATGCGCCGCAAGTGACCGGTGCCTACGCCGAGCGCAAGCCGATCCAGATCAACAATCTGGCGCTCAACGCCTATTACCGCAACACCGCCGAGGGCGCGAAGGTCACTCTTGATTCACTGGCGATGAGCTTCGGCGACACCCGTTGGGAATCCCATGTGCAGGTGCAGCAGACTCGCGCCAGCGCCAAGGCTGAAGAGCTCTGGCATCTGCAGGCCGATCGCCTCGATCTGACCCCGATCACGCCGCTGCTCAATGCGCTGGGGCCGTTGCCGCAAAGCTTCGCCACAGTGGTCGAGCGTTTGAAGGTAACCGGCGGCCTGCGCAACGTCCTGTTGGATTTCCGTCCGGCCGCCACCGACGGCAACAAATTCGGCTTTGCCGCCAACCTCGATAATGTCGGTTTCGATGCCTACCACGGCGCTCCGGCGGCGCGAAATGTCAGCGGCAGCCTCAGCGGCAATCTGGACGGCGGTGAGTTGCGCCTCGACAGCAAGGACTTCGTCCTGCACCTCGATCCGATTTTCGCCAAGCCATGGCAATACCTGCAGGCCAATGCGCGGCTGACCTGGAAGCTCGACAAGGACGGCTTCACCCTGATTGCGCCGTACCTGAAGGTGCTGGGCGAGGAGGGCAAGATTGCCGGCGACTTCCTTATCCGCCTGCACTTCGACCATAGCCAGGAAGACTACATGGACCTGCGCGTCGGCCTGGTCGATGGCGACGGTCGCTATACCGCGAAATACCTGCCGGCGGTGTTGAGCCCGGCGCTTGATGAGTGGCTGCGCACGGCGATCCTCAAAGGCGCAGTGGATCAGGGTTTCTTCCAGTATCAGGGCTCGCTGAGCAAGAATGCCGGCGAGGCTGATCGCAGCATCAGCCTGTTCTTCAAAGTGCATGACGCCGAACTGGCCTTTCAGCCGGGCTGGCCGCACGTGAGCAAGGTCAGCGGTGACGTGTTCATCGAGGACAGCGGCGTGCGCATCTGGGCCAGCAAGGGCCAGTTGCTCGATACGCAAGTCAGCGATGTCTTCGTCAATATTCCTCACGTACCGGCCGGGCAGAACTCGCATTTGTTTCTTGATGGCGCATTTGCCGGTGGCCTCGGCGATGGCTTGAAGATTCTTCAGGATGCGCCGATCGGCACTGGCGAGACCTTTGCCGGTTGGGAGGGCGCGGGTGATCTCAACGGCAAGCTTAAGCTGGATATTCCGCTGGCCAAGGGCGAACAGCCGAAAAGCCTCGTCGATTTCAAAACCGCCAACGCGCGGCTGAAACTGGCCGAACCGAAACTGGAACTGAGCCAGCTCAAGGGCGATTTCCGCTTCGACAGCAATAAAGGCCTCAGCGGCCAGAACATTTCCGCGCGGGCGTTCGACAAACCGGTCACTGCGCAGATTTTCGCGGATGGCAGCCCCAACCAGATCAAGACCCGGGTTGCGGCGTCGGGGCAGGTCGAAGTGAAAAAGCTCACCGACTGGCTGGGCGTGACCCAGCCGTTGCCGGTGTCCGGGACGATTCCTTATCAGTTGCAGCTGAATCTTTCCGGGGCCGACAGCCAGTTGCTGGTCAGCTCCAGCCTCAAAGGCGTGGCGGTGGATCTGCCGGCGCCGTTCGGCATGACCGCCGATGTCGGGCGCGACACGGTGTTCCGCATGACCTTGCAAGGCCAGGAGCGGCGGTACTGGGTCAATTACGATCAACTGGCCAATTTCACCTTTGCCGCGCCGCCGAGCAATTTCGCCGATGGCCGTGGCGAACTGTTCCTCGGCGCTGGCGAAGCGGTGTTGCCGGGCGCCAAGGGTCTGCGCATTCGTGGGGTGCTGTCAGAGCTGGACGTTGCGCCGTGGCAGGATCTGGCCAACAAATACGCCGGCGGGGATCCGGGCGGCAGCGCCAAGCAACTGCTCAGCAGCGCTGACATCAAAGTCGGCAAATTGACCGCGCTCGGCACCACGCTGGATCAGGCCTCGGTGCAGATCAATCGCAAGCCCGGCGCATGGAATCTCGCTCTCGATAGTCAGCAGGCCAAGGGCACGGCCAGCCTGCCGGACGCCAACGGCGTGCCGATTGCGGTGAATCTGCAATACGTGAAACTTCCGGCGCCGGACCCGGCGGTGCAGGCTGACGAGAACGCGCCGGATCCACTGGCGTCGGTCGATCCGACGAAAATTCCGGCGCTGGATATCACCCTCAATCAATTGTTCCTCGGCCCCGATCTGGTCGGTGGCTGGTCGCTGAAAGTGCGGCCGACCGCCAAGGGCATCGCCCTGAACAACCTCGACATGGGCCTCAAGGGCATCCTGCTGCAAGGCAACGGCGGCTGGGAAGGCGCGCCGGGGGCGACCAGCAGTTGGTACAAGGGCCGCATTGGCGGCAAGAATCTGGCCGACGTGCTCAAAGGCTGGGGCTTCGCGCCTAGCGTGACCAGCGAAGAATTCCATATGGACGTCGATGGACGTTGGCCGGGCTCGCCGGCGTGGTTGGCGACCAAGCGCTTCTCCGGCACCCTCGACGCCTCGCTGAACAAGGGCCAGTTCGTTGAAGTGGAAGGTGGTGCTCAGGCGCTGCGGGTGTTCGGCCTGCTCAACTTCAACTCGATCGGCCGGCGTCTGCGTCTGGACTTCTCCGACCTGTTCGGCAAAGGCCTGAGCTACGACCGGGTCAAAGGTTTGCTGGTGGCGACCAACGGTGTCTACGTTACCCGCGAGCCGATTCGCCTGACCGGGCCTTCGAGCAATCTTGAGCTGGACGGCACGCTGGATCTGGTCGGTGACAAGGTCGATGCGAAATTGCTGGTGACCTTGCCGGTGACCAACAACCTGCCGATCGCCGCGCTGCTTGTTGGCGCACCGGCGGTCGGCGGCGCGCTGTTCCTCATCGACAAGCTGATCGGCGACCGCGTGGCGCGCTTCGCCAGCGTCAAGTACACCGTCAAAGGCCCATGGAAAGAGCCGAAAATCACCTTCGACAAGCCTTTTTGAGCGGCCCGGCCTTGAAGCGATGGAGTAGCATGGCCAAATACCTCTATGGGAGTTCGCCATGTCTTTAGCGGTGATTCAAATGGTCAGCCAGAGCGACGTGCTGGCCAATCTGGCCCAGGCCCGACGCCTGCTTGAACAGGCAGCCGCCAGCGGGGCGAAACTCGCGGTGCTGCCGGAAAACTTCGCCGCCATGGGCCGTCGTGACGTCGCTGATATCGGCCGCGCCGAGGCCTTGGGCGAAGGGCCGATCCTGCCCTGGTTGAAACAGACCGCCCGCGACCTCACCTTATGGATAGTCGCCGGCACATTGCCGTTGCCACCGTTGAGTCAACCCACGGCCAAAGCCAATGCCTGCTCGCTGTTGATCAATGAATACGGCGAGGTCGTCGCGCGCTATGACAAGCTGCATCTGTTCGATGTCGATGTCGCTGACAATCGCGGCCAATACCGTGAATCCGATGACTATGCTTATGGCGGTAATGTAGTGGTGGCGGATACGCCGGTGGGGCGCGTCGGTCTGAGCGTGTGTTACGACTTGCGTTTCCCGGAGCTGTACAGTGAATTGCGTGCCGCCGGTGCCGAGTTGATTACCGCACCGTCGGCCTTTACGGCCGTAACCGGCGCTGCGCATTGGGATGTACTGATCCGCGCGCGGGCCATCGAAACACAGTGTTATATCCTCGCGGCCGCACAGGGCGGCAGTCATCCGGGGCCACGCGAGACCTTCGGGCATGCGGCGATTGTCGATCCGTGGGGGCGTGTGCTGGCCCAGCAGGATCAAGGCGAGGCGGTGTTACTGGCCGCCCGCGACAGCGATGAACAAGCGTCCATCCGGGCGCGCATGCCGGTGACGCGTCATCGGCGGTTTTTCTCGCAGGGCGCCCAGCGGCCTGCTTCAGAACACGAATTTAAGGCGTAAACCTATGAGCGAGTTGTTGTCCTCAGTCAGTGATCACCTGTTGGCACCCGGCGGTGTCACGATCGAGAGCCTGCAAGGCGTGCTCGGCGATCTGGCCGGGCCGGGCATCGATGCCGCCGACCTGTATTTCCAGGGCCAGATTTCCGAGTCGTGGGCGCTGGAAGACGGCATCGTCAAGGAAGGCAGCTTCAATCTCGATCAGGGTGTCGGCGTGCGCGCGCAGTCCGGTGAGAAAACCGGTTTTGCCTACAGCAACGCGATCACCCTCGAGGCCCTCGGTGCAGCGGCGCGTGCGGCGCGTTCGATCTCCCGCGCCGGGCAGAACGGCACCGTGCAGGCGTTCACCAGCCAGGACGTCGCGCAACTGTACGCGCCCGATAACCCGCTGGAAGTGCTCAGCCGCGCGGAAAAAGTCGAGTTGCTCAAACGCATCGACGTCGCCACCCGCGCACTCGACCCACGGATTCAGCAAGTCAGCGTGAGCATGGCCGGGGTCTGGGAGCGGATTCTGGTGGCCTCCACCGACGGTGGCCTGGCCGCTGATGTGCGCCCATTGGTGCGTTTCAACGTAAGCGTCATCGTCGAACAGAATGGCCGTCGCGAACGCGGCGGGCACGGCGGCGGCGGGCGTACCGATTACCGCTATTTCCTCGCCGAAGACCGCGCCATGGGTTATGCCCGTGAAGCGTTGCGTCAGGCGCTGGTCAACCTCGAAGCGATTCCGGCGCCGGCCGGTACCTTGCCGGTTGTGCTCGGTTCCGGCTGGTCCGGCGTGCTGCTGCACGAAGCGGTCGGTCACGGTCTGGAAGGCGACTTCAACCGCAAGGGCAGCTCGGCCTACAGCGGGCGCATGGGTGAAATGGTTGCCTCCAAGTTATGCACCATCGTCGATGACGGCACCTTGAGCGGCCGTCGCGGTTCGCTCAGCGTCGATGACGAAGGCACTCCGACCGAGTGCACTACGCTGATCGAAAACGGCGTACTCAAGGGCTACATGCAAGACAAGCTCAACGCGCGGCTGATGGGCGTGGCGCGCACCGGTAACGGTCGTCGCGAATCCTACGCGCACCTGCCGATGCCACGGATGACCAACACCTACATGCTCGGTGGCGAAAGTGATCCGGCGGAAATCATCGCTTCGGTGAAGAAGGGCATCTACTGCGCCAACCTCGGCGGCGGTCAGGTCGATATCACCAGCGGCAAGTTCGTATTCTCCACCAGCGAGGCTTATCTGATCGAGGACGGCAAGATCACCGCACCGGTCAAAGGCGCGACATTGATCGGCAACGGTCCCGAGGCGATGAGCCGGGTGTCGATGGTCGGTAACGATCTGGCGCTGGACAGCGGTGTGGGTACGTGCGGCAAGGATGGGCAGTCGGTGCCGGTGGGTGTCGGCCAGCCAACGCTGAAAATCGATGCGATTACCGTGGGTGGCACGGGCGCATAAGAGAGGCGGGGCTTTCGGGTGGCGCGCAGGACGGCCACCCGGTGGCGATTATCAACGCAGGCCGCGTTGAGTCTCGTCCAGCTCCCGAATGTATTTGAAGATCTTGCGGCTCGAAGCAGGTGGTTTGTTTTGCGCAACCTCATGCTGGGCCTGACGGATCAGGGAACGCAATTGCTGGCGATCGGCGTCCGGGTATTCGATGACGAATTTCTCCAGCACGGCGTCATCGCCCGCGATAAGGCGGTCACGCCAGCGTTCCAGATTATGGAAACGCTCGTTGTACTGGCGAGTGGAGGCATCGAGTTGATCGAGCAGAGTCAGAATCGCGTCAGTGTCCTGGTCGCGCATCAGTTTGCCGATGAACTGCAAATGCCGTTTACGCGCGATGTTCGCGGTGTGCTTGGGCGCATCGGCCAATGCCCGGCGCAAAGCGTCGGTCAACGGCAGTTTGGCGACCAGATCAGGCTTGAGTGTGGTCAGGCGCTCGCCGAGGTCAACCAGCGCATGCAACTCGCGTTTGACCTGAGATTTGCTTTTTTCTCCCGTATCGAGGGAGTCGTCGTAAGAATCAACCATGGTGGCAGTCCGCAAAGAAACGCCGCCATGATAACCAGTCGGGGGCCGCTTGTCCGGCCCGGTCGCTCGATGACCCCAGCCGAAAGCAGAATTTGAGTGGAGATGAGCATGAGTGCAGTTCAAAGCGTCGGCCCGCAGGCATTGCCGGCACTGCAAGAACAGGTCGAGCAGATCATCGCCGAAGCCAAGCGCCAGGGCGCCAGCGCCTGTGAAGTCGCGGTGTCGCTGGAGCAAGGCCTGTCGACTTCGGTGCGTCAGCGCGAGGTCGAAACCGTTGAATTCAATCGTGATCAGGGTTTTGGCATCACCCTGTACGTCGGCCAGCGCAAAGGCTCGGCCAGCACCTCGGCCACCGGGCCGGAGGCGATTCGTGAAACCGTCGCTGCAGCACTCGCGATCGCCAAACACACCTCCGAGGACGAAGCCTCGGGTCTGGCCGATGCGGCGCTGATGGCCAGAGATGTGCAGGATTTCGACCTGTTCCACGAATGGGACATCACCCCGGAGCAGGCCATCGAGAAGGCTTTGCTCTGCGAGGCCGCGGCGTTCGATGCCGATGCGCGGATCAAGAACGCCGACGGCACCACTCTTAGCACCCATCAGGGCTGCCGGGTTTACGGCAACAGCCACGGTTTCATCGGCGGCTACGCGTCGACCCGGCACAGCCTGAGTTGCGTGATGATCGCCGAAGCCGACGGCCAGATGCAGCGCGATTACTGGTATGACGTCAATCGCCAGGGCAGTCTGCTCGCCGATCCGGTGAGCATCGGCCAGCGTGCCGCGCAACGGGCGGCGAGCCGTCTGGGCGCGCGGCCGGTGCCGACATGCGAGGTGCCGGTGCTGTTTTCCGCCGAACTGGCGGGTGGTCTGTTCGGCAGTTTCCTCTCGGCCGTGTCGGGCGGCAGCCTGTATCGCAAATCGTCGTTTCTGGAAGGCACACTCGGGCAAAAGCTGTTCCCGGAATGGCTGACCATTGATGAGCGCCCGCATCTGATGCGCGCCATGGGCAGTGCTTCCTACGACGGTGATGGCCTAGCGACTTACGCGAAACCGTTCGTCGAGAAGGGCGAGTTGGTCTCGTACATCCTCGGCACCTATTCCGGGCGCAAACTGGGCATGCCGAGCACCGCCAACGCGGGCGGCGTGCACAACCTGTTCGTCACCCATGGCGATGAAGATCAGGCAGCGCTGTTGAAGCGCATGGGCCGGGGATTGCTGGTCACCGAGTTGATGGGCCATGGCCTGAACATGGTCACCGGCGACTATTCGCGCGGTGCGGCAGGCTTCTGGGTGGAAAACGGCGAGATCCAGTTCGCCGTACAGGAAGTGACCATCGCCGGCAACATGCGCGACATGTTCAAGCAGATTGTCGCAGTGGGTAATGATCTGGAGCTGCGCAGCAACATCCGCACCGGCTCGGTGTTGATCGAGCGGATGACTGTCGCCGGCAGCTAAGCCGCGAATCCGCCAACAAAAAAAGGCGCGCCATCCGTTCTGGATGGCGCGCCTTTTTATTCGCTTCGCACAAATCCCCTGTGGGAGCGAGCCTGCTCGCGAAAACGATGGATCAGTTGTAAATGTGCTGACTGACACAGCGCATTCGCGAGCAGGCTAACTCCCACAAGTGAGCAGCGCAAACTCGAGTGCTTGTGTTGGTTATCATTATCATTTAATAATAAATCTCATCTCCGAACGAGTCCCGGATCATGAGTTCTGCCTTGCACGAGCAGCCCTACCTCGAAAGCTGGCGCTGGATGAGCCGCCAGATCCGTTGCGCGCTGGATCCTGACGAACCGCGCCTGATCGAACACTACCTCGCCGAAGGGCGCTATCTGTCCTGTTGCACAGCCACTTCGCCCTGGACTGTCGCCGAAACGTCTTTCCGTCTGCTGCTCGATACCGCCACCGACATCGCGTTGCCGTGGCACTGGCGCAGCGTCTGTCTCGATCAAGCCTGGCGTCCCTTGCGTGAAATGGAGCGCCTGTCGCTATGCCAATGCCGCTTGCGGCGCTGGCAACGCTACACCTGGCAGCTCGCCACTTGCGAGTTGCAACCGTCGATTCCTCTCATTGATTTGCTGCAAGGACATTCGCATGACCAAGACACGTATTGAGCGCGACAGCATGGGCGAACTGCAGGTGCCGGTCGATGCGCTCTATGGCGCGCAGACCCAGCGCGCCGTGGACAACTTCCCGATCAGCGGCAAGCCGATGCCGACGCAGTTCATCCGCGCGCTGATCCTCGCCAAAGCCGCCGCTGCCCGGGCCAACGTTGAGCTGAACCAGATCAGCGCGGCCCAGGGCAAAGCCATCAGTGATGCCGCGCAAGGTCTGCTCGAAGGCAATTTCATGCAGCATTTCCCGGTGGATATCTTCCAGACCGGGTCCGGCACCAGCTCGAACATGAACGCCAACGAAGTGATCGCGACGCTGGCCAGTCGCATGCTCGGCGAGCCGGTCAACGCCAACGATCATGTCAACTGCGGGCAAAGCAGCAACGACATCATCCCGACCACCATCCACGTCAGCGCCGCGCTGGCGCTGCATGAACAATTGCTGCCGGCGCTGTTGCATCTGGTCCAGGTGATCGAGCGCAAGGCCGAGCAAGTGCATCACCATGTGAAGACCGGGCGCACCCACCTGATGGACGCGATGCCGGTGCGCATGAGCCAGGTGCTCAACGGTTGGGCGCAGCAGCTCAAGGCCAATATCGGCCATCTGCAGGATTTGCTGCCAAGCCTGCAAGCGCTGGCGCAGGGCGGCACTGCGGTCGGTACCGGGATCAATGCGCATCCGGAGTTCGCCGCGCGATTCAGTCGGCATCTGAGCCAACTGACCGACGTGCAGTTCACCCCGGGCAAGGATCTGTTCGCGCTGATTGGCTCGCAGGACACGGCAGTCTCTGTCTCCGGCCAGCTCAAAGCTACTGCGGTGTCGCTGATGAAAATCGCCAACGACCTGCGCTGGATGAACTCAGGTCCCCTGGCCGGCCTCGGCGAAATTGAACTGCAAGCGCTGCAACCGGGTTCATCGATCATGCCCGGCAAGGTCAACCCGGTGATCCCGGAAGCCACTGCGATGGTCGCTGCGCAAGTGATCGGCAACGACTCGGTGATCACCGTGGCCGGCCAATCCGGCAATTTCGAACTGAACGTGATGTTGCCGATCATCGCGCACAACCTGCTGAGCAGCATCGAACTGCTGGCCAATTCCAGTCGCCTGCTCGGTGACAAGGCAATCGCTACTTTCAAGGTCAACGAATCGCGCTTGCAAGAAGCGTTGTCGCGCAATCCGATTCTGGTCACCGCACTCAACCCCATCATCGGTTACCAGAAAGCCGCCGAAATCGCCAAGCAGGCCTACAAGGAAGGCCGCGCGGTGATCGACGTCGCTCTGGAACACACCGACCTGTCGCGCAGCCAGCTGGAAGAGTTGCTCAACCCCGAGAAGCTCACCGCCGGCGGCGTGTAAACCCCGCAACCGCTTTGGAGGCTCACCATGGAGCACTGGAAACGCACGATCGAACGGGCCAATCGCTGCTTCATGCTGGGCGAACTGATCGACGCCCGTGAGGCTTATCTGCAAGCCCTGGCCCTGGCGCAAGTGTTGTTCGAACGCTGGGCGGATGCCGACGAAGCGGTGGCGGCCTGCGTCGTCTCTCATCACAACCTCGCCGACCTGCATTTGCGCCTGAATCAACCGGAGGAGAGCGCCGAATACCTGTGCGCTATCCATCAGCGCTTGTTGCAGACCATGCAGGACGAACGCCTGCGCCCGGCCCTGCGTGAGGCGGCGTTGCGCCAGAGCAGCAAGACCTACGTCGAACTGTTGAATTTCATCAGCGAGCACGGCGAGTACCCGCGCACCCAGCGCCTGCTGCATCCGGACACCGGCAATGCCCGCCGCGCCTCAAATCCCCATCAGTATGGAGTCCACTGAAATGGCTTTTACCTTGCCTGCCTTGCCTTATGCCTACGATGCCCTTGAGCCGCACATCGATGCGCAGACCATGGAAATCCATTACACCAAGCATCACCAGACCTACATCAACAACCTCAACGCCGCCGTGGAAGGCACCGAATTCGCCGATTGGCCGGTGGAAAAACTCGTCGCCAGCGTCCAGCAACTGCCGGAAAAGCTTCGCGCAGCGGTGATCAATCAGGGCGGCGGTCACGCCAATCACTCGCTGTTCTGGGAAGTGATGGTGCCCAACGGCGGCGGCAAGCCCGACGGCGCGCTGGCCACGGCTATTGATGAGCAACTGGGCGGACTCGACAGCTTCAAGGAAGCCTTCACCAAAGCCGCACTGACCCGTTTTGGCAGCGGCTGGGCGTGGCTGAGCGTCACCCCGGAGAAAAAACTGATCGTAGAAAGCAGCGGCAATCAGGACAGCCCGTTGATGAACGGCAATACCCCAATCCTCGGTCTCGACGTCTGGGAGCACGCCTACTACCTGCGCTACCAGAACCGTCGCCCGGAATACATCAACGCGTTCTACAACGTGATCAACTGGCCGGAAGTTGCTGCGCGCTATCAGGCCGCACTGGTCTGAGCCTTCCATAAAAACAATCAGGGCTGACTATGGGCACGGAAACACTGGCGATTGGCAGCGGGCGCATGTTTCGTTACGCGGTGGGCTCGCTGTTGCTGCTGGCGGGGATGACTTTGCTGGTCGCCCACGGTTTGCAGTGGCTGAATCTGGAACCGCGGCTGTTGCGCGCCTTGCAGGGCGGTGCCATCTGCGCCTTGGGCACGGCGCTTGGCGCGGTGCCGGTGCTGGTGATCCGGCGCATGCCGCAGGCACTCAGCGACACCTTGCTGGGATTTGGTGCCGGGGTGATGCTGGCGGCGACGGCGTTTTCGCTGATCGTGCCGGGCATTGCTGCGGCGGAGAGTCTTGGTCTTACGCCGTGGGCCGCCAGTGGCCTGATCTGCTTCGGCATCCTGCTCGGCGCGTTCGGTCTGTATCTGGTGGATCGGCGCGTTTCCGGTGCCTCGCCGCAGATGCTCGTCGGCACGCTGGAGCATCCGGTGATTCCACCACGAATCTGGCTGTTCGTGTTCGCCATCATCGCGCACAACATTCCAGAAGGCATGGCGGTCGGCGTGTCTGCCGGCGGCGGGATGGCGGACGCCGACAGTCTGGCGATGGGCATTGCGTTGCAGGATGTGCCGGAAGGGCTGGTGATTGCGTTGGTGCTGGCCGGGGCGGGGATGTCACGGTTCAGGGCGTTTCTCATCGGCGCGGCGTCTGGGCTGGTCGAACCGGTATTTGCACTCTTATGCGCGTGGCTGGTGAGTCTGGCTCAAGTGCTGTTGCCGCTGGGACTGGCGTTGGCGGCCGGGGCGATGTTGCTGGTGGTGACCCACGAAGTGATCCCGGAATCGCGCCGTCATGGGCATGACAAGCTGGCCAGTCTGGGCCTGTTGGTCGGGTTTTGTTTGATGATGGTGATGGATACGGCGTTGGGGTGAATGGAGGCGAGGAACAGTGTCCCCGCCTCGCGGATTATTCACCTTCGTCGAAATACCTTTCGATCAGATCGACCAATGCGTCCATGGCTTCCTGAGCCTGTTCGCCTTCGGTGCTCAAATGGATTTTGGTGCCTTTACCCGCCGCGAGCATCATCATTGCCATGATGCTCTTGCCGTCGACAGTCGTTTCAGGGGTGCGTCCCACCCGAATCGTGCAGTCTGGATACTGACCGGCCACGCCGACGAATTTGGCCGATGCCCGGGCATGCAGACCCAGTTTATTGATGATTTCGATTTCACGAGCAGGCATCGCGGTGTGGATCCTTTAGGTGAGGTCGCGGTGGCGAACCTGGACGTTCTTCAGGGTTTTCTGCAGGGCCTGACCCAGACGTTCGGTCAGGTAGACGGAGCGGTGGTGCCCGCCGGTGCAGCCAATGGCAATGGTCACGTAGGCGCGGTTGCTGGCGGCGAAGCGTGGTAGCCACTTGTTCAGGTAGGCGTAGATGTCCTGATACATTTCTTCGACATCCGGCTGCTGCGCCAGATATTCGGCCACAGGGGCATCGAGGCCGGACTGAGCGCGCAGCTCCGGTTTCCAGTACGGATTGGGCAGGCAGCGCACATCGAACACGAGGTCGGCGTCGACCGGCATGCCGCGCTTGAAGCCAAATGATTCAACCAGAAACGCCGTGCCGGGCTCAGGCTGATTCAACAGGCGCAACTTCAGGGTATCGCGCAGTTGATACAGATTGAGGTTGGTGGTGTTGATTTTCAGGTCAGCCAGATCGGCGATCGGGCCGAGCAGGGCGGTTTCATCGTGAATCGCCTCGGCCAGTGAGCGATTGGCATTGCTCAGCGGGTGACGTCGCCGGGTTTCGGAAAAACGCTTGAGCAGGGTTTCTTCGTCGGCGTCCAGGTACAGCACATCGCACTTGATGTGTTTGGCACGCACGTCTTCGAGCAACTCGGGAAAGCGTGACAGATGGCTGGGCAGGTTGCGTGCATCGATCGACACGGCGACCAGCGGCTGCGCCAGCTCCGTGTGAATCAGCGCACGCTCGGCCAGTTCTGGCAGCAAACCGGCCGGCAGATTGTCGATGCAGTAGTAGCCGTTGTCCTCAAGGACATTCAGGGCGGTACTTTTACCCGAGCCCGAACGGCCACTGACAATGATCAAACGCATGATTAGTGCCCGTTCTGCTCGTCCAGTACAACCTGGTACAAGGCTTCATTGCTCGGAGCGCTGCGTAGCTTGTCACGCACTTCCTTGCGGTCGAGCATGCTGGCGATCTGGCGCAACAACTCCAGATGCGCGTCGGTTGCGGCTTCCGGGACCAGCAGCACGAACAACAGGTCCACCGGGGCGCCGTCGATGGCATCGAAATCAATCGGAGCTTCGAGGTGCAGCAGGGCGCTGACCGGTGCCGTGCAGCTCTTGAGGCGGCAGTGGGGAATGGCGATGCCGTTACCAAAACCGGTGGAGCCGAGTTTTTCACGGGCGATCAACGCCTCGAAGACGTCCTGCATCGCCAGATCCGGCACTTCGCGGTGGATCAGGTTGGCAATCTGTTCGAGGGCTTTTTTCTTGCTGCCGCCCGGCGCGTTCACTTGGGAACGGCCGGGGGTCAGGATGGTTTCAAGTCGGATCATGGGATAGGGGTGTTAACGACCGGTCGCGCCCTGGAGGAGGCTCTGGGTCTTTTCCTTATGCTTTTTGAGTTGGCGATCCAGCTTGTCGGTGAGTGAGTCGATCGCAGCGTACATGTCGGTGTCTTCTGCGTTGGCGACCACTTCGCTGCCGGGGATATGCAAGGTGGCTTCTATCTTCTGCTTCAGCTTTTCGACGCACATCGTGACCTGCACGTTGGTGATCTTGTCGAAATGTCGCTCCAATCGTTCGAGTTTTTCGCCGATGTAGGTGCGAAGAGGTTCGGTCACTTCCAGTTGGTGTCCACTGATGTTGACTTGCATACAGCTTCTCCTTCGTTGCCAGTGCATAAAGCGGCAGGCCGAAAAGCCTGCCACTGGAACGCTGTAACGTGGCTTACATCAACCGCTTGCGTTCGCTCGAAGGCGCGATTCCGAGGGATTCGCGGTACTTGGCGACGGTGCGGCGAGCCACCTGAATGCCTTGTGCCTCCAGTAAACCAGCGATCTTGCTGTCACTCAACGGCTTTTTCTGATTTTCCGCTGCGACCAGTTTTTTGATGATCGCGCGGATCGCCGTGGACGAGCATTCGCCGCCTTCGGAGGTGCTGACGTGGCTGGAGAAAAAGTATTTCAGCTCATAAATACCGCGCGGGGTATGCATGAATTTCTGTGTGGTCACCCGGGAAATCGTCGATTCGTGCATGCCGACCGCTTCGGCGATGTCATGCAATACCAACGGCTTCATCGCTTCGTCGCCGTACTCGAGGAAACCGCGCTGATGTTCGACGATCTGCGTGGCCACTTTCATCAGGGTTTCGTTGCGGCTCTGCAGGCTCTTGATGAACCAGCGGGCTTCCTGCAACTGGTTGCGCATGAAAGTGTTGTCGGCGCTGGTGTCGGCACGTTTCACAAACCCGGCGTACTGGGCATTGACGCGCAGGCGTGGCACCGATTCCTGGTTCAGCTCGACCAGCCAGCGCTCGTTGTCCTTGCGCACGATCACATCGGGAATGACATATTCGGCTTCGGTCGACTCGATCTGCGAACCGGGACGCGGATTGAGACTCTGCACCAGTTCGATGACCTGGCGCAGCTCGTCTTCCTTGAGCTTCATCCGGCGCATCAACTGGCTGTAATCGCGACTGCCGAGCAGGTCGATGTAATCGGCGACCAGACGCTTGGCCTCGGTCAGCCACGGTGTCTTCGCGGGCAACTGACGCAATTGCAGCAGCAGGCATTCGCTGAGGTTGCGGGCGCCGATCCCGGCCGGCTCGAATTGCTGGATGCGATGCAGGACGGCTTCGATCTCGTCGAGCTCGATGTCCAGTTCAGGATCGAACGCTTCCAGAATTTCTTCGAGGGTTTCGTCCAGATAGCCCTGATTGTTGATGCAGTCGATCAGGGTCACGGCGATCAGGCGATCGGTGTCGGACATCGGCGCCAGGTTCAGTTGCCAAAGCAGATGGCTCTGCAGGCTCTCGCCGGCGGATGTGCGGGTGGTGAAATCCCACTCATCGTCATCGCTGCTGGGCAGGCTGCTGGCGCTGGTCTGGTAGACGTCTTCCCAAGCGGTATCCACCGGCAGTTCGTTGGGGATGCGCTCGTTCCATTCGCCATCCTCGAGGTTGTCCACCGTCGGGGCGGTTTCCTGGTAGGAGGGTTCCTGGATTTCGGCGGGCTTCTGTTCGGCGTTGTCGGCCAGAGGATCGGCGTTGTCGAAGTCGTCGCCTTCTTCCTGGCGCTCGAGCATCGGATTGGATTCCAGAGCCTCCTGGATCTCCTGTTGCAGGTCCAGGGTCGACAATTGGAGCAGGCGGATGGCCTGTTGCAGCTGCGGTGTCATCGTCAGCTGCTGGCCCATTCTCAAGACTAGCGATGGTTTCATGGCAGGGGCTTAACACCTTATTCGCCGGCGCTTTGCGCCATCCACTACAGGGCGCCGAAGCGCCAAACTTAAGCAAATTATATGCCTGAAACTGAAGTGTTTGCCTAGAGCGCTGTAACAATTAAAGCGGATAAATGCGCCTTGAATCGATACAGCGCTGTCGCGCTTACAGGCGGAACTCGTGACCCAGATACACTTCCTTGACCAGATCGTTGGCCAGGATGGTCTCGGCATCACCTTCGGCGATCAGTTGACCGTCGTTGACGATGTAAGCGGTTTCGCAGATATCCAGGGTCTCACGGACGTTGTGGTCGGTGATCAGCACACCGATGCCCTTGGCCTTGAGGTGGTGGATGATCTGCTTGATGTCGCCGACCGAGATCGGGTCGACACCGGCGAACGGTTCGTCGAGCAGGATGAATTTCGGCGCAGTGGCCAGGGCGCGAGCGATTTCCACCCGGCGGCGCTCACCACCGGACAGGCTCATGCCGAGGTTGTCGCGGATGTGGCTGATGTGGAATTCCTGCAGCAGGCTTTCCAGCTCCTTGCGACGACCGGCCTTGTCGAGTTCAGGACGGGTCTCGAGGATCGCCATGATGTTGTCGGCGACCGACAGTTTGCGGAAGATCGACGCTTCTTGCGGCAGATAGCCGATACCGGCCTTGGCGCGGCCGTGCATCGGCTGGTGGCTGACGTCCAGATCATCGATCAGCACACGGCCCTGATCCGCCTGCACCAGGCCAACGATCATGTAGAAGCACGTGGTCTTGCCGGCGCCGTTCGGGCCGAGCAAGCCGACGATCTGCCCGCTGTCGATCGACAGGCTGACGTCACGCACGACCTGGCGGCTTTTATAGGCCTTGGCCAGGTGCTGAGCTTTCAGAGTTGCCATTACTGGGATTTCTCTTCGGTTTTCTTCTTCGGCTGGATCACCATGTCGATGCGCGGGCGCGATTCGGTGACCTTGCTGCCCGTGGCGCGACCGGCGCTGGCCAGTTTCTTCACGGTGTCGTAGACGATTTTTTCGCCCTGGGTGACGTTGTTATCCTTGTCGATAACCTTGGCCTTGTCGATCAGCACCACACGGTTCTGTTGGGCGTGGTATTGAATCGTCACGCCGTAGCCCTTGACCGGGTTGGCGTCGCCCTGGGTCTGCAACTGCTCGAAGTAAGCCAGGTTGCCTACCGAGGTCACCACGTCGATGTCGCCATTGGGCGCGCGAGTCATGGTCACGGTGTTGCCTTTGACGATCATCGAACCCTGGGTAATGACCACGTCACCTTTATAGGTGGCGATGCCATTCTTGTCGTCCAGTTGGGCGTCGTCGGCCTGAATGCGGATCGGCTGCTGCTGATCGTTCGGCAGGGACCAGGCGCTCGCGCTTCCCAGTGCTGCGCCCAGACTGAGCAAAATAGGGAGGGTTTTAACGAGCCTCATACTGTCCTCTTACGTTCGATTGCAGGTGTATCCTGCTGTCCTTCAGGTACGCTTTCATTCCGACGCCAGTCGATACGCCGCCAGCGCCCTCGATTCTAACGGGTTGCGCGGTCTGCGCATATTCTTGCTGCGGGAACACGGTCATGCGGGTGCTGGTGATCAGGGTGCCGCGCTGTTTCTCGTCGGTGCGCTGAACGCGGACCGAATCGATCAATTCAACTTCGGTGCCGCCCGAATTCACTTCGCCGCGCTCACTGGTCACGTGCCACGGGAAGTCGGTGCCGCGATACATGTTCAAATCAGGCTTGGTCACCAGGGTGACATCGGTAGCCTTGACGTGCTCGGCCTTGTCGGAAGTCATCTCGTACTGCACCTTGCCGTCGGGCAGGTATTGAATGGTATGCGTGTTGGTCGCGTACCAGTCGATCGGATTCTCGGCGGCCGAGACCGGCGGCTTGTCGAGGAAACGCTCCGGGCTGATGTTCCAGTAGCCGACCGCAGCGAAAATCGCCGCGATGCAGCCGAACAGCAGGAAATTGCGAAACTTTTTGCTAAACATGGTCAGGCTCACAGGTACGCGGCGTTGGCCGCTTCGAGGCGGCCCTGGGCGCGCAGGATCAATTCGCAGAATTCGCGGGCGGCACCTTCGCCGCCACGGGCGCGGGTAACGCCGTGGGCGTGTTCGCGGACGAAATCGGCAGCGTTGGCCACCGCCATGCCCAGCCCTACACGGCGGATCACCGGCAAGTCTGGCAGATCGTCACCGAGATAGGCGACTTCTTCATAGCTTAGGCCCAGTTGCGCGAGCAGACCGTCGAGTACCACCAGTTTGTCCTCGCGCCCCTGAAACAGATGCGGGATGCCGAGGTTCTTCGCGCGGCGCTCGACCACCGGGGTCTTGCGACCACTGATGATCGCCGTCTGCACGCCGGCATTCATCAGCATCTTGATGCCCTGGCCGTCGAGCGTGTTGAAGGTCTTGAACTCGCTGCCGTCTTCAAGGAAGTACAGGCGCCCGTCGGTGAGCACACCGTCGACGTCGAACACAGCCAGTTTGATTGCTTTGCCGCGTTGCAGCAGATCGTTGCTCATTACATGACTCCTGCGCGCAGCAGATCGGAGAGGTTGAAGGCGCCGATCGGGCGATCCTCCTCGTCGACGACTACCAGAGCGTTGATTCGATGGTCTTCCATGATTTTCAGGGCTTCGGCGGCGAGCATGTCGGGCCGGGCGGTCTTGCCGTGTGCAGTCATCACCTGGTCGATGGTGGCGCTGCGGATGTCGATGGCGCGATCCAGGGTGCGGCGCAAATCACCATCAGTGAAGATCCCGGCGAGCTTGCCGTCAGCTTCAAGGATAGCGGTCATGCCCAGACCCTTGCGGGTCATTTCCATAAGCGCGTCTTTGAGCAGGGTGCCGCGTTGTACTTGCGGCAGCTCCTGCCCGGCGTGCATGACATTTTCGACTTTCAGCAGCAGGCGACGGCCAAGGGCGCCACCCGGATGCGAAAAGGCAAAATCTTCAGCGGTGAAACCACGCGCTTCCAGCAAGGCCACGGCCAAGGCATCGCCCATGACCAGCGCTGCAGTAGTAGAAGAGGTCGGCGCCAGATTCAACGGACAGGCTTCGTGCTCGACATGCACATTGAGATTGACCTCGGCAGCCTTCGCCAATGGCGACTGCGGATTACCGGTGACGCTGATCAGCTGGATGCCGAGGCGTTTGATCAATGGCAGCAGCGTCACGATTTCGTTGGTCGAGCCAGAGTTCGACAGGGCCAGAATCACATCGTCGCGGGTGATCATGCCCATGTCGCCATGGCTGGCTTCGGCCGGATGCACGAAAAACGCCGGGGTGCCGGTGCTGGCCAGGGTGGCGGCGATCTTGTTGCCGATATGCCCGGATTTACCCATGCCGACCACGACCACGCGGCCCTTGCTGGCCAGAATCATCTCGCAAGCGCGTACGAAATCGGCGTCGATATGGGCCATCAAGCCTTGGACGGCTTCCACTTCGAGGCGGATGGTGCGTTGTGCCGATTGAATCAGGTCGCGGGTTTTGCTCATGTCAGAATCGTATGGGCCGATGAAAAGGCGGCGATTATAGCGGTTATGTGGCAAAGCCTCACGCAAGTTCGACGTGCTTTGTCATTACTGGTTACCAAAACCCTCTGAAACTCGCTCGGGCCCTCTTCAGTCGGCGATCTTGGCCGGGTTCTCGCTTGGGCGCTCAGCCTTTGCAGTGATATAGTTCGCCGCCAGTTCGGCCTGCCCGGGATGCAGGTGTTTCCGAGGAAAGTCTGGCATCCCAGTGAGAGGCTGCATCGCAAGGAGTTTAGATGAGTGCCGATAACGCCTACGCGGTCGAGCTGAAGGGAGTCTCCTTCAAGCGCGGTGCGCGGAGCATTTTCAATAACGTCGATATCCGCATCCCGCGCGGCAAGGTCACCGGCATCATGGGGCCTTCCGGCTGCGGCAAGACCACGCTGCTGCGCCTGATGGGCGCGCAGTTGCGGCCGTCCGGCGGTGAAGTCTGGGTCAACGGGCAGAACCTGCCGACGCTGTCGCGCAGCGATCTGTTCGATGCGCGCAAGCACATGGGCGTGCTGTTTCAGAGCGGTGCGCTGTTCACTGACCTTGATGTGTTCGAGAACGTGGCCTTTCCGCTGCGGGTGCACACGCAACTGCCGGAAGACATGATCCGCGACATCGTCCTGCTGAAATTGCAGGCCGTGGGCCTGCGTGGCGCCATCGAGCTGATGCCGGACGAACTGTCCGGCGGCATGAAGCGCCGCGTGGCGCTGGCCCGGGCGATTGCCCTTGATCCGCAGATTCTCATGTACGACGAGCCCTTCGTGGGCCAGGACCCGATCGCCATGGGCGTGTTGGTGCGCCTGATCCGCCTGCTCAACGATGCTCTGGGCATCACCAGCATCGTGGTTTCGCACGATCTGGCGGAAACCGCGAGCATTGCCGACTACATCTATGTAGTGGGCGATGGTCAGGTGCTGGGCCAAGGCACACCGGATGAGCTGATGAATTCCGATGATCCGCGTATCCGCCAGTTCATGACCGGTGATCCCGATGGCCCGGTGCCGTATCACTTTCCAGCGACGGATTACCGCGCAGATCTTCTGGGGAAGCGTTGATGCGCAGAATTTCATTGATGGAACGCGTGCGTCGGTTCGGCGAATCGGCGATCGACGCGGTCGCGGTGTTTGGTCGAGCGACCCTGTTCCTGTTTCACGCCCTGCTGGGCCGTGGCGGTATCAGCGGTGGTTTCGGCCTGCTGGTCAAGCAGCTGCATTCGGTCGGCGTCATGTCGCTGGTGATCATCGTGGTCTCCGGCATTTTCATCGGCATGGTCCTGGCGTTGCAGGGCTTCAGCATTCTTTCCAGCTATGGTTCAGAGCAGGCGGTGGGGCAGATGGTCGCCCTGACGCTGCTGCGTGAACTGGGGCCGGTGGTCACCGCCTTGCTGTTTGCCGGGCGCGCCGGTTCGGCATTGACCGCCGAGATCGGCAACATGAAATCCACCGAGCAGTTGTCCAGCCTGGAAATGATCGGTGTCGATCCGCTCAAGTACATCATTGCCCCGCGCCTGTGGGCCGGCTTCATTTCCCTGCCGGTGCTGGCGATGATCTTCAGCGTCGTCGGCATCTGGGGCGGTTCGTGGGTGGCAGTCGACTGGCTGGGCGTTTATGAAGGCTCGTACTGGGCGAACATGCAGAACAGCGTGAACTTCACCAGTGACGTGCTCAATGGCGTGATCAAAAGTGTCGTTTTCGCCTTCGTCGTGACCTGGATCGCCGTATTCCAAGGCTATGACTGTGAGCCCACTTCCGAGGGGATCAGTCGTGCCACCACCAAGACCGTGGTGTTTGCCTCGCTGGCAGTGCTCGGCCTGGACTTTATTCTGACCGCTTTGATGTTTGGAGATTTCTGATGCAAAACCGCACCCTGGAAATCGGTGTCGGCCTGTTCCTGCTGGCAGGGATCCTGGCTTTGCTGCTGCTCGCCTTGCGCGTCAGCGGCCTGTCTCCGACTTCGTCCACCGACACTTACAAGTTGTATGCGTATTTCGACAATATCGCCGGTCTGACGGTCAGAGCCAAAGTGACCATGGCCGGTGTGACCATCGGCAAGGTCACCGCTATCGATCTGGATCGCGACAGCTTCACCGGTCGGGTCACGCTGCAAGTGGATAAAAAGGTCGACAACCTGCCGGTCGATTCCACAGCGTCTATCCTGACCGCGGGTCTGCTGGGCGAGAAATACATCGGTATCAGCGTCGGCGGTGAAGACACCCAGTTGAAAGACGGTGGAACCATCCATGACACGCAGTCGTCACTGGTACTGGAAGACCTGATCGGTAAATTCCTGCTCAATACCGTTAGCAAAGACGCCAAATGAGGAGCTTTTGAATGATCTCTATCTTGCGACGTGGCCTGTTGGTGTTGCTCGCGGCCCTGCCGTTGATGGCTAACGCTGCACCGGGGCAATCGGCTCATGACCTGATTCAGGACACCACGAACCGGATGCTTGCCGATTTGCAGGCGAACAAAGAGAAGTACAAGCAGGATCCGCAGGATTTCTATGCGGCGCTCAACAGCATTGTGGGGCCGGTGGTGGATGCCGAGGGCATCTCCAAAAGCATCATGACCGTGAAGTATTCGCGCAAGGCCACGCCTGAGCAGATGCAGCGCTTTCAGGAAAACTTCAAGCGCGGTCTGTTCCAGTTCTATGGCAACGCGCTGCTGGAATACAACAACCAGGGCATCACTGTTGATCCGGCCAAAGACGAATCGGGCGAGCGCACCAGCGTCAACATGACCGTCAAAGGCAGCAATGGCGCGATCTATCCGGTGCAATACACGCTTGAGAAGATCAGCGGCGAGTGGAAACTGCGCAACGTGATCATCAATGGCATCAACATCGGCAAGCTGTTCCGTGACCAGTTCGCCGACGCCATGCAGCGCAATGGCAACGATCTGGACAAGACCATCGATGGCTGGGCCGGTGAAGTCGCCAAGGCAAAGGAAGAAACCGACAAAGCCGCCGCGAAGCCAGCGCAATGACTGAGGCCGCAGTTCGTATGAGTGATGTCGACGAGCTGGTGCTCAGTGGCGTGCTGGATTACCGCACCGGGCCCGACCTGCGCAAGGAAGGGCAGGCGCTGATCAAGTCGAGCAAGGCGTCCGCGCTGGTCATCGATTGTTCGGCGGTGCAGAAGTCCAGCAGCGTCGGCCTGTCGTTGCTGCTGTGCTTCATGCGTGATGCGCAGGCGGCCGGCAAGGCCGTCAGCATTCGTGCGATGCCTGACGACATGCGTGAAATCGCTCAGGTCAGTGAATTGACCGAGCTGTTGGCGCAACCCTGAACCATCATCTATAAAGAAGCCCCCCGTCAGAGTCCTGCGTTGCGGGGTTCGCAGGCGCGGGGCTTTTTTGTATGATGTCCGACCCGTGCGCACAGGGCGCCGATTGAGGTTGAGCATGCAGGCCGTAGAAGTGAAGAGCTTCCTTGAAGGAAAGCTGCCAGGAACGCTGGTAGAGGTTGAGGGCGAAGGCTGCAACTTCCAGCTGAACGTGATTAGCGATGAACTGGCGGCGTTGAGCCCGGTGAAGCGTCAGCAGCAGGTCTATGCCCATTTGAACCCATGGATCACCGATGGCAGCATCCATGCGGTCACTATGAAATTTTTCAGCCGCGCGGCCTGGGCCGAGCGCACCTGAGCCCTAGGGCGTCGAGATACTAATGGATAAATTGATTATTACCGGTGGCGCTCGTCTTGATGGCGAGATCCGCATTTCCGGCGCGAAGAACTCCGCCCTGCCGATTCTGGCTGCGACCTTGCTGTGCGATGGCCCGGTCACCGTCGGCAACCTGCCGCACCTGCACGACATCACCACCATGATCGAGCTGTTCGGGCGCATGGGCATCGAGCCGGTGATCGACGAGAAGCTCAGCGTCGAAATCGACCCGCGCACCATCAAGACCCTGATCGCCCCGTACGAACTGGTGAAAACCATGCGTGCGTCGATCCTGGTACTGGGTCCTATGGTCGCGCGTTTCGGTGAAGCCGAAGTCGCACTGCCTGGTGGTTGCGCCATCGGTTCGCGTCCGGTCGACCTGCACATTCGCGGTCTGGAAGCCATGGGCGCGGTCATCGACGTCGAAGGCGGCTACATCAAGGCCAAGGCGCCTGAAGGCGGCCTGCGCGGTGCGCACTTCTTCTTCGACACCGTCAGCGTGACCGGTACCGAAAACATCATGATGGCCGCTGCTCTGGCCAAGGGCCGCAGCGTGTTGCAGAACGCCGCGCGCGAGCCTGAAGTAGTCGACCTGGCGAACTTCCTCAATGCCATGGGCGCCAAGGTTTCCGGAGCCGGCACCGACACCATCACCATCGATGGCGTCGAGCGGCTGGGTTCGGCTTTCTACAAAGTCATGCCTGACCGTATCGAAACCGGCACCTACCTGGTCGCCGCTGCCGTGACCGGTGGTCGCGTCAAGGTCAAGGACACCGATCCGACCATCCTCGAAGCGGTGCTGGAAAAGCTGCGTGAGGCCGGTGCGGAAATCACCTGCGGTGAAGACTGGATCGAGCTGAACATGCACGGCAAGCGCCCGAAAGCGGTCAACGTGCGCACTGCGCCGTACCCGGCGTTCCCGACCGACATGCAGGCGCAGTTCATCTCGCTCAACGCCATTGCCGAAGGTACTGGTGCGGTGATCGAGACGATCTTCGAAAACCGTTTCATGCACGTGTACGAGCTGCACCGCATGGGCGCGCACATCCAGGTTGAAGGCAACACCGCGATCGTCACCGGTATCGAGAAGCTCAAGGGCGCGCCAGTCATGGCCACCGACCTGCGCGCGTCGGCCAGCCTGGTGATCTCGGCACTGGTTGCTGAAGGCGACACGCTGATCGACCGCATTTACCACATCGACCGTGGTTACGAGTGCATCGAAGAAAAACTGCAAATGCTGGGTGCCAAGATCCGCCGCGTTCCGGGCTGATCGTTGCATCGGGACACAGGGACGTGTCCACTGAATTCGTTTCGAGTCGAGGGTGTTCGCACCCTCGATGTGTGTCCGGCGCCGATTGTGATCGGGCATGAGTACCTTGATAAGGACTGACGTTTCCCATGTTGACCATTGCACTGTCCAAGGGCCGCATCCTTGACGACACCCTGCCGCTTCTCGCTGAAGCGGGCATCGTGCCGACCGAGAATCCGGACAAGAGCCGCAAGCTGATCATTCCCACGACCCAGGACGACGTGCGTCTGCTGATCGTGCGTGCCACCGACGTGCCGACCTATGTCGAGCATGGCGCGGCCGACCTCGGCGTCGCCGGTAAGGACGTGCTGATGGAATACAGCGGCCAGGGCCTGTACGAGCCGCTGGACCTGCAGATCGCCCAATGCAAGCTGATGACCGCCGGCAAGATCGGCGCGGCCGAGCCCAAGGGCCGTCTGCGCGTGGCGACCAAGTTCGTCAACGTTGCCAAGCGTTATTACGCCGAGCAGGGCCGTCAGGTCGACATCATCAAGCTGTACGGCTCGATGGAGCTGGCGCCGCTGATCGGGCTGGCCGACAAGATCATCGACGTGGTCGACACCGGCAACACCCTGCGCGCCAACGGCCTGGAACCCCAGGAACTGATCGCCACGATCAGCTCGCGTCTGGTGGTCAACAAGGCTTCAATGAAAATGCAGCACGCCCGGATCCAGGCGTTGATCGACACCCTGCGCAACGCAGTGGAATCGCGACACCGCGGCTGATCTACCTGCGCGGCCCGAGGCCGCGCCGTCTATCCGCCTCATAGCCAGAATTCTCAGGTGCCCAAGCGGATCGAATGCTAGTTTCGGGCGCCTGAGTTATTTGCCATTCCTATGAGGCTCTCGCTATGACCGCAACCACTGCAATTCGCCGACTCAACGCTGCTGACCCGGATTTCGCGCATCATCTGGATCATCTGCTGAGCTGGGAAAGTGTGTCTGACGACTCGGTCAATCAGCGCGTGCTGGACATCATCAAGGCTGTGCGCGAGCGCGGTGACGCGGCGCTGGTCGAATTCACCCAGAAGTTCGACGGTCTTGAAGTCGCCTCGATGGCCGACCTGATCCTGCCGCGCGAGCGTCTCGAACTGGCCCTGACCCGCATCACGGTGCCGCAGCGCGAGGCTCTGGAAAAAGCCGCCGCCCGCGTGCGCAGCTATCACGAAAAACAGAAGCAGGATTCCTGGAGCTACACCGAGGCTGACGGCACCGTGCTTGGTCAGAAAGTCACGCCACTGGATCGCGCAGGCCTTTACGTGCCGGGCGGCAAGGCCTCGTATCCGTCGTCGGTATTGATGAACGCGATTCCGGCCAAGGTCGCCGGCGTGACCGAAGTGGTCATGGTCGTGCCGACCCCGCGCGGTGAAATCAACGAGCTGGTGCTGGCCGCTGCCTGCATCGCCGGTGTCGACCGCGTGTTCACCATCGGCGGCGCGCAAGCGGTTGCCGCACTGGCTTATGGCACCGAAAGCGTGCCGCGTGTGGACAAGGTTGTCGGCCCGGGCAATATCTATGTCGCCACGGCCAAGCGCCATGTGTTCGGCCAGGTCGGCATCGACATGATCGCCGGCCCTTCGGAAATTCTTGTGGTGTGCGACGGCCAGACTGATCCGGACTGGATCGCCATGGACCTGTTCTCCCAGGCCGAGCACGACGAAGACGCGCAAGCGATTCTGGTCAGCCCCGACGCCGAGTTCCTCGACAAGGTGGCCGCGAGCATCGATAAATTGCTGCCGACCATGGACCGCGCGACCATCATCGAAACTTCGATCAATGGCCGTGGTGCGCTGATTCAGGTGAGCGACATGGCCCAAGCCATCGAAGTCGCCAACCGCATTGCCCCGGAACACCTGGAATTGTCGGTCGCTGATCCACAAGCCTGGCTGCCGCAGATTCGTCACGCCGGTGCGATCTTCATGGGCCGCCACACTTCCGAAGCGTTGGGCGATTACTGTGCCGGTCCGAACCACGTGTTGCCGACTTCCGGCACCGCGCGGTTCTCCTCGCCGCTGGGCGTCTACGACTTCCAGAAGCGCTCGTCGATCATCTTCTGCTCCGAGGCCGGCGCTTCCGAGCTGGGCAAAACAGCATCGGTACTGGCCCGTGGCGAATCGCTGAGCGCCCACGCACGCAGCGCCGAATACCGCATCAAAGACCAAGACTTTCTGAAAGGGCAGGGGAACTGAGCGATGAGTAAATTCTGGAGCCCGTTCGTCAAGGATCTGGTGCCCTACGTGCCGGGCGAACAGCCGAAGCTGACCAAACTGGTCAAGCTCAATACCAACGAAAATCCGTATGGCCCGTCGCCAAAAGCACTGGCGGCGATGCAAGCCGAGCTCAACGACAACCTGCGCCTGTACCCGGACCCGAACAGTGATCTGCTGAAAAACGCCGTGGCCGAATACTACGGCGTGCAAACCAGTCAGGTGTTCCTCGGCAACGGTTCGGACGAGGTGCTTGCGCACATCTTCCACGGTCTGCTGCAACACGATCAGCCGCTGCTGTTCCCGGACATCAGCTACAGCTTCTATCCGGTCTACTGCGGTCTGTACGGGATTGAATTCGATGCGGTGCCGCTGGATGCGCAGTTCCAGATCAACCCGGCCGACTACGCCAAACCGAATGGCGGGATCATTTTTCCCAACCCGAACGCCCCGACCGGGTGCCTGCTGGCGCTGGACGCGGTCGAGCAAATCCTCAAGGCCAGTCCTGATTCGGTCGTAGTCGTGGATGAGGCGTACATCGACTTTGGCGGCGAGACGGCGATCAGTCTGGTGGACCGCTATCCGAATCTGCTGGTGACGCAGACGCTGTCCAAGTCACGCTCGCTGGCCGGCCTGCGTGTCGGTCTGGCGGTAGGGCATCCGGACCTGATCGAAGCGCTGGAGCGGATCAAGAACAGCTTCAACTCCTATCCACTGGATCGTCTGGCGATTGTCGGCGCGGCGGCGGCGTTTGCAGATCGCGAGTATTTCGACAAGACCTGTCGTCAGGTGATCGAGAGCCGCGAATGGGTGGTGGCGCAGTTGCAGGCTAAAGGCTTTGAAGTGCTGCCGTCGGCGGCCAACTTCATCTTCGCTCGCCACCCGCAGCATGATGCGGCGGGCCTGGCGGCCAAGCTGCGCGAGCAGGGCGTGATCGTGCGGCACTTCAAGCAGGAGCGGATTGCGCAGTTCCTGCGGATATCGGTGGGTACGCCGGAGCAGAATCAGGCGTTGATCGACGGCCTTGGCGACCTCTAAAAGCAAAAGCCCCTCACCCTAGCCCTCTCCCGGAGGGAGAGGGGACTGAATGGGGAATATTGCAGAATTTCACCGACCTGAATTTGGTTTACCGAATCCATAATCGACTCGGTCTTTCAGGTCGATGTATCCCGCAAGACAACTCGGTCGGCTCCCTCTCCCTCTGGGAGAGGGCTGGGGTGAGGGTGTGCTTTTATTCGTGATGCGGCTCGCCAAGGAATGTCAGCGAACTGAACAACCCACGACTGTCCACATCCGCGCTGTCCCTCACCGGCACCTCGACCTGCGCCGCAATCACATTCAACCCTTCATTACGCACCAGCACCTGCGCACGCCCATCCTTGTCGGTCTCGGTGCTCAGGGTGTTTGGCGCGCTGCGATAGTCGCCATACAACTTCACCCCCGCCGCCGGTTTGCCATCGAGCAGCACCCGCACCGGTAACGATTTACCCGGCCCGACCGTCAGCGGATCAACCTCCGGCAGGATCAGCAGTTTGATCTGCTCCAGTTTCGGCAACTTCGTCCCCGGCTGATAGATCGCCAGGCTGTACTTGAACGTCTGCGTGGCCTCGGTGGCGCCGGGCACTTTGCTGCGTCCTTCGTTGATCCACTTCTTGTCCGCCGTCTGCGACCACATGCCGTTGTTCAGCGCCACGGCCAGCACCGCCGGCGGCTTCAATGGTTTCAAACGGGCATGATCGGCCAGGCGCTCGACGCTGACCGGGATCATTTTGCCGCTTGCGTCATAAGCCCAGGCACCGCTGATTTTCTGCGCCTTGAAGGCGTTGTCTTCGGCGCCATGGCCGTAGATCACTTCGATGTTGCCGCGTCGCTCCTCTGTCCACAGGCCGTGCGCCGACACCTGGCCGGTGAACAGCGCAGCGATGAGCAGAAGGGATTTGCCGTAGTGCATGGTGACGTCCTTTTACAGGTTGAGTGTCAGGCTGACAGTGAAATTGCGTGGCTCGCCGGGGTTGACCCAGTAGTTGCTGTAAGAGCGCTCGTAGTATTTTTCGTCGAAGATGTTGTTCAGGTTCAGGCCGAGCGTGACGTTGTCGCTGGCCTTGTAATGCGCGAGCAAGTCGACGGTCTGGTAGGCCGGCAATTCGAAGTCGCTGCCGGATTCGCCCGAGCGATCGCCGACGTAGGTGAACGCTGCGCCGACGTCTGAACCGCGCAGACGGCCATCCTGAAATTCATACACACCCAGCAGACTGCCGCTGCGTTTGGCCACGCCGAGGATGCGGCTGCCGGTGGGAATGGTCGCGTCACCCTTGGTCACCTCGGCGTCGATGTAGGCGAAGGCGCCGATGACCCGTATCGCGTCGGTCACCTGGCCGCTCACTTGCCAATCGAAACCCTGACTGCGTGCCTTGCCCATGGCGCGGCTGGTGTCGGTGCCCGGATCGAGGGCGAGAACGTTTTCCTTGTCGATGTGGAAGAAGGCGAGGGTGCTGCTCACCCGCTCATCAAACAGCTCGTTCTTGATCCCCACTTCGTAACCGACGCCTTCTTCCGGATCGAAGGATTTGCCGGAAGCATCCAGGCCGTTGTTCGGTTTGAACGAGGTCGAGGCGTTGGCGAACAGGCCGGTATTAGGCGTGAGCTGATAGAGCAGGCCGGCGCGTTGAGTCAGTGCGTCGTGGCGCTGCTGGCTTTTGGCGTTGCGGCTGTGATCGTCGATGCGCTGATCGAAATGCTCGAAGCGCGCGCCGACCATGCCGCGCAGCTTGTCGGTGAAGATGATCTGGTCCTGCAGATTCAGCGCATGACTTTCGACGTGTTCGAAGAAGTCGGTGCCCGAGCGTGCGCCGTTGGGTTTAGGCTGACCGTAAACCGGCTTATAGATGTCGATGGCGTAGGGGCCGCCAGCAATGGTGGTGACGCGTTCGTCCTTGCGGTAATTCTCGTACTCGGTGCCGATCAGCAATTCATGCTGCCACGGGCCGAGGTCGAACAGACCGCGCAGTTCCAGTTGGGTGATGCTGTCGTGCCAACTCGTGTCGCGTTCGCGCAAGCGGCGGTTGACCGTGTGGCCGTCGGCGTTCAGCGGTCGTGCTTCGGAAGCGTCGCCCCAGAGCTTGCCTTCCTTGTAGTGACTGGCCAGGCGCAGTTTCCAGCTGTCGTTCAGATGGTGTTCAAGAGTGGCCTGGAGCAGGTTGTTGTGGTTGTCGATGTTGCCGTCGTTGGGCTCGCCGAGGAAGGTCGAGCGCGATACGCCGCTCCGCTTGTTGTTCGGCGCCACCACACCACGATCGAACGTCGAGTTGTGACGGACGATTTCGCTCTCCACCAGCAGCGAGGTGTCCGGGTTCAACTGCCAACTGATCGAGGGCGCGACGAATACCCGCTGGCTGTCGACGTGGTCGCGAAAGCTGTTGTTGTCTTCTACGGCGAAGTTGATGCGCGAGAGCACATTGCCCTGGTCATCAAGGGGCGTGTTGACGTCCAGCGCGGTGCGGTAGCGATCCCAACTGCCGGCGCTGGTTTGCACAGTGGTGAACGCTTCGGGCTGCGGCTTCTTGGTGACGATGTTCACCGTGCCGCCCGGATCTCCCCGGCCGTAAAGGCTGGCGGCCGGGCCTTTGAGCACTTCGATGCGCTCGATGTTCGCTGCATCCGGCGTGCTCGGGTAACCGCGATTGGCGCTGAAGCCGTCCTTGTAGAACTCCGAGGTGGTAAAGCCGCGCACGCTGTATTCGTACAGGGTCAGGCCGCCGAAGTTGTTCTGCTTCGACACGCCGCCGGCAAAATCCAGCGCGCGTTCAACGCTGGTGCTGCCCAGATCCGAGAGCACACTGGCCGGAACGACGCTGATGGCTTGTGGGATATCGCGAATCGCCGTGTCGGTTTTGGTCGCACTGGCCGAGCGAGTCGCGCGATAACCGCTGACCGGGCCGGTGGGTGATTCGTAGTCGGAAGTGACGCTGATGGCTTCCAGCTCAACGGGCTGCGGCTCATCGGCGAAGGCGGGACCGCAGAGCAAACCCAGAGTCAGGCCCAACAGCGAGGCCTTTTTGCGAGACGACATGTTATGTTGTTCCAATTGCTAGAATTGAAACAATATAACATGCCTGTTGAGAATGTCTGTTATTCGCGCCACTGGCGCGAAAACATTTTTACTCTTCTTTTTCTTTCACCGGTGCCGGTGGTGGACGCAGGCCGATTTCAGCCGTCAGCTTCAGCTCTTTGCCGTTGCGCATGACCTGGATCGTCACCTTGTCGGTCGGTTTGATCCGCGCCACCTGGTTCATCGAGCGGCGACCATCGCCGGCCGGCTCGCCATCGATGTTCAGAATCACATCGCCCAGTTGCAGGCCGGCTTTCTGCGCCGGGCCGTCACGGAAGATCCCCGCGACGACAATCCCCGGTCGCCCGGACAAGCCAAACGACTCCGCCAGTTCCTGAGTCAGCGGTTGTACTTCGATGCCCAGCCAGCCGCGAATCACCTGGCCGTGCTCGATGATCGATTTCATCACTTCCATCGCCAGTTTCACCGGGATGGCAAAACCGATGCCTTGCGAGCCGCCGGATTTGGAAAAGATCGCCGTGTTGATACCGGTGAGGTTGCCGTTGGCATCGACCAGCGCACCGCCGGAGTTGCCCGGGTTGATCGCCGCATCGGTCTGGATGAAGTCTTCGTAGTTGTTCAGGCCCAACTGATTACGGCCGGTGGCGCTGATGATACCCATGGTCACGGTCTGGCCGACGCCGAACGGGTTGCCGATGGCCAGCGCGACGTCGCCGATGCGAATGCTGTCGGAGCGGCCGACGGTGATTGCCGGCAGGTTTTTCAGATCGATTTTAAGGACAGCAAGGTCGGTTTCCGGATCGCTGCCGATCACCCGCGCGAGTGTTTCGCGACCATCCTTCAGCGCCACGACAATCTGGTCGGCGCCGCTGGTGACGTGGTTGTTGGTAAGGATGTAGCCTTCCGGGCTCATGATCACCCCGGAACCCAGGCTCGATTCCATGCGCTTCTGTTTCGGCGAGTTATCACCGAAGAAGCGGCGGAACTGCGGATCCTCGAACAAGGGATGCGCCGGTTTGTTGATGACCTTGGTGGTGTACAGGTTGACCACCGACGGCGCGGCGATGCCCACCGCATCCGCATAGGACACCGGCCCCTGCTGCACGATCGTGGTCTGAGGGGCCTGTTGCAGATTGACGTCGAGGCTCGGCAGCCCGACCCACTCGGGGTAACGCTGAATAATCAACAGAGCGATAAGCACACCGGCCAACAGCGGCCAGCCAAAAAAACGCAGCGCCTTGAGCATTAAGCACGTTCCTGGAAAGGTTGCAGGCGAGGTCAGACCGCCCATAATGTCGCGCATTATACGAGGCCGCGCGCGCCTCTGAACGGGATATTTAGGAGTCTTTCATGGCCGTTGCCCTCAGCACCCTCGTCGAAGAAGCCGACCGTTACCTGGGCAGTGCGAAAATTGCCGATTATTGCCCCAACGGATTACAGGTCGAAGGCCGCCCGCAGGTGATGCGCATCGTCAGTGGCGTCACCGCCAGCCAGGCTTTATTGGACGCCACCGTCGAAGCCGAGGCCGACCTGATCCTGGTCCACCACGGTTATTTCTGGAAAGGCGAAAACCCTTGCGTCACCGGCATGAAACAGCGCCGCTTGAAAACCTTGCTCAAGCACGACATCAGTCTGCTCGCCTATCACCTGCCGCTGGATCTGCACCCGGACGTCGGCAACAACGTGCAACTGGCGCGTCAGCTCGACATCACTGTCGAAGGGCCGCTAGACCCGAGCAATCCGAAAGTCGTCGGGCTGGTCGGTTCACTGAATGAGCCAATGACTGCGCGGGATTTCGCGCGCAAGGTGCAGGAAGTCATGGGGCGCGAGCCGCTGCTGATCGAAGGCAGCGGCATGATCCGCCGCGTCGGTTGGTGCACCGGCGGCGGCCAGGGCTATATCGATCAGGGCGTGGCGGCGGGGGTCGACCTGTTCATCAGTGGCGAGGCCTCCGAGCAGACTTTCCACAGTGCGCGGGAAAACGACATCAGCTTCATCGCCGCTGGCCACCACGCCACCGAACGCTACGGCGTGCAGGCGCTGGGTGAGTATCTGGCGAAGCGCTTTGCCCTTGAACACATCTTCATCGACATCCCGAACCCGATCTGAGCTCACCGCAAACTCCTGTGGGAGCGAGCCTGCTCGCGAAGGCCTCAGACCTTCATACAAAGGTGCCTGACAATCCGCTTTCGCGAGCAAGCTCGCTCCCACATTCGGCCCTGACGGGCCGAACTGGCAGGCATATTCATATACCCTTTCGATCTAGTTGGCGTCCTGATTAGAAGAGGTCGCTGTGCTAGGATTCCTCGCTCGAACACGGCCCGCTGGCCGTTCATAAGAAAGCTTTCGTGAGTAGCCATGGTCGACAAACTGACGCATCTGAAACAGCTGGAGGCGGAAAGCATCCACATCATCCGCGAGGTGGCCGCCGAGTTCGATAACCCGGTGATGCTGTACTCCATCGGTAAAGACTCCGCCGTGATGCTGCACCTGGCACGCAAGGCGTTCTTCCCGGGCAAACTGCCGTTTCCGGTGATGCACGTCGACACCCGCTGGAAATTCCAGGAAATGTACAAGTTCCGCGACAAGATGGTCGAAGACTTGGGCCTGGACCTGATCACCCACATCAACCCCGATGGCGTGGCGCAGAACATCAACCCGTTCACCCACGGCAGCGCCAAGCACACCGACATCATGAAAACCGAAGGCCTGAAACAGGCACTCGACAAGCATGGTTTCGATGCAGCGTTCGGCGGCGCCCGTCGCGATGAAGAGAAATCCCGCGCCAAAGAGCGCGTGTACTCGTTCCGCGACAGCAAGCACCGCTGGGACCCGAAAAACCAGCGTCCAGAGCTGTGGAACGTCTACAACGGCAAGGTCAACAAGGGCGAATCCATCCGTGTGTTCCCGTTGTCGAACTGGACCGAGCTGGACATCTGGCAGTACATCTATCTTGAAGGCATCCCGATTGTGCCGCTGTACTTTGCCGCCGAACGCGAAGTGATCGAGAAGAACGGCACGCTGATCATGATCGACGACGAGCGCATCCTCGAGCACCTGTCCGATGAAGACAAAGCGCGCATCGTGAAAAAGAAAGTGCGGTTCCGCACCCTTGGCTGCTACCCGTTGACGGGCGCGGTGGAGTCCGAGGCCGAAAGCCTGACGGACATCATTCAGGAAATGCTCCTGACGCGAACTTCCGAGCGCCAGGGCCGGGTCATCGACCACGATGGCGCAGGCTCGATGGAAGACAAAAAACGTCAAGGCTATTTCTAAGGGGCTGTCATGTCGCATGTTTCTGATTTGATCAGCGAGGACATCCTCGCCTACCTGGGCCAGCACGAACGTAAAGAGCTGCTGCGCTTTTTGACCTGCGGTAACGTCGATGACGGCAAGAGCACCCTGATCGGGCGCCTGCTGCACGACTCGAAAATGATCTACGAAGATCACCTCGAAGCGATCACCCGCGATTCGAAGAAAGTCGGCACCACCGGTGACGACATCGATCTGGCGTTGCTGGTCGACGGTCTGCAGGCCGAGCGTGAGCAGGGCATCACCATTGATGTCGCCTACCGCTATTTCTCCACCGCCAAGCGCAAATTCATCATCGCCGACACCCCCGGCCATGAGCAGTACACCCGCAACATGGCCACCGGTGCGTCCACCTGTGACCTGGCGATCATTCTGGTCGACGCCCGTTACGGCGTGCAGACCCAGACCCGTCGCCACAGCTTCATCGCTTCTTTGCTGGGTATCAAACACATCGTCGTCGCCATCAACAAGATGGACTTGAAGGACTTCGACGAAGGCGTGTTCGAATCGATCAAGGCTGACTACCTGAAGTTCGCGGAAGGCTTGAAGATGAAGCCGACCAGCATGCACTTCGTGCCGATGTCTGCCCTTAAAGGCGACAACGTGGTGAACAAGTCCGAGCGCTCGCCGTGGTACACCGGCCAGTCGCTGATGGAAATCCTCGAGACTGTGGAAGTGGCGGGCGATCGCAACTTCACCGATCTGCGTTTCCCGGTGCAGTACGTCAACCGTCCGAACCTGAACTTCCGTGGTTTCGCCGGCACCCTGGCCAGCGGCATTGTGCACAAGGGCGACGAAGTCGTGGTGCTGCCGTCGGGCAAGAGCAGCCGGGTGAAGTCCATCGTCACTTTTGAAGGTGAGCTGGAACACGCCGGTCCCGGTCAGGCGGTAACGCTGACCATGGAAGACGAAATCGATATCTCCCGTGGCGACCTGTTGGTGCATGCCGACAACGTGCCGCCGGTCACCGACAGCTTCGAAGCGATGCTGGTGTGGATGGCTGAAGAGCCGATGCTGCCGGGCAAGAAATACGACATCAAACGCGCCACCAGTTACGTGCCGGGCTCGATCGCCAGCATCGTCAACAAGGTCGACGTGAACACTCTGGAAGAAGGCCCAGCGAGCGCATTGCAGCTCAACGAAATCGGCAAGGTGAAGATCGCGCTCGACGCGCCGATCGCCCTCGACGGTTACGAAAGCAACCGCACCACCGGCGCATTCATCGTCATTGATCGCCTGACCAACGGCACCGTTGGCGCCGGCATGATCGTCGCTCAGCCTGTAGCGCATGGCACTGCAACCCACCACGGCAAATTGGCCCACGTGGCGACTGAAGAACGCGCCCAGCGCTTCGGCCAGCAACCGGCCACCGTGCTGTTCAGCGGTCTTTCGGGCGCGGGCAAAAGCACCCTGGCTTATGCGGTCGAACGCAAGCTGTTCGACATGGGGCGCGCGGTGTTTGTACTCGATGGCCAGAATCTGCGTCATGATTTGAACAAAGGTCTGCCACAAGATCGCGCCGGGCGTACCGAGAACTGGCGTCGTGCCGCGCACGTGGCGCGTCAGTTCAACGAAGCGGGGCTGCTGACGCTGGCCGCGTTCGTTGCGCCGAGTGCCGAAGGTCGCGAGCAGGCCAAGGAACTGATCGGCAAGGATCGCTTGCTGACGGTCTATGTGCAGGCCTCGCCGACCGTGTGCGCCGAGCGTGATCCGCAAGGTCTGTACGCCGCTGGCGGCGACAACATCCCGGGCGAATCCTTCCCGTACGACGTGCCGCTCAATGCCGACCTGGTGATCGACACGCAGTCGCTGAGCCTGGAAGAAAGCGTCAAGCAAGTGCTGGAGCTGTTGCGTCAGCGTGGCGCGATCTAAGGCAGAAGCAGCGACAAGCTTCTAGCTGCAAGCGGCAAGAAAAAGCCCGCCGGTGAGTGATCATCGGCGGGCTTTTTATTTCAGAGCGCTGCAATTAAAACTGTGGGAGCGAGCCTGCTCGCGAAAGCTTTATCTCATTCAACATCTTTGTATGCTGATCCACCGCTTTCGCGAGCAGGCTCGCTCCCACAGGGGGTTATTGGTGACCTGGAAATTCGCGGTGCATCTGCTCCAGCAACGCATCCTTGTCCAGCCACAGTTGATTGATCCAGCCCTGAAACTGCAAACGGTACTCGCCGTCCTGGTCGTAGTTTTTGCCGATGAAGGCCGGCGGGATTTTAATTTCTTCAAAATGCACCACCACATCGCGCACATTGCCGCAGAGCAAATCCCAGAACCCCGGACGCCCGGCCGGATAATGAATCGTCACATTGACGATTGATTCCAGCTGTTCGCCCATCGCATCGAGCACAAAGGCGATCCCGCCGGCCTTGGGCTTGAGCAGGTACTTGAACGGTGACTGCTGCTGCGCATGCTTGCCTGCGGTGAAGCGTGTGCCTTCGACGAAGTTGAAAATTCCCACCGGGTTATGCCGGAATTTCGCGCAGGTCTTGCGCGTGGTTTCCAAGTCCTTGCCTTTCTTCTCCGGGTGTTTTTCCAGGTACGCCTTGGAGTAGCGCTTCATGAACGGAAAGCCCAGCGCCCACCAGGCCAGGCCAATCACCGGCACCCAGATCAGCTCCTGCTTGAGGAAGAATTTCAGCGGTTGGATCTTGCGATTGAGCACGTATTGCAGCACCAGAATATCCACCCAGCTCTGGTGGTTGCTGGTGATCAGGTACGAGTGCTGATAGTCGAGACCTTGCAGGCCGCTGAGGTGCCAGCGGGTGCGCCGTACCAGATTCATCCAGCCCTTGTTGTTGCTGATCCACGCCTCGTGGGTGTGGCTCATCAGCCAACCGGCGATGCGCTGGGTAAAGGCAAACGGCAAAGCCTTGACCAGCGCCACGCAGAACAGGAACGAGCACAGCAGAATCGTATTGAGCGCCAACAGCAGCGAGGCGATTACGCCGCGCACGGGTGCGGGTAGAAAATCCAGCATTTACACATCCATAGGTCGGTTGGCGGCTTGAATCGCGGTGAGCGCGATGGTGTAGACGATGTCATCGACTTGCGCGCCGCGCGGCAGGTCGTTCACCGGTTTGCGCAGGCCTTGCAGCATCGGCCCGAGGCTGACGCAATCGGCGCTGCGCTGCACGGCTTTGTGCGTGGTGTTGCCGGTGTTCAGATCGGGGAACACAAACACCGTGGCGCGCCCGGCGACCTGACTGTTCGGCGCCAGTTGCCGCGCCACGTCGGCGTTGGCGGCAGCGTCGTACTGCAACGGGCCGTCGATCAACAGCGAGTTTTGTTGCTCATGGGCGAGCAGAGTTGCCTCGCGGACTTTCTCGACTTCTTCACCGCGCGCCGATTCGCCGCTGGAATAGCTGATCATCGCCACCCGTGGGGTGATGCCGAATGCGGCTGCCGAGTCGGCGCTTTGCAGGGCGATCTCGGCCAGTTCCGCGGCGCTCGGGTGCGGGTTCATCACGCAGTCGCCGTAGACCAGCACTTCTTCCGGAAAAAGCATGAAGAACACCGACGACACCAGCGTGCAGCCCGGTGCGGTCTTGATCAGTTGCAGGGCCGGGCGGATGGTGTTGGCGGTGGTGTTGATCACACCCGAAACCAAGCCGTCGACCTCGTCCAGCGCCAGCATCATGGTGCCGATCACCACGGTGTCTTCCAATTGTTGCTCGGCCATCGGTGCGTTGAGGCTTTTGCTCTTGCGCAGGGCGACCATCGGCTCGACGTAACGCTCGCGGATGTGGTCCGGGTCAAGGATTTCCAGACCCGGCGGCAGCACGATGCCTTGCGCGCGGGCGACCGCTTCGACGTCTTCGGGTTTGGCCAACAGCACGCAGCGGGCAATCCCGCGTTCCTGACAGATCGCCGCCGCTTGCACGGTGAACGGCTCGCTGCCTTCGGGCAGCACGATGCGCTTGTTCGCCGCTTGCGCGCGCTGGATCAATTGATAACGGAACACTGCCGGCGACAGGCGCATCTCCCGAGGCGTACCGCAGCGCTGATGCAGCCAGTTGGCGTCGAGGTGGCTGGCGACGAAATCGGTGATGATCTCCGCGCGCTCGCGGTCATCGATCGGAATTTCCTTGTTCAGGCCATTGAGCAGATTGGCGGTGTCGTACGAGCCGGTGCTCACCGACAACACCGGCAAACCGGCCTGCAACGCGCCTCGGCACAGGTCCATGATGCGCGGGTCGGGCAGGGTGTCGCTGGTCAGCAGCAGGCCGGCCAGCGGCACACCGTTGATCGCCGCGAGGCTGACGGCGAGGATGATGTCGTCGCGATCGCCCGGGGTCACCACCAGCACGCCGGGCTTGAGCAGCTCGACGGTGTTGCGCATGGTTCGTGCGCAAATGATGATTTTGCTCATGCGCCGGGTTTCGTAGTCTCCCGCGTTGAGCACTTGCGCACCCATCAGGTCGGCGACGTCGCGGGTGCGCGGCGCATTGAGTTCCGGCTGAAACGGGATGCAGCCAAGCAAGCGGAAATCACCGCTGCGCAGCAACGGCGAATGCTCTTTCAGGCGTGTGGCGAAGGCGTCCATGCTCTCGTCGGTTTTGACCTTGTTGAGGATCACTCCGAGGACTTTCGGATCTTTCGGGCCGCCGAACAATTGAGCCTGAAGCTCGACACGGCCAGAAAGCTCGGCGAGCACTTCGTTTTCCGGCGCCGAGACCAGAATCACCTCGGCATCCAGGCTCTTGGCCAGGTGCAGATTGACCCGCGCGGCGTAACTGGCGCTGCGGGTCGGCACCATGCCTTCTACCACCAGCACGTCTTTGCCGACCGCCGCTTGCTGATACAGGGCGATGATTTCTTCGAGCAATTCGTCGAGCTGACCGTCGCCGAGCATGCGTTCGACGTGCGCCAGCCCCAACGGCTGCGGCGGTTTCAGGCCATGGGTGCGCGCCACCAGTTCGGTGGAACGCTCAGGGCCAGTGTCGCCCGGATGTGGCTGGGCGATCGGTTTGAAGAAGCCGACTTTGAGACCGGCGCGTTCAAGCGTGCGCACCAGCCCGAGGCTAATGGAGGTCAGACCCACGCCAAAATCGGTGGGGGCGATAAAAAAAGTTTGCATGGGAATTCTCTATGCAAGGGTGTCAGCCTATGTCTGGCCGACTACCGAAATTCAGTCGCCAAGGTTAGCGCTAACCGAGCCTTGTGCACACCAACCGCAGGCAAAGGGTTGACCTGTTTTTTCAATACGTTGCGCCGGATCCAGGACCCAGGCACGGGTTTGCCACGGCGGTTGGTGGCGCAGGTGCTGGGTGTGGCCACAGGAAAGCTCGACCACCCAATGGCCATCTTCGTCCTGATGGAAGCCGGTGATGGTCGAAACCCGTTTGTCCGGGTTGTGGTCGCTTTCACGCGATTGCTTCGCTAAACTTGGCCTTTCTATATTCTTATGCAAAAGGTCTCGCCCCATGCTGATCGCCGCCAATAAGGCTGTCTCCATCGACTATACCCTGACCAACGACGCTGGTGAGGTCATCGACAGCTCCGCCGGCGGCGCTCCGCTGGTTTACCTGCAAGGCGCAGGCAACATCATCCCGGGCCTGGAAAAAGCCCTTGAAGGCAAAGCTGTCGGCGACGAGCTGAAAGTAGCCGTTGAGCCGGAAGATGCTTACGGTGAATACGCCGCTGAACTGGTCAGCACCCTGAGCCGCAGCATGTTCGAAGGCGTTGACGAGCTGGAAGTCGGCATGCAGTTCCACGCTTCGGCGCCGGACGGCCAGATGCAGATCGTCACCATCCGTGATCTGGACGGCGACGACGTCACCGTTGATGGCAACCACCCTCTGGCCGGTCAGCGCCTGAACTTCGAAGTGAAGATCGTTGATATCCGTGACGCCAGCCAGGAAGAAATCGCTCATGGTCACGTCCATGGCGAAGGTGGCCATCACCACTGATTTTCTGCGCTAAGCTTCGAGTACTGGAGAGGCGCCTGTGGGCGCCTTTTTAGTCCGCGGCTGTCCTTGGTGGCCTCGCCAAGTGGCTGTTTCGAGTAGAACACGAGAATCCTGGAGTTCGGCATGAGTGCTTTTCACGACCTTAAGTTGACAGCCCTGGATGGTCAGGAGCTACCGCTGGCGCCGTTCAAGGGCCAAGTCGTGCTGGTGGTCAACGTGGCCTCCAAATGCGGCTTGACCCCTCAGTACGCGGCACTGGAAAACCTCTACCAGCAATACAAAGATAAAGGCTTTGCTGTGCTGGGCCTGCCGTGCAACCAGTTTGCCGGTCAGGAGCCAGGCTCGGAGAAAGAGATCCAGGAGTTCTGCAGCCTCAACTATGGCGTGACCTTTCCGTTGTCGAGCAAGCTCGAAGTCAACGGCCACGAGCGGCATCAGTTGTATCGCCTGCTGGCGGGCGAGGGCGCCGAATTTCCCGGTGACATCACCTGGAACTTCGAAAAGTTTCTGCTCGGCAAGGATGGCCGGGTACTGGCGCGGTTCTCGCCGCGCACGGCGCCGGATGATCCGACAGTGATTGCCGCGATCGAAAAAGCCTTAGCCTGAATCAGAAAATCGCAGCATTGAGCTGCGATTTTTTTTGCCTGCCTTTTGACCCTTAATCATTCAGATCAATAGTGCTGTCACGCAAAGGACGTGGCGGATATTATCGCCGTCATATCGATTCATGCCTGTCGCCAACGTTTTCGTGGAGCCTCTCGATGCCTGTTCAAGCCCTGTTCAAACCGTTCCATCTCGGTGCCCTCGAACTGCCGACCCGCGTGGTCATGGCGCCAATGACCCGTTCGTTTTCGCCGGGCGGTGTGCCGAATTCCAAAGTCATTGAGTACTATCGCCGTCGTGCGGCCGCCGGGGTTGGTCTGATCATCACCGAAGGCACCACCGTCGGCCACATCGCGTCCAACGGCTATCCTAACGTGCCGCAATTTTTCGGTGACGCGCCGCTGGCCGGCTGGAAAAAGGTTGTCGACGCCGTGCACGCCGAGGGCGGCAAGATCGTCCCGCAACTGTGGCATGTCGGCAGCGTACGTCGCCTCGGCACCGAGCCGGACGCCAGCGTGCCGGGCTACGGTCCGTCGGAAAAACTCAAGGACGGCCAGGTCGTGGTGCACGGCATGACCAAGCAGGACATCCAGGACGTGATCGCCGCGTTTGCCCAAGCTGCCAAAGATGCGCAAAGCATCGGCATGGACGGTGTGGAAATCCATGGCGCCCACGGCTATCTGATCGACCAGTTCTTCTGGGAAGGCAGCAACCAGCGCACCGACGAATACGGTGGCAGCCTGGCCAACCGTTCGCGTTTTGCCATCGAATTGATTCAAGCAGTGCGCGCGGCTGTCGGTGAGGGTTTCCCGATCATCTTCCGCTTCTCGCAATGGAAGCAGCAGGATTACACCGCGCGTCTGGTGCAAACCCCCGAAGCGCTGGGCGAGTTTCTCAAGCCGCTGTCTGACGCTGGCGTGGACATTTTCCATTGCTCGACCCGACGCTTCTGGGAGCCGGAGTTCGACGGTTCGGATCTGAACCTCGCTGGCTGGACCCGCAAGCTGACCGGCAAACCGACCATCACCGTGGGCAGCGTCGGCCTGGACGGCGAGTTCTTGCAGTTCATGGTCAACACCGACAAGGTCGCGCAACCGGCCAGCCTGGAAAACCTGCTGGAGCGTCTGAACAAAGAAGAGTTCGACCTGGTAGCGGTGGGCCGTGCGCTGCTGGTCGATCCGGACTGGGCGCAGAAAGTCCGTGAAGGGCGTGAGCAGGACATTCTGCCGTTCAGTCGTGAGGCGTTGATGACCCTGGTCTAAGCTGCGCCAGTTCGAACCATTCGCGAACAGGCTCACTCCCACCTTCGACCGCATTCCATCTGAAAGAATGCAGTACCCATGTGGGAGCGAGCCTGCTCGCGAAAGCTGTTTCTAAGTCGCCGAAAATCTAAGGTTGTGTCTGCGCCCCAGGCACCACCAGCTCCCCCACACAAGCCCCACGCAAATAACCCTCGAACTGCTCGATAATCGCCGCCCAGCCCTGGCGACTGCCATGCTGCCGCGCATTCAGCCGCACACAGCGCAACCGCTCATCCTCCTCCAGTAACCACGCCGCCGCTTCGCAAAACGCCTGCTCATCGCCGGGCATGGCTGACACGCCGTTGTAGCCGTGGCGAATATGCTGCGCCGCGGCTGCCTGATCATAGGCAACGACGCCGAGTCCCGAAGCCAGGGCTTCCAGCACCACATTGCCGAAGGTTTCGGTCAGGCTGGGAAATACGAACAGATCTCCTGAGGCGTAGTGCGCCGCCAGGGCTTCTCCCCGCTGCGCGCCGCAGAAGATCGCCTCCGGCAGTTCTTTTTCCAGCGCCGAACGCTGCGGGCCATCTCCGACCACGATCAGCTTCAGATGGCGCTGTGGATAAGTTTCGCGCAGACCTTCAAAGCAGTGTTTGAGCAGGCCCAGATTTTTCTCCGGGGCGAGCCTTCCTACGTGGATGACCGCGATATCCGTCTCAGAGAGTCCCCATTGCTCACGCAACGCGGTCTGACGTTTGCTCGGATGAAACAACTGGCTGTCCACACCCCGCGACAACAACGCCAGCCGCTCGAAATGCCGCCGCTCCAGTTCCAGGCGCTGACTGACGCTCGGCACCAGAGTCATTGCCGAACGATTGTGAAACCAGCGCAGGTAATGAGTGAGCATCCGCGTCAGCAGACCGAGGCCGTACTGGCTGGTGTATTGCTGGAAGTTGGTGTGAAAACCGCTCACCACCGCAATCCCCAGGCGCCGTGCGGCGCGCAGTGCCGACAACCCGAGCGGGCCTTCCGTGGCGATGTACAGCACATCCGGCCGCTGGCGTTTCCAGCGGCGCAGCAGTTTATGCATCGACGACTGGCCCCATTGCAGTCCCGGATAGCCCGGTAGTGGCCATCCGCGACACAGCAACAGTGCATCGTCTTCGCTGCGTTGCGGATCGGTGGCCTGGCGCGGGCGCACGAGCTCTACCTGATGCCCACGTGTGCGCAAACCCTCGCACAAGCGGCCAAGGGTATTGGCCACGCCGTTGATTTCCGGTGGGAAGGTTTCGCTGATGAGGGTGATATGTAGAGCTGTCGTCATGACCTCAGTGTCGGCTGAGGCCATGTCGAGCTTGTTACGGTCGGATGATGGATTTGTGACGCGATCAGTGTTGGATCACCAGATTTTCGGCACCACGCTCGCGCACCCAGAACAACGTCGCCCCGGCTACCGCCGCCGGCATCATCAGGATGTTGACCACCGGAATCAGCAGCACCAGATAGACGATCCCGCCAAAACTCATGCTCTGCCAGCGCTTCTGCCGCAGCCAGGCCAGCATCTCGTTCCAGCCCAGTTTGTGGTTGTCCGCCGGGTAGTCGATGTACTGGAAATCGGGCCTATATCGGCTGAAAGCCACGTCATTCACTGCCCCTTCCCAAGAGAGTGAGTAAGAAATGTATCAGGCATATGAACGTTCTGAAAGGCCTTAGATGGAGCGTCTTGCCATCCAGTTCGTGTGATTTATCCTGCTTCGCAATGACGCGGGTTACCCGTGTCGAAATCAACTTGGATCGGCGCCGAAATTCTACGGTCGAAAGTTTAGATTGAGATGGCAGGAAGGTAAAATCTTCTTGGTCATAGGTTGCATCGTTAACCTTTTGGGGTTAATCTCTTTTCCAGATCGGTCATAGAACCGTCTAAGGGGACGCACAGCATGTTTACAGAATTTGGAAAACTCATCAGGAAAGCAAGGATAGATCGAGGGCTGCTATTGAAAGACATGGCTGAAGGGCTCGGTGTTAGCTCCGCCTATCTGTCAGCTGTGGAGACCGGCAAGAAAACTGTATCGGACGAACTCACTCGTAAGGTGGCCAGCTATCTTGGGGTATCCCTAGACTCGCCAGAGTTCAGGGAAATCGAGGACTCGGCTCAGATCAGCAGGGGCCAGATAGCCTTGGAAGTTAGGGATCTTTCTCAGAAGCATCAGGAAACGGCTCTGGCTTTTGCTAGACAGTTTGGTGAAATGAAGTCAACGGAACTGGACAAGCTTCTGGCTCTTTTGCAGAAGCCCAAGAGGTAGGAGGCAAATCAATGAGCGGCCCTTCATGTGAAGTGCCACCTCGTAGCCAGGACAGCGTATTCGGGGTGGCCATGGCGGTAAGGCGAGAGCTGGGTATCCAGACCGACGCCTTCCCCATTGCGGAAGTCTTAGAGTTTGCAATGCCACAGGCGTTTACAGGGTTTGCCCTAGAGGTGGCTGAGATGCATGAGATGGGCCCGAACCATGGGCTCACGATTCCAGCGGAGAACGTCATTCGTTTACGAATAGATGTATACGACGGGATGGTAGCAGGCAGGGGACGAGATCGGTTTACGGCTTCGCATGAGCTTGGGCATTACTTAATGCATCGCAATGTTCGAATCCAGTTCCACAGAGTCGAACTTGGCAAGCTTCCCGCTTACAAGGACAGTGAGTGGCAAGCTAACCGATTTGCCGGGGCGTTATTGATGCCCATCGACAAGATGGTTACCTGTCGAAGCCTCGACGAAGTCGTAGAAAGGTTTCAGGTTTCGCGTGATGCAGCTGAAGTGCATAACAGTATTCTTGCTAACAAGAATCTTATGAAAATTTTGGGCTAATTCGGAGTTGCAGCTCCGATCAGCCCTGCGAGTTTAGGGGGAGAAACTCGCGCTTGCGGACATCAATCTGCGAACGGAAGATTAGTCATTTCTCAGCAGAATGCAAGAAAAAATCCCCTCCCCTAAGGAGGTGAAGATGGCTAATGCCCAAGAAACCGGCCCCTAAAGGGTTCCGCTGGGTGTGCTGCCGCTACCGTCGAGTGAAGAACTCGGATCGCGTACTGGATGCCCACGAGTACGGTCATGAAGCATGGTGCTTCCTGGTCCGCTCTTAACAGCGTGCCCTTGCAATACCCCATCCGTGGACTAGTCGCGGATGGGCTACTTTACACATAAGTAAATCTTTTCTCACGGGAGAATTATATGAGTACTTCCAACAAGCGGGGCCGGGATTCTGGAAGCGGACGCTTTATCACCATTGAGGAAGCTAAGCGTCGTCCAAAGATTACTACGGTCGAAACCATTAAGCCTCCACCTAAGAAGAGGTAGCTAACAACGAGGAGGGTTCGGCGTTTTTACCGTACTTACTCATCTTGCTCCATTTGGGATTTCTCTTGCCGATACGCGTTAATCAAAGATTTATCGTGTTGAATCTTGCCCAGATAGGTGTGCAACGCATGGCAATGTTAGGGATGTAGTAATCGATAAACGAATCACCAACTTGGTTCAAGTTGGTGATTCCACTTTCAAGGACGTCAGCATGAAAACACCTACCGATCTCAAGGTCCTCAGCACCATCTACAAGCTCTACTATGAGGAGTTTAAGAATCACTCACACGAACCAGGCATCGAGAATGGTCGAGAGACGAAAATCTTCGTACCTATCGACTGCAAGATGATCGCAAAGGAATTGGATGTTGACGGTGACATCGTTTACGGCAGGCTCTACTACCATCTGGAGCAAAAGCACGGTTACACCAGAGGTGATGGTAGTAACGTCGCTTTCTTTTCAATGATGGTTGGGTCGGATAGACATTGCGTCAATTTTCCACTGCTCGCGTCAGTCCTGGCGGGACTTCAAGAGGAAAGTAGTAAGTTTCAATTGGCGACATGGCTATCCACATTTGCCATTGTGATATCCCTCGCGGGCCTTGCACTGGGCAAATAACCAAAACCATTTCTACAACCCATGGGAATCACGCTGAAGTCAACTGGCGTTCCGCCCATTGAAAGAATTGTGGAAACTCCTAAGTGGTAATCCACTTTCCATAGTGTCCATGCCCTTCTCACCGCAAGAGCAGTGCAACTCTTGACGTGATCCCGAAGCATCTGGAGGTTGGAGCTCCTCTTAGTCGTTGCCTACAACTGCCGCAGTCGCATGATCGCATCCGTGATCGCTTGTGCGTTGGAGTCTAGCGTTTCCATGGCCGCTGTAGCGTTAGCAGCGACACTCGCTACTCCACTCTCTGAGAGCCACTTGGTCACCTCTTCTATGGCCGCACAGATAGCGTGCTGGTTGTGCAGGAGCAATGTGAGTGCGTCTGCTGTGGCGATCTTGGCATCTGGGTTATCTGTCATTGGTATCGTCCTTGAGTGGTGATGCGGGAATCCTAGTTCATCCTGCCGTTGGCTGGGGCTAGGCTGGTAAGGCTTTTGACCGATAGTTGCCTGAATCATCCGCTATATTTTTGGCTTCTCTTTCCAACAAATTCTCTGTGGAGCTGACATGACAGACGAAAGCGAGAACGATAGTCAACCTCTCCTGTGTTCTAACTGCTTTACAGATGAGGGGCTGCGGATTGATGCGTTTAAACATGGCCTTGAGCAGCACGGCGATTGTCCGAATTGCAAGAGTCCAGAAGGGCGAAAGCTAACGAAAGTACATGTTGAAAGCCTTGCCTGGCGCTTCTTTGTTAGTGGCACCACAATCCGCTGTGAATATGGCGGAGCGCCGGTGATCCAGTGCAATGAGCATCACTACGGCAAGAGCGATATCTCACCTTCATCATGGCTGAAGAACGACATCAAATTGATTGAGAGCGCAGCGAAAATCGGGTTCTTCCACTATGGCCCACGCCTTTGGATGATCGGCGAAGTAGAACCTCTCAAGGCATTGCAGAATAACGTGACGCGGCGGCAGATCATCGATCGTGTACTGAGGGAGTACCCAGAAAGGACGCTTGCCAAGAGCACAAAGTTTTATCGCCTTCGAATCAGTCCTCAACGTCCTGCTGACCCGCAGGAGTACGACAGCCCGCCGGCTGCTTTCGTGGGAAAAGGGCGCTTAGACTCTTCCGACTTCCCAGTGATGTATGGGTCTCAGGATATCGATATCTGCATCCACGAATGCCGTGCCACTACTGAGGACGACATTTATGTCGCCACTTTGAAGTCGCAGCAGGACCTGCGCCTTTTAGATTTGACTCAGGTACTTGAGGAAGAAGGATCGGAGTTCGAGAGTCTAGATATGGCTATCCACATGCTTTTTCTTGCGCGGTCTCATTCATATGAAATTTCCCGAGCAATAGCACTGGCTGCGAGAGACGCTGGTTTTGACGGCGTAATATATCCTTCGTTCTTCAGCTTGGTACGTACGGGCGGCCGTCCTTTCGAGACATCCTATGGCCTTTCCATACGCCGCTTTCATCCTGAGCGGAACAAATATGCAGAGGCATTCACTATCCAGAACTTTGCCCTGTTCGGCCGTCCGTTGGAGAGCGGGTTGGTAGGTGTCGAATGCATCAACCGTCTGATCCTCACCCAAGTAGGTTATTTAGGGCATTTTGGGCCGGTGGAGTATTGATTTCTAGTGCCAAGGTAAATCGGGTAGCCTTGGGGAAATGTCTGCTCCTGCCGATTGTAGCCTGTCGTGAAGGAATGCAATCGACCTAAACCGATCAGCCATGATAGGCAGAAACGACTCCTTTCTGTCATGGAATCATGTGGTTCGATATGGGATCATAGTCCGCTAATCTTTAGTCCATTCTCAGCCCACAACTGAAGGAGGCGTTGCGTATGTTGAATGACATGGCCTTTGCCAAGGCCTCCCAGGTGCTCCAACAGCTATGGAATGGCTACCTGCCAGTTGACCCTGTTCAGCTTGCTCAAGGCATGGGGGCGCGGGTTGTTTTTGATCAAAACTTGTATCGCGAAGGGATTAGCGGCTCATTCGAATTTGACAGCTATGGCCCTTTGATCAAGGTAAGCGCGTTCGATCCCCCGGTTCGCCAGCGATTTACTATTGCTCATGAAATTGCCCACTGGCTTTTGGAGCATGTACAGCCTGGTCAAATGGCACACAGGGACCCGACTGATCTGTATGCAGTACTGGACAGTAGAGAGATAGACGCCAACCGCTTTGCTGCTCAATTGCTGATGCCTGAGCATGTCGTTAGGCACCTTGCTTCGCAGGTACCTCCTGCACAAAAAGTCAGCATTCTTGCCCAACAGTTCGCAGTCTCTGAAGCGGCTATGGGCTATCGACTTCAAAATTTAGGCTTATAGGAAGGGAACCTTTGTCTATTGCTCCCAACGAGAATGAAAGCACGAGCGTGCAACAATTCACAACTCCTGAGACACCGGAAGGACTTGCCCCTCTGCCCAAAGCCACTTCTGAAGTGCGTGAAGTGGCGTCGGATGCTAAGAGGTTCAATTGGCTGGCTTATTCCTTCACTAGCAAACTTCTGAAAGAATACGCAGTTATTGGTGTTGCGGTTTGGGTTGTGTACATGCTTGTCACAACGCTCGTTACCTTTATGAAGGGCCTAACTGAGCTTTTTACGCAAGCGGTTTACTTCAAGAGTGCGCCAGTATTGATGGTCAAGACAGTTGATTGGCATATCCTTCTATTAGGAGGAACGCTCATTATTTCAATAACAACCATCTTGATGGTCATGCTGCGGAGTGTGCTGGCTAGCAATGCGGTGAGCCCTGAAGAGAAAAAACAGCACAATTCGTGGGATGATATGCCATTGGCGAACTTTGCGTCTTGGGTTGTCGATCAAATCAAAAGCCGATTCAAGTAACATTTGCTGTAGGCAATTGCAAGCGCCATTTTTTCCTGTTGGAACACTATTGTCTACGGCAGCTTTTGGTCGATCTCTGTCGGTCGTGAAGTACTCAATGAACTTTGCTTAGTCTCAAACTTTTCAAAAGGGACATCAGCAGTTGGTCTTTGCAGGTTGATTCTCTGGTGGCGAAATATCACGAGGCAATCTGGCTGAACTGATGAAATCACGGCCAATGGTGGTCGAGGTTAAGAGCGATTCCCGTGCCACCTCGCTTTCGGCGCCTAGAATCGGCAAATATCACTGGCACGAAATAGCTGTCGTAGGCGGCTGTTGCCACGCTGGTGGGGCTTACAGAGTCAGTTCCCGCTTGATACGGTACACAGTTGCGATACCCACGTCGGCAATCTTGGCGATTTCTTCCACGGTGTTGCCGTTCCGCTTAAGCAAGCCTGTAACCTTGTCCCACTTCACTTGATTGCGTCCCTTGCCTGTTGGTTTCCACTCAGGTTCGGCCGCACGCTTGTTCTTCAGACCTTCCCGAATTCGCTGTACTCGCTTCTCTTGATCAAGGCGGGCCATTGTCGCCATCAGATCCAACAACATGCTGTTGATAACTTCCATGATCTGGCCCGTGATGCCCTTGTCCTCAACCATCATATGACTGGTGGGCAGGTCGGCTACTACCAGGCGAAGCCCCTTGGCCTTAATGGTTGCCTTTAGAGTGTCCCAGTCGGTTTGCGACAGACGACTCAGGCGGTCTACTGACTCTACCAGCAGCACTTCACCCTTCTCGGCAGTGTCCAGCAGACGCATCAATTCAGGACGGTTGAGTTTGGTCCCGCTGATGTTCTCGGCATACACACCGACGATGCTCAATCCCTTATCAATAGCGAACGATTCTAGTGCGACTTTTGCACGATGGGCGTCCTGATCCTTGGTTGATGCACGTAGGTAAAGATGGGTCTTCATGATCTACTATCCTTTGTTCTAAAAAACGATAGGCTAATGATAATGGAGTTATATAGCTATCCACAATAGTCATTTGATAGTGGCTTTGAGGGTGTTGCTGGGCTACCAGACTTGTCTACTTCTCTGATAGCGGGTGGGCCAACTTACTGACGCTTGAGTGCTGAAATCCGACGACCTTTGGTGGTTTGCAGCAATGACGTCAATGGGCAGGTGGTTGCGGGTCTCTGGACGCCTGCTTCATGTGTTCTTCCGCCGTCTATGATGTTTTCTTCAGCCTCATGCAAAGCTGGATGCTTGATCCTCTGGGTGTTCTGTGGAAGTGCAAGTTCGGCACCTACTGATGGTTGTTTCACCGCCAACGCGATGACCAAGCTCTCGTTTTCACATTCCGGGATGAATAAGAAAATGACTAACAAAATTGGTCGAAATGATCCTTGCCCTTGCGGTAGTGGTCGGAAACTCAAGAAATGTCACGGGTCTATCGAAAGTCTCGACATGGCGCTAAAGCTCAATGGGCCGCATATGCATCAGGAGCTGCGTGCGGCGCTCTTGCGTCATGAGGCCAATGAGTTTCAGAGGCGTGAGCAACAAGGTCTGGGTAAGCCGATTATCTCCACTGAATTCCAAGAGCACAGAGTCATAGTAGTCGGAAGGGAGATCCATTTCTCACGGAAATGGAAGACTTTTCACGACTTCCTCAACGATTACCCAAAGATCGTTTTAGGTAGAGACTGGTGGATGTCGGAGCTAAGCAAGCCTCCGCCACAGAGACATCGCATTCTCACCTGGGCTGTCCGTAGCTACGAGCAAGCGAAAGTTCACATGGAGCAGATGGGAGCAGGGGCCGCCCAAGTAATGACTGGGGCCATTGAGGCTTATATGCACTTCTCATACGGCCTTTACAGTCTTAAGCACTCTGTTGAGATTCAGAAACTTCTGATAGACCGAATCAAATGCCCCGATAACTTCCCTGGTGCGTTGTATGAGGTGCGGGTGGCTGCTGCTCTGCTTCGGGCTGGCTTCAGTTTGCAGCACCAAGATGAAACTGACAGACGTACTACCCATGTCGAGTTCATCGCTACGCACGCGGCGTCAGGTGCAATCTACACTGTTGAGGCAAAGCGGCGAGAAGGCAAGCGGATGAAAATCAATAGGCAGATGCATCGAGCCTTGAGCAAGCAGTCGGATCATCCTCGAATAGTCTTCATTGACACGAACGATGCGCGCCTAGAACTGGGAAGGAAGCAGTCCTATCCGGTAGCACTAGTGGAGGCTGAAGGCCAGCTCAAGCGCTTTGAGTTGGATCCGGTAGCTAAGGCCCTCCCAGAAGCCTACGTCATCGTAACGTACGACCCGCATGAGCATCACCTTGATGCCATTGATCTGGCTTCTGGGATGCTGCTGTGGGGGTTTCATCTCGATGATTTACACCCTGGGGTTAAAACCCTAACTCAACAGATTGAGATTAGGCGACGGCATGCACCAATTTTCTCCTTGCTGGAGTCTATGCAGAAGCACAGGCGCATTCCCGCTACATTCGATGGACAACCAGACGCGTTCGCAGGTGGAACTGCCGAGGCGAGGCTACAGGTTGGTCGCCGGATGCAAGTCCCTGGTCCTGACGGAACTCAGGTCGAAGCGACGTTGGAGAGTGGCGTCGTCATGTCCGAGCAGAGAGAAGCATGGTGTGTCGTTTGCAGTGACGAACAGCAGCGCTTCGTTATCAAGCTTCCACTCTCGGATGAAGAGTTACATGCCTACTCCCAGCACCCTGAAACCTTTTTTGGCGTCATTGACAGGAATGCAGGTCGCTCGGGCCCGAAAACTGACTTGGACTGGTTCAACTTTTTATGGGAAACCTACTCGAACACTCCTAAAGACACACTGATTGAATTCATGGAGCACGCTTCCGACATCGAGCGATTGAAAACGCTGACCCAGAAGGAATTGGCCACCGAATACTGTGCTCGAATGGCAGGTGCGATGCTAAACCACAAGGGCGATGGCACACACGGGGACCTAGCTTAGTCCATCTGCACTCAATGCCAGTGGTTCCGGGGCTTCCGATGAGCATAGCCCTAGGAATGCTGGGTCGGCACAGGGTTGGTGGATGGATGTGCATTAGTTACAGCAATAGCTATTCGCCGGGAAATCCTCTGCTCACATTCCTTCGAACAGATCCGAGATGCTAACGCCCAAAGCATCGGCGAGCACCTTGATGGCATTGATCGAAGGGTTGGCGCCTCCTGTTTCAATGCGAGACATGTACGTCCTGGCGAAGCCGCACCGATCAGCAAAAGCTTCTTGGCTCATGCCCATAGCTACACGGAGCTCCCTGACTCGGGTGCCGAACTGGTGTTGAAGCGCTGGAGAGGGAGGTGGTGCTGGCATTCCCCTATGGTCAGGTGATGTGCTCTAATCGGACACACACTAATCGTGACATTGCGATTGAGCGGTCAGCCCTCGCAGTGTCCTTGGAGCAGAGAAATGACCAAGCGAATCGTGGCACTACCCGCAGATACTGATGAGATTGGCGAAAGCTATTTCTACAACCCGTCCCTGTTCGAAGAGCTGAGTAAGCTGAATCGGACCAACCCTCAAGCGGTGTCAGTTATGCTGAATCTGGTAGCCGGTATCGATGACGACGGCGCTGTACAGATCACCCAGGCAGCAATAGCTCGTCAGTGTGAGATCACCCTGCAAGAGGTCGTGAAGGCCATTGCTGACCTTGAGGCTGCTGGTTTGATCCGCTCGGTTCAGACTGGCAGCGAGCCAGGTGGATCCCTTGCCTGTTTGGTGAATCCGAATCTAGCCCGAGCCGAGAAGCCTGACGAGCTTGGCTCGCTGTCCGTAGCAGGGTAGAGAATCGCCGATGACACCCAACGACCAAGTAGTACATGTTCCACGGTATGCATTTGAAGCTCTGGCGGCTTTTACAGCAGTGGGCGAGGACATGGTGGTAGTGATGCTGCTTCTACTGATGCGAATGGACAGTGACCGGGCAGTGAGGATCGACACCTCAGTGTTGCCCAATTTCCTGACGCTTAGCCATGAACGGCTGGAGTATGCGATCTCGCTTTAAGAAAGGCTGGGTAAATTCGGTTGATGAGCGAGAGAAGCGATACCGTATCCTCGATTGCGTTGTCCCACCCAGCGTTCATTCACGCAGATTTCGATACGCTGATGGGGGGGATGCACGCCCGCTCAACGGCGGTGGATGTTCACTAGGCGATTACTGTTCCAAGCCCATCTCTGCCCACGTCTGGACGTTAACGTGCGTGGGATGGGTTACCTATGGTTATCCGAAGACAATCCTGCTCTTCAGTGATCTAGGCTCCTTAGGCTGCTCGGCATGGTCAGGATCAAGAGCAGGGTGGTGGCTGAGCCCTATCCATCCTTCTGAACAGAATTGCTATCTTGCCTCACGGCAGAACATGAACTCAGTGAGACAGGGGAGCAAAGCCCCACAGGCTTTTGATCTGAACTGTACCGGGGATATGGTGACTGAAAGTCACGGATATCTGCCTTCTAAGTCTTCATTACCCAAGTAGTCAGCTGTGCCCAAGGCACGAGTAACAACTGTACAGGTCCGAAGGGGAGGATAGGGGGAGACCCCCTCCCGCTCTTGCTTGTAATTGTGTGGGGAGAACTTGTGCCCATAGGCACAGACTTATCCACTGTGACTGCGTCACTGTTAATTCTTTTGGTTGGTTAATAGTGGCTCTCGCCACAAATTGATAAGCAACGTTAAGAGCAAAAGCAAAGCGGGGAGGGCTTTCTGCCCCATCTCCCCTCTTACTATGTAGAGTGGTCATCCGTGTCAAAAGGCACGAGCTTGTAGCGATGTTTGGGGTGTAACCTTTCCTAAGAAGTCTTTTAGTATAGGTTACACCTCATCGCAAAGGTTAAGCTGCTTTATATGCCTCCTTCATCTTCTGTATCTTCTTGCGTGAAACTCCAGTCTGTCGATGGATCTCAAGGGCTGAAGTTTCGAGGGATATCAGACGTTTAACTTCTTTTTCAGTCTGTTCATCAAGCCTCCTGCCATCTCGCCTACTCGGTATGGTATATGCGAGGGACCAATCCACTGTTGCATCAGGGAAGTAAGTGGATAGCAGATAATCAACAACACGGTAGTCCTGAACATAGAAACTAGTTTTCTTTACGTTGTCACGGGAACGAACTGCCGTACGAGTTACCGCCTGTAAGGTTGGTTCAAGCAGCCTGTTAGTAATAAATGCCTCTTCGAAATCTCGTCCGTACTTTGCCTTTAGGTAGGCTAATCCCCGTCCCTCAGATGGACTTGGATTGCCACCAAACAGGACTATCACCTCTGTTGCATTGGCGTAACTGTTTAACCCTCTGCAATCCTTATCGACATATACAACGCCTCTGGTGGTGCTAAAACCAGCCCATTTGTTTGCCAGTAGAAGCGGTGTGCTCCTGACATGCTCCATGGTTGTGGCAAGGACTATATCAATCAGTCGCTTATCCTCGTGTTCCGCGATCATCGTCCCTTTACTGAACTGCCGGCCATTCGGAACAACTGGGCAGATTGTGACAAGATTGCTTACAGGCTGCCATTCCGTAGTGAACTCTGAGTCCACGAAGCGAAAACCATGCACCTGTGCAAATACCTCGAACTCACTGTTCTTGATGCTCGCTGCTAGTACGTGTGATTCAATCGCCGAGGAGAAGATATCCCACCAGTCGAGATACTCCTCAACGGCACGGATATGCCGTGTGCCATCGGACATGGGCTGATCGATAAAAACTTCCACCTCTGAAAGTAGCAGTCGGAAGATGTTGGCCGCAGAGGATCCCAGTGTTGAGCAATCCGTTCCTCGTGCATCCGCACGGTTAGTAGATACTTGTTCCCGGACTTGTTCTTCTAAGCCGTCAATGATCCAAAGTTGCCCATCACGTTCTACCGTGAACTGAAGTATGCGTGGGATTTCGGAGGGTTTGATTGGGTAATCCGGGTAATCCACAACATTTGGAAGCTCATCAAGCACCAGAATCCAACCGTGAAGCAACGATGGGCGGACCCGCCGGATTGACTCTTGGGTGCAGACAATGAAGTTGTCCACTTTCTCTTCCAGTGCTTTCTCCAAGCTCCTGACAACCAATTCGCCGTCACGATGATCAATCGTTCGACATGGTATTTCTTTGCTGGAGGCCCGCTGAATAATCTCATCACTCAGAGCTAGTGTCGGTATCGCGAGAACTAGGCGTTTTCCTGAGCTTATTAGGGTGGGAAGTTTGGACAACAGAGCTTCGGTTTTACCCGCACCTGGGGCGGCAATTGCGGTGTGGATGGGTTTGATTCGTTCAATCCGTGACATGGTTCCTTCCTTTTATTTAGTTGTTCGCAACTCCTCGATGTATTCCGGTCCATTGTATTTGGAACTCATAACCCTATATCGCAGACAGCACGAAACCCACTCTGCTCAGTGGCCTATTGGCTTGAACAAGCGAGGTAGTGGTCTATTAGTAGGGGAGGTGGTGCTGTGCCAGCGTCGTTGGCTGGGAAGCGAAGAATACGGGTTCTGAATGAGAAGTCAAGCAGGATTGAAAATTTTTTTTGCTGGTAGAGCAACTTACAGTACGCTGCTTACTGCAAAAAATTGCAAGGAGTATATAAGAAGCAAATGGATTGAGTTCGAGCTGTGATTGCCCAGTTAAAACTTTATGGAGTGCGTGCAGGGCTTGCTAGAGCGTTCATATCTCCAAGCCTAGCCTCAGGCTTATTGTTGTTTCGTACGCCCTTTGGTGAGCATTGTAGATCCTTTGGGGCGATATCTAATATTCTTATATTGATGGTCATCACTTCCACCTAATAACTTTGCAGTCGATGTTCAGTTTTTGTGCTTCTAAATGTTTGCGGTTGTCAAAGACATTAGCTGTGCAGTTAGAACTTACAGCAGTACTTTGCAAAATGGGTTTCCAACTGACGTAGACGCACAAGGCGGTAGATGTCTCGTTCAGGGATGATTTTCAGTGTTCGGACCTGCCCCGAGGATTCCCCGGCCCAGCTCTGGCATGCTCTTAACTGTCCAGACCTGACCCGCCATTTCGGCGGAGTAGGTATTAGCGGGGAGCGGACTAAGGCGCCAATTTTGGCGTACTAACTCTCTACAGTGGTCGATGACCTTGGCTCGCAGTGGCACGCTGTAGCCGGTGAGCAGGATGTCCGTCTTTCGACGGGGCAGGCTGTAGCACCAATAAGTGTTTCCGCGTGGGGTTTGGTACGTTCCTAGAAAGCCAGGGCGTTCCCCATATCTTTCCGCATTCACGCTAACAGGCGGAAATCCGCCCTTTTCAGCTTCGGATACAAGGGCCTGTGTGTGGGCATTTTCCAACCAGTACTTAGGTCGGTGCTTCTGATCCTCCCCGCTCGCCTTGTGAACATCGTTCAGGCAGTAGTGGCCCGCCGGAATCTTGAAATAACACATACGCGCCGTACCGGTTCGCAATGCTGCTGAACCTCCGGCGCTGTCCGCCAGCGCCCCACATGGATCCATAGAAAACTAGGTTCAGTACGCTCGGGACTCTGATGAAGTTTTCACTGCTGATCATCCAGCAGCAGGGATATCTGATCTAGTACCTTCACAGCAATGTACAGTTTGTTTTTCTGTGATAGCCGCAACTCACCGAATACGAGCACATAGGATCCTGCAAATTTCTCAGGATCGAAAATAGGGTAGCGCTTCTGGAATGCCTCACCGAGATCAGCATCAACTACAACAGATACAGCATCCCGCCCACCACTGTTTAGCCACAAGCTTTCGTTTCCTTTGGGATACATCGCTGCATCGGACACCATGCCCCAGAAGCCCCGGTAAGAGCCGACCATGGTTTCAGAGACCGAAGGAAACTCAACGAAAAGTTCCTTTACTCGATATTCACCCTTCGGCAGGGCGATTAATTGCTCAGAATTACGGAAAGCAGGGCTGTAGATCAAATTTTTGAGCAGCGTACTGAGCCGCCGATGCTTTTGCGACTGTCGCCGCCCAGTTCCTGGAGTGAATCTTCTGCCTCGTCCATTTGGGTCGACAACCTGACCCGGGTCGTCAGGGTTGACTTCCTCATGTGCCCCGTAATTGAAATCTACAAGTATTCTCTCGATTGGCTGAATCGACTCCTGTTCGCCAGGCCCCATCGTGCCAGCCCGCCGCCCCTCAGCCGCCCCTAAACTGCACTTCAAAGCATGGGGGCGAGCACCGAAACATGCGGCTTGGCCCTTAGTCGATTCTCGACGGTAGAAAGCGGGCCCGCCACATTCAGGACACGCTAGGAGCCTTCTATATTGGGAAACAAAGCTGTCGCCCCTGCCCTCGAAGAGTTCAACCGTGTAGACAATTCCGTCAGCTGTACAGCGAGCAACATCCATACCAAGGACTCCATGCCATCAAGCTTTTAATGATGGCATGAAAACCCTTCCGCCAGACTACCAAAACTATTGACCAGAGCACGATTGCTGCGGAACTACCTACATGCTCAGCCACGCTAAAAGCTCCATACGAGCAGCAACCGATTTACGCTAAGCCTCCTCCGGTCCACCAGCAGTTCCTGGTGCCCGAGTGGGTTGCGACTGCCGTAGACTGTATACCCGGCGACGTGCAGAAAAACCGTCAACTCCTGCTTTCACCTATGTGTACTTCCGTTTCCACTGGTAGCAGACCGGCTGCTTTTGCAAGGCTGGGAAGCTTCTGTATCTCTGAGGCCATTCGCGACAGCGGGTTGATGCCATAACTGTCACCGATGTGCCCTGAAGCATGCCCGGTGATCCAGTCACTCACTTCTTTGGGAATGCCGTGCTCTCTGGCCAGAGTTTTGAAACTGTGTCGGAACGCGTGAAGGGGATGACGGCCTGGTTGATACACACCGCAGAGCTGAGTAATCGGACGCCATGATTTGGAGACGATTCCCGCAAAACCATCGGAGACTTTGAGCAGCTGAGGGAAAACCCTCGTTCCCGGCTCGCGTCCCTGTACGAGTGTCAGCAAGCCAAGGGCGATCAGGTCAGGATGGACAGGAATTTCCCTGCGACTGCTGTCCGTCTTTACGGACTTGTCGGGTTGGTCGTCAATGACGCGGATGAACCATGAGTTCCCTTCGTGCTGGTGAATGTCTTCAACATACAGCTGAGCCAGCTCTTCGCGACGGCCACCAGTGTAAGCGGCTATCAGCGGTATCCAGAACACTGCGTTGCCCGGACGGCCCTCGGCGGTTCGAAGTCGCTGAAACTCGGCATGACTGAAGAGTTTGATCAGTTCGTTCCAGCTGTACCCCCGGTTGTCGTCCAAGCGGCGTTTCGGCTTACCTGAGCCAAGATGCTTGTGAATCCGCGATGAAATTACGGGGTTCGTTTCCATCAGACCGGAGTCCACGCAGAACGCCAGTACTGAGGACAGTCGTGCTAGCAGAAGGCGCGTGGATGAGGTGGCCAGTGGCTTAACCTCGGGAGCCGAAGGCTGAATCAGGTTGGAAGCGAACTTATGAATGTCCAGAGGCTGGATCGCCCCAATGGGCATGTCGCCCATGTCAGTGATGTAGCGATTGACGGCACGGCTGTAGTCGACCGCGTGACGCCGCGACACGTATTCCGATCTGCCCGACATGGAGATGGACTGAACATAACGTGCTAGTGCTTCTGAGAGCATCAGGCAGGGTTCTGCCTGCGGTGCCGGTAAAGGAGAAGGCCGAACCTTCGCGACTACTATCGGTTCGTGGTGCTCCATGCCGATTCTTTGGCGGGCATCATTGAACAATCGCTCCGAGTCCGCATACGCAACGGCAAACGCTGCCTTCGCTTGCTGGTGATTTCGAGTGTTCAGCGAACGACGAATTTCGGTCTTGCCGATGATCTGCCGAAGACCGTCCGGCACCCTGCGTCGGAGGTAATAGATACCTGAATCAGGATGCCGGAAGGGTTGCGCGATGAGTGCCATTGTGTACCAGCCTTGTGTATCAGTTGGCTGGGAAAGGGCAGGGGACGCGTGATCAGCAAACGAGGTCTTTCGAGCATTTGTGACGCGGTCAGTGTTGGATCACCAGATTTTCGGCACCACGCTCGCGCACCCAGAACAACGTCGCCCCGGCTACCGCCGCCGGCATCATCAGGATGTTGACCACCGGAATCAGCAGCACCAGATAGACGATCCCGCCAAAACTCATGCTCTGCCAGCGCTTCTGCCGCAGCCAGGCCAGCATCTCGTTCCAGCCCAGTTTGTGGTTGTCCGCCGGGTAGTCGATGTACTGGATGGCCATCATCCACACGCCGAATAGCAGCCATAACGGCGCGGCGACGATATTCACCACCGGGATGAACGACAGGATGAACAGGCCGATGGCGCGCGGCAGGAAGTAGCCGAGCTTGCGCATTTCCCGGGTGAGGGTGCGCGGGATCATCGCGATCAGTTCGCCCCAGCTGAACGCCGGGAAATCATCAGTGCCGCGCACCACCACTTCGACTTTTTCCGCAAGGAAGCCGTTGAACGGTGCGGCAATGATGTTGGCGAGCATGGTGAAGGTGAAAAACACCATCAAGGCCACTAGGACCACGAACAATGGCCAGAGGATATAGCTGAGGAAACTCAGCCATTCAGGCAACGACGGCATCAGCGTGTCGACCCACAGGCTGAACTGGTGGCCGGCCAGATAGATCAATCCGACGAACAGCACCAGATTGATCGCCAGCGGCAACAACACGAACAGGCGCAGGCCAGGGCTCAGGACCAGTTTGAGGCCTTCGCGCAGGTATTGCGGGCCGGACAGAACAGGGGCGGGCATAAGGTGCTCCGAAGCAAGGGAAAACGCGCCGACGTTACCGGCTTTGCCCTAGCGGCGAAAGCGCGGCAGAGCAATCGACATTCACTGTAACAAAGAGGTCTATCTCGTCAGCGTCTCGGCATAGAGACCACCTATGAGCTGGATTGTTAAACCGTATTTCCTTAATCTTGCCCCCCTCGATACGCTGCACCCAACTTTTTACAGGACTGTCGAGTTCAAGCCTTCCCCAAGGTGTCCACGGTCCTTTTTTATTCCGCCGGCCGTCCGGCGTCCGCGCCAGATTTTTCATGGCCGGCCAACAGGAGCAGATTCATGTCTGAAGTCCGTCATTCGCGAGTGATCATTCTCGGTTCCGGCCCCGCCGGCTACAGCGCTGCGGTCTACGCGGCCCGCGCCAACCTCAAGCCACTGCTGATCACCGGCATGCAGGCCGGCGGTCAACTGACTACCACCACCGAAGTCGACAACTGGCCGGGTGATGTTCATGGTCTGACCGGCCCGGTGCTGATGGAGCGCATGCGCGAGCACGCGGAGCGTTTCGAGACCGAGATCGTTTTCGATCACATCAACGCCGTGGACTTCGCTGCCAAGCCATACACCCTGACCGGCGACAGCGCCGTCTATACCTGCGATGCACTGATCATCGCCACCGGTGCCAGCGCCCGCTACCTGGGTCTGCCGTCGGAAGAAGCGTTCATGGGCAAAGGCGTGTCGGCCTGCGCGACCTGCGACGGTTTCTTCTACCGCAACAAGCCGGTCGCCGTGGTTGGCGGCGGCAACACCGCTGTCGAAGAAGCGCTGTACCTGGCCAACATCGCCAGCACCGTGACTCTGATTCACCGTCGCGAAACCTTCCGCGCCGAGAAGATCCTGATCGACAAGCTCAACGCCCGTGTGGCTGAAGGCAAGATCATCCTCAAGTTGAACGCCAACCTGGACGAAGTCCTCGGCGACAACATGGGCGTCACCGGTGCGCGTCTGCGCAATAACGATGGCAGCTTCGACGAAATCAAAGTCGACGGCGTGTTCATCGCCATCGGCCACACCCCGAACACTTCGCTGTTCGAAGGCCAGTTGACCCTGAAAGACGGTTACCTGGTTGTGCAGGGCGGCCGCGAAGGCAATGCGACGGCCACCAGCGTCGAAGGCATCTTCGCTGCCGGTGACGTGGCTGACCACGTTTACCGTCAGGCCATCACCTCGGCCGGCGCCGGTTGCATGGCGGCACTGGACACCGAACGCTACCTGGACGGCCTGCAGAACGCCACGTTCTAAGACCGCAGGGCACAAAAAAACCGGCCAGAGATTGGCCGGTTTTTTTGTACACGCTCTTCCTGCTCCAACGCAATTCGATCGTTCCCACGCTCTGCGTGGGAATGCAGCCCGAGACGCTCTGCGTCCCAAAGCGGACGCAGAGCGTCCAATGAGGCATTCCCACGCGGAGCGTGGGAACGATCCGAATCCAGTTGTTAGCGGCGGGTCAGGGGTTGTGCGGTGAATTTCACCCCAGCCAGGCCGTGCTTGATCAACGCGCGAATATTGCCGTGATCGCTGCCCTCAGGCGTCGCCAGTACCGAACGGTAATGCTCGCCGAACGCCAGCAGCGCTTCTTCATCGCTCAGACCTTCCAGCAGTGCCAGACCCAGGGTCTTGCAGGAGCCTTCATTCTGGCCGGCAGCGTTTTCCACGCCGCCGTTGTTGAATGCTTGCGGCTGGTAGTCGTAACCGGCGGCGATGAACGCCAGGGTGTCGGCGAAAGCATGCTCGCCACTCTTGAGGCTGGCGCGCAGGGTGTTCAGATCAGTCATTGGGTTTTCCTTTGGCAAACGCCGCTTGTTGTTCGGCGCTGGCTTCTTGCTGGTATTGGGCTTTCCACTCGGCGTAGGGCATGCCATACACCACTTCGCGGGCGTCATCGAGGCTGACCTCGATCTGGCGTTGATCGGCTTCGGCCTTGTACCACTTCGACAGGCAGTTGCGGCAGAACCCGGCAAGGTTCATCAGGTCGATGTTCTGCACGTCCTTGCGGCTGTCGAGGTGGGCGACCAGTCGGCGAAAGGCGGCGGCTTCGAGTTCCAGGCGTTGTTGATCAGTCATGGGGGTCTCTTCGAGACAGCTTTGAGCGGCAAGCTTCAAGCTGCAAGATGGGTGTCTGTGAGCAAAGTTTACAGCTTGCGGCTTGAGGCTTGAAGCTAGCGACTCGCCGCGAGCGTAATCGATACCGACTCGGCGAAGCGCAGGGCGTGCGGTTTGTCGACTTCGACTTCGGCGTACAGCACCGATGCATTGGTCATCACCAGGTCGAGCAATTCCTGGGTCAGGCGTTCGAGCAGGGCGAAGCGGTTACCTTCGACGTGGGCGATGATCGCTTTGGTGATGGTGCGGTAATTCAGCGCGTGGTCGATGTCGTTGTCACGCACCGCCTCCTGCGCCGCGTACAGAATGGTCAGGTTGATCAGCACATCCTGCTTGTTGAGGATTTCGTCCTCGTTGATGCCGATAAAGGTGCGCAGGCGCAGATCCTTGACCCGGATGCGCGCCATCCCCGGTTGAAGTTGTGGCATTGATTTGCTCCGTCCAGTCTATTGCAGGCGTTCTGGTGGATCTTACTCGACTCGCGGCCGAAGCGGGACGGCCTATTTGACGTGCCGTCCACCGTTGACGGTGAGGGTCGTGCCGGTGACATAGGGATTGTCGAGCAGATAGCGCAGGCTCTGATAGATCACCTCGCTGCCGGGCTCGATACCCAACGCGGACTTGGCCAACGCCTTGGCGCGGTACGCCGCGTCATCGTCTGGGTTGAACAATAACAGCGCCGGGGCGATGCCGTTGACCTTGATGGCCGGCGCAAAGCGCGCGGCAAACGACAGGGTCAGACTGTCGAGCCCGGCCTTGCTGGCGCAATAACCGATGTGCTTGCTGCTGCCTTTGCGGGTGACATCGTCGCTGATGTGGATGATGTCGGCAGGCGTCGAGCGCTGCAGCAACTCGGCGCAGTGCAGGTTGATCAGGTAAGGCGCGAGCATGTGAATGTTGAACATGCGATTGAAGGCTTGTGCTTCGCTGCCCTGGGTTTCCGCCAGCCATTCGGAGGCGTTGTGCACGACGGCGCGCAAGCTGTCGGTGTGGGCTTTCAGCGCGTCGATGAAGGCAAGAATCCCGGCCTCGCTGGAAAAGTCCGCGAACAGCGCTGTCGCGCCAAGATCGCGAAGTGCCTGCACGCCCGGTCGCTCGGTGCGGTAAGTGAAAATCAGCGGGTGGCCGTCCTCGATCAAGCGCTGCGCGCAGTGCAAGCCGACACGCTGGCCGGCGCCGGTGATGAGGATCGGGGCTGCGGAATCTGGCATGGGCGGCTCGCATCGCGGTTGAAGCGAAAACTATAACAGGCTCGCCGCCCGCAGCAGATCAGCGATTTTGCGCCGACGGTGTGGCCGCCAGTGGCCGGGTCGGCGTGCTGTTCAACCAGTTCGCCAGCAGGCGCGTCGACAACGGGATGAAGAAATACACCATCAGCGGCGTCAGGCACGCCGTGCCGATCAATATCCGCGGCAACAGGCTCAACTCAGCCAGCAGCGGGCCGAGGATAAAGTTGAAAATCAGCGACACCGGGAAAAACGCGAGCCAGATCGCCACGGCCTGTTTCCAGCGCGGTGGGCGTTGCCCGGCAGCACCAAACCAGCCTTCAATGCCGCTGACCCGGTGCTCCTTGGGATGTTCGAACAAATCGCTGCCGCGGTTCAGCCAGGCGGTACGCGACGCCGAGTATTCCCAAGCATGCAGGGTCTGCTCATCGACAAAGCGAAAGATGATCTGGAATTCGTTGTCACCGGGCGGTGGCGCAAGGACGCCGGAACCCAGGTAGCCGGGGAAGTCGGTGGCCAGTTGTTCGCCTTCGCGCAACCATGCAATGAGATCGTGATAGCGGCCATCAGCGACGCGACGCGCTACCATCAACGTAACGGGGGAAGTAGACATTTTGTATCTCCGTATTTCGAGCGCGTCGTTCCGGGTAGGAGCTTCGCCTGACGCAGGCCGGGGTAGAGGCCTGCGCTTTACAACAAGCAAGGATTATTCCTGATTTTGTCGATTAAACCAGCCATATTCGTCGCAGATCACTACTTGAAGGTTTCCAGTCCATCATGTTTAAAATGGGATCCAATAAACCGACATGGAAGTTGACCGCCAGATGCCTGTAATCACGGATACTCGCCCGGCCTCAACAGCACCCGGCACGCTCGAACGCGAAGAGCTGTTCCCCATCCGCGAAGTGGCGCGCCTCACCGGCGTCAATCCGGTGACCCTGCGGGCCTGGGAGCGTCGCTACGGATTGATCCAGCCGACCCGCACCGAAAGCGGGCATCGTTTGTATTCCATGAACGATATCGAGCGTGTTCGCAGCATCGTCGACTGGATTGATCGCGGCGTGGCCGTGAGCAAAGTCGGCAAGATCCTGGCGAAAACAGAGCCTCTGAAGGTGCTGGCAAACTTTATCCCCGATGATCATGTGCAGGCCGATTACAAGCAATGGCAGGAGCAGGTTCAGCAGGCGGTCAGTGAGTTCGACGATCAGCAGCTGGATCGCGTCTACGGACAGATTTTCTCGTCGTACACGCTGCCAGTGGTGTTCGAAGCCATCATCATGCCGTTGTGGCGGCAATTGCTGCAGCGCCAGGACGCTTTCGGGCAAACCAGCGAATGGTTGTTTCTCGACGGATTCCTCAGGGCGCGCGTGCTGCAGCGCATCGTCATGCTGCGGGGGGCTCAACCGCGCCGGGTGGTCGTCAGTGCGCTTGCGGGGCAATGCAGAGAGCTTGAGTTGCTGGTCGCGGCGCTGTTTCTCAGTGGCAACGATTCTGGCGTGCGGGTGCTGACCACGGGCCAGCCTTTCGATGAATTGACGCTGGTCTGCGAAAAGGTCAAGCCTGACGCGCTTGTGCTGTTTTCAAACCATGCCCCCGGTCCGGAGCTGCCCCGGCGCCTGAATCGTCTGGCACTGAGTCTGGATTGCCAATTAATGTTGGCCGGCGATGCCTCGGAACTGGCCGAAGACAGCCTGGCCGGTTCATCGGTGGCATGCCTGGGAAATGAGGGCGCGACAATGCGTCAACGCATGAAGCAATTCATGGCAGGCAAACTGGATACCTGAAACTCAGGCGTGAAGGGCGGGGTGGGTCAGGCGATGCTGTTGCAGGATGAACTGGCGCAAGCGCTCGGTTTCGTCGGCATCGGTCTGGCTCAGTTCGTAGGCGAAGAAACCTTGCTCGGTCTCACGCTCGAAATGGCCGCGCAACGAAATGCGCTCATAACCGGAAGGGCTGAACCACAGGGCGAAATGTTTCGGTGGTTTGGTCTTGTTGCGCACTTCCAGCAACACACCTTTGTGCGATACCTCGTGTACCCACAGCGTGCCGGGCTGGCCTTTGGCGTTTTCCAGCGCCACCGGCTCTTCCAGTACCAGGCGCCATGGGCGCACCATCGGGCCGTCTTCGTAGATGCTCGGCACACCGAGACGCAGATGCAGCGCGTGGAACTCGTCTTCCACCAGATGCAGCGGGAAAGTCATCTGTTGATTTTCGAAGTTGGCCTGGATCGTCACCTGCTCGTGAGCAGCCAGACGTGTCAGCAGGTCACGGATCTGCGAGCCACCATTAACCAGCAGACTCGACGTTGCATCCCGCACGTTAAGTTGCGGGTTGTGCTGCATGGTCTGGATGAAATCCAGCTCGTCCTGGGTGAGGAGGGCGTCGCGCTGCATGGCTAACTCGAAGTGAATAGTTACAAAGTCATTGGTGATTGTAGTTAATGACCATCAGTTCGCGGTTTTGTTTGCGCCGTTCGTCGCTTTCAACGCCGCTAGCTCGCTTTGCAGCGCCGCCACTTGTGCTTCCAGCTGCACAACCCGCTGCTGCGCCTTGACCTGAAGCGTTACATCTTTTTGCACGCCGATGAAATAAGTCTGCCCGTCATCGGCATTTTTTATCGTCGACAATGACAATTCGTTCCAGAACGGCGTGCCATCCTTGCGATAGTTGCGCAGGATCTCCCGGCAGGAACCGCCTTCACGCAATGTCTCGCGAATCAGCTGCAGACTTGGTTGATCACGGTCTCCAGCCTGCAAAAAACGACAGTCCTGGTAGAGGATCTCCTCACTGCTATAACCGGTCATGCGCTCGAAGGCAGGGTTGACGTAAATAAGGATGTTGTCCTGCTCGCCTTCCTTTTCAGCGACCACGATTCCGTCATTCGACGCATTAATCACCATTTGCAGCAGGCTGGCGTTGATCATCCGAGAATCCCTTCCGTTATGTCAGTGGCAGGCATTCTAGAAGAAAGCCGCGGACTGTCTATAGGCCAGCAGCTTGCATTGAGAGCCAATCGCAACTTCGCGGCGTGGGGCTGTTACTATCGCGGCTCTTTTTTTCAGTTTCAGGATCAGATTGATGAAAGTCGCCATCCTCTCCGGTTCGGTCTACGGCACCGCCGAAGAAGTCGCCCGCCACGCCCAGAACCTGCTGAAAGCCGCCGGCTTTGAAACCTTCTACAACTCGCGCGCCGCGTTGGCCGATATTCAGGCGTTCGGTCCCGAGGCCCTTCTCGCTGTGACTTCGACCACTGGCATGGGCGAGCTGCCGGACAACCTGCAACCGTTGTATTCGACCCTGCGCGATCAGTTGCCTGCTTCGTTGCGCGGCCTGCCCGGCGCGGTGATCGCCCTCGGTGATGCCAGCTACGGCGACACCTTCTGCGGCGGTGGCGAGCAGATGCGCGAACTGTTTGCCGAACTGGGGGTAAACGAGGTTCAGGAAATGCTGCGCATCGACGCCAGCGAAAGCGTCACGCCGGAAACCGATGCCGAGCCGTGGCTGGCGCAGTTGATTGAAGCGCTCAAGGGCTGATCGCGGGCAATAATCGCTGCACCTTCTAAGCGTTGTTGCATTGCAACGGATCCAGGCTGTTTGCCCGGCTGACTCGTTCAGTCATCAAGCTGGCTGCCAATGCAACTACGCGATGCCCTGCGCCTGACTAGACTGCTGACACGAGCAGAACAAGAAGAACGCAGAGGTGCATACAGTGAGCGTAGCCCCCGTCCAATCGTCGCCGAACGTCAAAGATCAGGTCAGCGCTGCCGAGTGGCAGACCCGCGTCGATCTTGCCGCCTGTTACCGTCTGGTCGCGCTGCACGGCTGGGACGATCTGATCTTCACGCATATCTCGGCCAAGGTGCCCGGCACCGAAGATTTCCTGATCAATCCGTTTGGCCTGATGTTTCATGAGATCACCGCTTCGAGCCTGGTGAAAGTCGATCAGGCCGGCAACAAACTCATGGACAGCCCGTACGAGATCAACCCCGCCGGTTACACCATTCACAGCGCCGTCCACGAAGTGCGCCACGATGTGGTTTGCGTGCTGCATACGCACACTGCGTCAGGCGTTGCGGTGTCGGCGCAAAGGCAGGGGGTGCTGCCGATCAGTCAACAGTCACTGTTTGTGTTGTCGAGCCTGGCCTATCACGCCTACGAGGGCGTGGCCCTGAATCATGAAGAAAAGGCGCGCCTGCAAGCCGACCTCGGCGACAACAGTTTCCTCATGCTGCACAACCACGGTCTGCTCACCTGCGGCGGCACGATCGCCGACACTTTTCTGATGATGTTCACCTTCCAGCGAGCCTGCGACATTCAGGTCATGGCGCAGACGGGAGGGGCCGAACTGATCGCTATCGAACCGCAGATTCTCGCCGGCGCCAAGGCAATGATTGCCGGCGTCACCAAAAGCGCTCAAGGCATGGGCGGCGCGCTGGCGTGGCCGGCGCTGCTGCGCAAACTCGACCTGCAGGATCCGGGGTATAAATTCTAATGCCGCTCGCCGAGATTCCTCTGAGTGTCTGGCGCAAGCGCAGCCGGACATTCGTTTTTCATGGCCAGTCGATCCGCTACTGGACAGTCGGGCAGGGTGAACCGTTGCTGTTGATTCACGGTTTCCCCACTGCCAGTTGGGATTGGCATTACCTGTGGCAGCCACTGGCGCAGCGTTATCAGGTGATCGCCTGCGACATGCTCGGTTTCGGCGATTCGGCAAAACCGCGCAATCACACCTATAGCCTGCTGGAACAGGCCGATCTGCAACAGGCACTGCTCGCGCATCTGCAGGTTGAACAAGCGGTGCACATCCTCGCTCACGACTACGGCGACAGCGTCGCTCAGGAACTGCTCGCGCGGCATTACGAAAAACGCATCGAAGTTGCCAGTTGCGTATTCCTTAATGGCGGTCTGTTTCCGGAAACCCATCGTCCGCTGCTGATGCAGAAACTGCTGCTCAGCCCGATTGGCTGGCTGCTCGGCCGCGCCTTCAGTCGTGAGGCGCTGGTCAAAGGTTTCCGGCAGATCTTCGGCGCGCAGACCCAGCCCACTGAAAGCGAACTGGATGATTACTGGAGCCTGGTCGAAAGCAACCATGGCCCGCGCATCCTGCATAAATTGATCACTTACATCCCCGAGCGCCGGGTGCAACGTGAGCGCTGGGTGACGGCCATGCAGCAGGGTGACATTCCCTTGCGGGTGATCGATGGCGCATTTGACCCGATCTCCGGCGTGCACATGGTCGAGCGATATCGCGAACTGATCCCTGATGCAGACACCGTGCTCTTACCCGGCATCGGCCACTATCCGCAAACCGAGGTGCCGGCGCTGGTGCTCAAGCACTATCTGGCGTTTCGCGATCGTCTGGTATTGCCTCCGCGCAAAGTGGCTTACTCCTGATTCTCGCCGAGAGCACGGGCTCTCGGCGTCCTGACACTCGATCATCCCTCAGCCTTATCGCGCACCATTCAGCCGCAGCCGTGTTCGTTGTGACCCAAAGCGCCGTGCCTGACACTCGGGGCAATATCCCTTGGCCTGCTGGAGTTGCCGCGATGAATGAACCTGTGCGTTTCGAAGATAAAGTCGTGATTGTCACCGGCGCCGGTGGCGGCCTCGGGCGTGCCCATGCGCTGCTGTTCGCCAGGCACGGCGCCAAAGTGCTGGTCAACGATCTCGGTGGCTCGACGCAGGGCGAGGGCGCCAATGCTTCGGCTGCCGACCGCGTAGTGGCGGAAATCCGCGAGGCCGGCGGTATTGCCGAAGCCAACCACGACTCGGTGACTGACGGCGACAAACTGGTACAGAACGCCCTCGATGCCTTCGGCCGCGTCGACGTCGTGGTGAACAATGCCGGGATCCTGCGCGACAAGTCGTTTCACAAGATGGACGACGCCGACTGGGATCTGGTCTATCGCGTCCACGTTGAAGGCGCCTACAAAGTCACCCGTGCTGCCTGGCCGCATCTGCGCGAGCAAAACTACGGTCGCGTGATTTTCACTGCGTCGACTTCTGGCATTTACGGTAATTTCGGTCAGTCCAACTACGGCATGGCCAAACTCGGGCTTTACGGGTTGACCCGAACGCTGGCGATCGAAGGGCGCAAGAACAACATTCTGGTCAACGCCATCGCCCCGACCGGCGGCACGCGCATGACCGAGGGCCTGATCCCGCCGCAAGTATTCGAGCAATTGAAGCCGGAACTGGTCAGCCCGCTGGTGGTGTATCTGGCCAGCGAGCAATGCCAGGAAACGTCCGGCCTGTTCGAAGTCGGCGGCGGCTGGATGGGCAAGGTGCGCTGGGAACGCAGCCTCGGTGCCGGCTTCGATCCGCGCGAAGGGTTCTCGCCAGAGGATGTGGCGGCGCACTGGCAGCAGATTTGTGATTTCGAAGGCGCGGCGCATCCGAAGGACAATATTGAAGCATTGAAGGAAATGATGGCGAATTTGCAGAAGTATTCGATTTGAGTGAAGAGGCCACCAGGCTCAGGCTTGGTGGCCTCGTGAATTCATGAGTATCTACGTTCAGTAATAAACTTCGGCGCCTTCCAATTTGGTCCCTTGATTGGAATTGGACCATCACCATTTGCCAGCACGCCTTCTTTGAAAAGTTGTGCATATGTCGTTAATAGCTCGCCGCTCGCGATAAGCTCGAATTTATATCGCCCAATCATTCTATCCAAGGATGGGTATGCCATGCCGATGCCGAAAGCCGTCAATACATCAGCAATTGGTTCGTGCTTGAGAATTTCTTCGATAGGAATCATTGGCCTGTTCCTTTAAGCAATTGTTCATATATGCGTTGCATTTGCTTGTTTCCCGCCCGCAGCGCGTCAGGTGAATAAAAGACATGATCCTCGCTTCCGAGCTTGAAGTCCTCCAGCGTGGCGGTATGGGCATTATTCCAGGCGGGAGATCCGTTTTCGGGCTTGAAGTCATCGCTAAGTCCCATTGCTCGAAATCTTTCCAGTTCACGAATCTCATGGGTGTAATAACGTAAGTCCGTATCAGTAAGCTCCCAGTGGCCGCTTAAGATCTTTTCCAGCCGCTGAATCATGATGTCGTTGGCGTCTGATTGATCGAGCCGACCGATGTGCAGTTTTACCAAGTCTATACCTGACTTTGTAATAACCGCCGTACGCCAATCCAGATCGAGAATCGCTCCTCCCGCCGCCTCTGGATTGAAGTAGCGGCCGCTGTATTTGCCTCTGACTGAAGCTCCTTCATAGGGATTGCTGAACACCACATACAGCGGTGCAATCCCGGAGTCATCAGGGAATACGATAATGAATCTCTCCCAGCCTTCGACGAGGATCGGGTTCAGGTCCAGTCGCCCTTCAAGCGGAAGAATCGGAGCCCCCGAGTACGCGGATGGTCTTTTCCCAAAGATGGGCAATTCAGTCGAGCTGTCTTGCGGTGAAATGGCGGGCGTCCATGTCAGGAAGTCAGTGGGAGAATCCGGTAACGCGACTTCATAAACATCATTGAGCGAGTCATACGCCGCATTCAGGACAGGGATGCTTGAGCGAATATGAAAGTCATCGTTGGTCGCAGCAAAGATTTGTACACCGGCATCGATTTGCCGGGCACCCAAGCCGATATGCATCTCAAATATGCCCCGTTGATCGGCAATTTCACGCAATGCTCCCGCGGGCTCCGACGATAATTCAGCAAGTGGAACGCTCACCACAAACCGCTCGCCGTTGCCCAAGCGTGATGGCATGAGCAGCGCCGCAAATCCGACCAATGCCGGACTGCTCAACAGCGCGGGGCCGCCCGCTTCGAGTGTATGCAGGGCGGTACGCAGCGCTGCGAGAATTGACGAGGATTTTTCCGGACTCAGTACAGCAGCGACTGACGCACATGAAAAAGCCGGACCAGTCGTTGCCTGCGCGCCGGATGCGGGAAATTCACGCTGAGTTTCGGGTGTTTCCACCCGCTGATCGCGCGATTGCTTTTCGCGTTCAGCCTGGAGGTTCTCTCTCTGGCGCTGAGCCTCTGCCAGTGCTTCCAACTGAGCGCGCTCCGCTGCCTGCTGTCGTTGCGCAGCTCGCGCCGCAAGCCTTGCTTGTTCTGACTCCAGACGCCTTGCTTCTGTCCTTGCCGCCTGTTGAATGCGCGCACGGATTCGTTGTCGCTTGGCCTCGGCGACTGCCATTTGGCGCTTTTGCTCGGCATCTGTTTGCGCTACCTGCTCCCGGCGCATCGCTTCGGCAATGTCACGCTGGCGCTGTTGCTCAGCGGCAATGCGGGCACGTTCTGCAGCTTGGCGTTGCGCCTCTGCCGCTGCCGCCTGGGCCTGTTCCTGGGCTTGTACGGTGGCCAGCCAATTGAGTACGCCAGCCTGTTGCTGGTTGAGCAGCGCCAATGTCTGGCCCAGCAGCCGCGCTTCGTGGGCGGCCCGAAAGGACTCGCTCCACAACGCTCTGCTGCGGACCGCTGCGCCCTGCGCGCGCCGATTGGCCGATGCCTGATTCAGGTAATCCTTGAAGGTTTTTCCCAGTGGATCGCTGCCATAAAAGCGGTTGGCGATGGCAGTCTGCCGTTGAAACTCGGCGCTCTTGCGTTGAATCAAGGTGTTCCTGACGCCCACTTCGCGGGCCAGTGCTGCGGCAGGTGGCAGAGGATTGGTCGGTCCTTCCAGCCTGGTCGCCGCCAGTTCGACCTCAATGGTTTGGGGAATCGAGGCGGTTCTTGCGTTGAATTCCTGTTCCACGGCGACTTGCGTTTCATGCATCAATTCACGCGTCTGCGGATTGGCGCCGGCAGGGCCGAACATGCCGCTGTAGGAGTAATTCATGTCGCGTTCTTTGAATGGTTCGAAGCCATCAGGGCCGAGCTCCCTGATATGTACTGGATCCAGTTCCAACGGTGGAGGCTTTGGCATATTCATGTCCTTTTGAATGTGCGTTTGCACTCGCTCGAAAAGTGCGCACGGATGGCGATGACATCCGTGTCACCAGCGAATGGTTGAGGTGTTTCAAGTTACATCAGAGTGACGGTTATCAAATCCGAGAAGCCCGTCAGTAACAGGGCCTTGTGTCGAAAGGGTTTTCGCTGGTTTTCATCGATGCAGAGGGAATTCGTCCGAGCTTCGAAGAAATGTCTGACGCGCTGATCGGAAGCTTTGCCGAACCGCTATCCAGCCTTTTTAAACGCCCATAAAAAAGGCCGCTGCAAACGCAGCGGCCAAGGTAAGACGTTGGATCAAGGAGCTACAAATCAACGTCAGTGAACAGCGGGGCGGTAAACCGAAAACATCGATTTATCCAGAATCTGTAGCCAGTCGCTCGCGATTCAGCGTAGCGGGCTTCGCGCTTTCCGACCTGGGCGGGGAAAGCGCGATCAGAATACGGGCTTGAGTGTGTAGGAAAAATACCGATTCCAGACATGCACTGTTACGGGGCGCGCAACAGTGAGGTGCCCATGAATGGCGCTGATGATGCGCCATCCAGCCAACCCATGAACCTCTCAAGGCCCCGCCGCGCAAGGCCATTCATCCTTTCGAGCGACAACGCAAATACCTCCTTGGTGCGCTTATCGACCGCAGCGACCGGCAGTAGGGTGGGGCCTTCTGTCACTCACCGGGGAAGACGCATGACAAAAACAACAATGCGCGCCATCTTCACACCGCAGGCGCTGGCCGCTGCGGTGGCTCTGGGTTGCGGCGCCCAGGCGCACGCGGTCGCCTTCAACATCGGCGAAATCGAAGGCACCTTCGACTCGTCACTCTCGGTCGGCGCGAGCTGGGGCCTGCGCGATGCCGACAGTTCGCTGGTCGGCACGGTCAATGGCGGCAGCGGACAATCGTCCACCGGTGATGACGGGCGGCTGAATTTCAAGAAGGGCGAAACCTTCTCGAAAATCTTCAAGGGTATCCACGACCTCGAACTGAAGTACGGCGATACCGGCGTGTTCGTGCGGGGCAAATACTGGTACGACTTCGAACTCAAGGACGAAGACCGCGAGTTCAAACAGATCAGCGACAGCGGCCGCAAGGAAGGCGCCAAGTCTTCCGGCGCGCAGGTCCTCGATGCTTTCGTCTATCACAACTACGCCATCGCTGATTTGCCCGGCACTGTGCGGGCCGGCAAGCAGGTGGTGAGCTGGGGCGAAAGTACCTTCATCGGCAACTCGATCAACAGCATCAACCCGGTCGACGTCTCGGCATTCCGGCGTCCCGGTGCCGAGATCAAGGAAGGCCTGATTCCGGTGAACATGCTGTTTGGTTCGCAGAGCCTGACCGACAAACTCTCGGTCGAAGGCTTCTACCAACTGGAGTGGGACCAGACCGTTCTCGACAACTGCGGCACCTTCTTTGGCGTCGACGTGGCGGCGGACGGTTGCAACAACGGCTACACCGTCGGCAGTCCGGCTGTGGCGCCACTGGTGCCGCTGACCACCGCGTTCGGCCAAGGCATTCAGGTCACCCGCGAGGGCGTGGTGATCCCCCGTGGCGGTGATCGCGATGCGCGCGATTCCGGGCAATGGGGCACGGCGCTGCGCTGGCTCGGCGAAGACACCGAGTACGGCCTCTACTTCATGAATTACCACAGCCGTACGCCGACGGTCGGCACCACCACGGCGGGGCTGTCGACACTGGCGGCATTGCCAGGCATGGTCGGCATTGCCAACGGCCTTGCGCCTGGCAGCGGTGCGGGGCTGGCGCAAAGCGTGATGCTCGGGCGCGGTCAGTACTACCTCGAATACCCGGAAGACATTCGCCTGTACGGCGCGAGTTTCTCCACCACTCTGCCCACCGGCACCGCGTGGACCGGCGAGGTCAGCTACCGGCCGAACGCGCCGGTGCAGGTCAACACCAACGACCTGACCCTGGCGCTGGTCAACCCGATTGCCGGCGGCACCGCATCGCCACTCGCTACTTCGCCGGGTGCCGACAACAAAGGCTACCGGCGCAAGGAAGTCACGCAAATCCAGAGCACCCTCACGCACTTCTTCGATCAGGTGCTCGGCGCCGAACGTTTGACTGTGGTCGGCGAAGCGGCGGTGGTGCATGTCGGTGGTCTGGAGTCCCGCAGTGAGCTGCGTTACGGCCGTGATTCGGTCTACGGTCAGTACGGATTCGGCGGCGATACCGACGGCTTCGTCACCTCGACTTCGTGGGGCTATCGCGCCCGGGCGATTCTCGATTACGCCAACGTCATCGGCGGGATCAACCTCAAGCCCAACCTGTCATGGTCCCATGACGTCGCCGGTTACGGCCCCAACGGTCTGTTCAACGAAGGTGCGAAAGCCATCAGCTTCGGCGTCGATGCCGACTACCGCAACACCTACACCGCAAGCCTGAGTTACACCGACTTTTTCGGTGGCGACTACAACGTCCTCGAAGACCGTGACTTCGTGGCCCTGAGCTTCGGCGTGAACTTCTGATCTGCCCGAGAAGGATGACTGCAATGCGCAAAACGATTCTGCAATGTGGCGTGCTGGCCTTGAGTCTGCTGGCGGCCAACGTGATGGCGGCGGTGTCGCCGGATGAGGCGAACAAACTCGGCACCAGCCTGACCCCGCTCGGCGCCGAGAAGGCCGGCAATGCGGACGGTTCGATCCCGGCCTGGACCGGCGGCATCCCGAAAAACGCCGGCGCAGTTGACAGCAAGGGCTTCCTCGCCGACCCGTTTGCCAACGAAAAACCGCTGTTCACCATCACCGCCGCGAACGTCGAGTAGTACAAAAGCAAGCTCTCCGATGGCCAGGTGGCGATGTTCAAACGTTACCCGGAAACCTACAAGATCCCGGTCTACCCGACCCACCGCACCGTGGGGGCGCCAGCGGAAATCTACGAGTCGGCCAAGCGCAGCGCGCTCAACGTCAACGCGATCAACGACGGCAACGGCCTGGCCAATTTCACCGGCAATCGCTACTACGCCTTTCCGATTCCGAAGAACGGCGTCGAGGTGCTGTGGAACCACATCACCCGTTATCACGGTGGCAATCTGCGGCGGATCATTACCCAGGTCACGCCGCAGACCAACGGCAGCTACACGCCGATCCGCTTCGAAGAAGAGATCGCCGTGCCGCAACTGATGAAAGACATCGACCCGGAAAAAGCCGCCAACGTGCTGACCTTCTTCAAGCAATCGGTGACCGCCCCGGCGCGGTTGGCCGGTAACGTGCTGCTGGTGCACGAAACCCTCGATCAGGTGAAGGAACCGCGTCTGGCGTGGATCTACAACGCCGGTCAACGCCGGGTCCGGCGCGCACCGCAAGTGGCCTATGACGGCCCGGGTACAGCGGCCGATGGCCTGAGGACTTCGGACAACTTCGACATGTTCTCCGGCGCGCCGGATCGCTATGACTGGAAACTGGTCGGCAAGAAGGAAATGTACATTCCCTACAACAGCTACAAACTCGACTCGCCGAAGCTCAAGTACGACGACATCGTCAAGGCCGGGCACATCAATCAGGACCTGACCCGTTACGAACTGCACCGCGTCTGGGAAGTGATCGGCACGGTGAAACCGAACGAGCGGCACATCTACGCCAAGCGCCACATGTACATCGACGAGGACAGCTGGCAAGTGGCACTGGCCGATCACTACGACGGTCGCGGGCAACTGTGGCGCGTCGCGGAAGGTCACGCCCAGTACTACTACGATCATCAGGCCCAGGCTTACACGCTGGAAGCGCTCTACGACATCATTGCCGGCCGCTACATTGCGTTGGGCATGAAGAACGAAGAAAAGCACAGCTTCGAATTCGGCTTTGAAGCCAAGGCCGCCGATTACACCCCGTCGGCTCTGCGCGCCGAGGGCGTACGGTAACGGGTCTGCTGCACCGCTGGGCAAAAGGCGACCGCACGGTCGCCTTTTTTATGGCCATCAATCAGCGTGCTGAATACTCGTCAACAAGGGCGCGGGAGAGGGCTAGGGTGAGCGCACAACGATAAGAAGGCTCACCCGATGACCGCCATGACCCCGTGCCTGGATCGACCCGGATTTTTGCCCAGGCTTTCTTCGCATCATCAACCTCGCAGCCGTTTGAGCGCACCTTTGCTGGCATCCAGCGCGCGGGTGAAGCTGTTGTGCGCGCCCGCAGGCAGTGGCAAAACCGCACTGCTCACCGAATGTCTTCTTCAGGTGCGTGCAGAGTGCGAGGCCATCTGGCTGCCGCTGGCGGGCGCGGCGCTCAGCAGCGAAGAATTCTGCCAGCGTCTGACGCGGGCGCTCGGGCTGGTCGAAGGCCTTGACGATACGCAACTGATGGCGGAGCTGGCTCATTGGTCGAGGCCGACGTCGCTGTTCATCGACGATTACAGTCGTCTGCCGGATCCGGCTGTGGATGCGCTGCTGGATCGCCTGCTGGCGGTCAGCAGCCCGGCGCTCACCTGGTGGGTCAGCACTCGGCGCCGGCCGCAGTGCAACTGGCCGCGGCTGTTGCTCGATGACGAACTCTACGAATTCGAAAGCGCCAGCCTGGCGCTGACTCACGATGAAGTGGTATCGGTGTTGCACCATTTGCCGCCAGACCAGGCCGAGCGTGTCGCTGCCCGTATCATCCAGCGTACCGGCGGCTGGTGCGCGGGGGCGCGCATGGCGCTCCTGCAAAAGTGCGACTGGTCGCAAAACCTGCAGCCGCAGCAGCGTGTCGACACTCTGCTCGATTATCTGCAGCACGAACTCTTCAGCAACCTGACGCCGGAGCAGGACGAGGCATGGCGTGTGCTGGCTCATCTGCCACGGTTCAACGCGCCGTTATGCGAGCATTTGTTCGGCCCTGGCGAAGGCGCTCAGTTGCTGCGTGATCTGCAAGTGCTGGGCTGCTTCATCGAGCCTTGGCAAGCGTCCGCTGACTGGCTCCAGGTGTTCCGCCCGCTGTCGCGAATCATCCAGGAGTCACATTGGCCGTGCGCGCGTTCCTGGCACCGGCGCGCCTGTCAGTGGTTCAGCGCGACGCAGGATTGGCGAGCGGCGTTCGAACAAGCGTTGTTGGCCGAGGAATACGAAACTGCCGTCAGCCTGTTGCAGCATTTCAGCTTCGAAGACTTGTTCGAAGACCAGACGGTCGTCCTGCTGTTGCGTTTGCACGAGGAGCAAAGCCAGCAGCTGACCCTGATGACACCCCAGCTGATCGTGCTGGTCACGGGCGCCTTATTGTTTGCCGGCCGGTTCGAACAGGCCGGGCAATGCCTGGCTCATCTCGGCCGCTTCATGCCACAACCGACAGCGCAGCTGGAGCAGCAACTGCTGGCCCGCTGGCAGGCGCAACAGGGATGGCTGTTTCACCTGCAAGGGCAAATGGAGCCGGCACGCGCCTGCTTTCAGGAGGCGTTGTCCGCACTGGCTGACGATGCCTGGCAGGCCCGTGTGATGTGCCTGTCGGGACTGACCCAGCAGGCGTTGCTGTGCGGTGAGCTCGATCAGGCCCATGCCCTCAACCGCGAGGCGCTGTGCCTGGCGCGGGCTCACGGCTCGTTGCTGTTCGAAGGCTTGCTTGAGCTTGATCATGCGCAATGGCTCGAGCAGCGAGGCGCGCCTTTGCGTGCGGAAAGCCTGCTGGTGGAGATCGAGCACTTGCTGCGTCAGCGCAGCATGGTGCCCACGCCGCTGCTCGGCCGTATCGCCTTGCGACGCGGACGACTGGCGCTGTGCATGGGCCTTGAAGAGCAGGCTGCGCAGTTGTTCAGCCAGGGTCTTGAAGATTGCCTGCGCAGTGCAGACAAACGAGTCTTGTACGGCTACCTCGGGCAGGCGCAACTGGCCGGCAATCGCGGCGATTATGCCTGCGCTTTCGAGCGCCTGCGCGAGGCCGAAAGGGTCATGCAGCAGCGGCAGATTCCCGATACGGTCTATCGCGGTGTTGTGTTGCAGGTCAGCAGCCAGTTCTGGTTGCAGCAGGGCCGACCGCATCTTGTGCAAGAAGCGTTGAGCCGACTGTTACGGCATTACCGGGGACCTTCTGCGTTGCAGGCGCCACCCGCGACGTTCGAACTGATTATTCGCATCGAATACCTGCTGGCCTGCGCGAATGCGCAATCGATCCCTGACGAAACCGCTCTGCCCACCATTGAACGATTGCTGAAACGCGCTCAGGCCAAAGGCATGTTGGCGGCGGAAACGGAATTAATGCTGGCCTTCGCCCAGTTGGCCGAATTGCACGGTGACACGGTGGCGGCGCAGCAAGCTTTCCAGCGAGCCGCAATGCTGGCGGAGCGCTGCCGGTTGCAGCAAGCCATGCGCGAGTGGGAATTACGCCGAGGCAGCGCCGGCACGGCGTCTGGCAAGCAGATTCCTGTCTGGCTGAGCGATAACGCTGATCATGCCCCGGGCCTCAGTCGACGCGAGCGCGAAGTGCTGACATTGATTGCTCAAGGTGCTTCGAATCAGCAGGTTGCCGAACAACTGTTTATTTCATTGCATACAGTAAAAACCCATGCGCGACGTATTAACGGAAAGTTGGGTGTGGAGCGCAGAACTCAAGCGGTGGCAAAAGCAAAGTTGATGGGGATACTGATTTAGATTATGAAGTTTTGCAGTACAAAAGATTGCATGTGTTTGTTGGCATGTTTTGTAAATTGTTCGCCCTTCAAGTTGCCTGGAAAAGAAACTACCTTGCAGCTATCTACAGCGGCTGTGTTCGCAGCTCTGGATAGTCAAGTAAGGAAAAGATGTGGTCAAGTTATATAAAAGTCTGATGCGTGGTTCTTTGGGTGAGCAAGTTACCTGGCCTGAAGAGTGGGAAAAGGCAATCCAGGCAAAGGAAGATCTATTCAAGATCGTCGACGCCATGCCGAGCGTGCTGGATATTCTTCGCAGCATGCTTGACAGTGAATTGAAGCGTTTGGGCAAGACAATCGATATTGACAATGTTTACATCAATACGGACTCGGCTTTTCCCGATAATGGAAGTCGTCCTTCTGGCACTTTTTGGGAAGTGACTGTTCATTGTCTTGATAATAATGTCAGCCCCGCTTACATAATGGGCGGTGATGGGGTTTATTCTCTGCCGGACACCCGGAATGAGCAGTTCAAGGTCAATGCTCTCAATGTCCTTATTGTCGAGGATCTGATTGCTGCGGTGACCACCGGGTTGCAAAAGACATTGCAAACCGAGATCGCAAAGTTCTGGGCGGCGCCAGTCAGGTCCATGCGACCGGAAACGGCACCGTTGTCTAATAAGCAGGCTTTCATCGAAGCCTGCGCCGTGGTCACCAGTGCAGAGCTTTCGCTGTCGGTCATGGCCAACAATTTTGACGCCTGGTTGGGCGAGCGATTCGCTCATCTGCTCGACGCAGATGGCGGTCGCGCAGCGTTTGAAGTCAGGCTGCAACCTGAACGGGATTACCTGGTGTCGCTTCAGCCTTGTTTCGTTCTGGACAACGCCGAGCGTGCGGATGCAGAAATGCCGCTGGTGAATGAGTCAACCTCTTATCTCCTGCATACGCCGGAGAACGGCTTTGAATTTTTTGAAAAAAATATCGATCTGCATAGCAAACTTCAGCAGCGACTGTCCTTGGGTGGAGAACAGATCAGGTATCTGAAAGCTGCGCAAAGTCCTCATGCGTTTTGTGCCGAGGCACACCTCAAAGGTCAGCTTGAAAGTGTTTCACTCTTGATCGGCGGCCAGGAACAACTGGCAAAACCGCTGACTTCCATGCTGCAGGACAATCAAGGCCTGCATGTGCTGCGTTACGGCATCGAAACCCGCTTCTATCTGCTTTGGGCTGCATTGAAACGCACCGACTGGCCGCTATGGCTGCATGCCGCGGGTAGCGATATGCAACAGCGCTATAGCGAGCTTGAAGAGTCGCGGGATCAATACCAGGCTGTCTACTCAAACACCTTCGATGCCTGTTTTTCATTCAAGGATTATGTAGTGCGCACATTCGCCGAATGGGCGGACAGGGTACTTGGTGAACAACTGGATCCGGAATCGATAAGTGTCCATAGCTCGTACAGTCTGCAAATTGCCGGGCGTACTATCGAACAGGAAGAAACCCGGACGCTGACGGAGTTTATTGTTTTCGGGCTGCACGACACTGGTTTTAAAGCGGCTCTGACTATCATCGGCGCTCCTGCCGGAAGTCGGCTGACGGCAGTAGCGCTTGAACAGTGGCTGGAAAATCGTAACCTGCGACTGGAATTTACCGGCAGTCTTGCATACTCGCCCTCGCTGGCTTACCAGGAGGCTTATCGCAACTATCTCTGCAGTCAGATGGAGTTCGCGGCTTTTGTTGCTCGTCACTCCGGGAAACTGGATTCCACTGATGCCAATATCATCGCCCGGGCCATGGCCAATGATCCTGCGGTGACTATTCAGGGGTTGAAAATCAGACTGCAAGCGCCAGCGCTGAAAGACGTTCTGATGATTTCGGCCAAAGAATACGTGCCGTCGCTGATGCTGGTCAAAACAGCTGGAGGACAATTCGAACTGCAGAAATTTCCCGATATCTACGCCGCGAACCGCTGGCTGGAGTCGGCATTGTCGGCGGATCGTGAATACGCCGCATTGATGATCCATCCAGACTACCTGCAAGAGGCGGGTGAGTTGCTTGGCAGCGCTGGCACTCAACTGAGCTATCGCTACACGATTGATAGCCGGCCGGTCGATTTTTATCTGAACGCCAAAGCACCGTTGGCGGACTACGCGAATGTCGCCTACCGAGCCGAAGTTGCCCTGCACAAAGCCATTGCACCGGCCGGTTATCGCGCGCTTGGCTTCGAGGGCCGCAAGCGCTATTCGCGTCTGAGCACCGAATTTAAGGCACTGTCCATGGTTGAGGCGCGAGACAATGGTTTTCCGACATTCGAGCAATTCACTTACGACTCGGTGAAAGCTCAGATCGAAGACATTTTGCGTTCGCGTGGCAGTTACGTTTCGGTCAATCCCGACCAGATCATTGTGCAAACCGAAGACTTTCGTAAGAGCGTTACCGACGTTTTGCTTGAAGGACTCGCTTTTGAAGCGGCGCATCCAGCCTACGAAACGAAATTCAGCCCGAAATACTATTTGGTCAACGGCCATCCCATCGTTGAAAAACTGGATATCCGCGACCTTTCCTCGCTGTCGAAAACATTCCGACCCGGCGACAGATATACCGCGATGCTGAAAGAGCAATATCAGAACAAGGCGCATCCTGATTACTCATTCAAACGCGCTGTACACGCCCGGAAAATCCGCTGTGAGATGTACCGCAATGCATTTGCCGACTATATCAACGGCAGATTAACCACTGAATCTTTCTCTGCTGTCCAACGGATTATCGACAATCTGAAAGAAGGTGGCGGCTATCCATCAATCGTCAATAGCGTCTCCGAAGGCGACATCGGGCTGTATAAATTCAACATCGGCACGCTGGGTCTGACGGCTGCCGGTGACCGTACAGTTGGCGGCGTTTATATTTTTCGACTGAAGTTATCGTCAGGTTTCTTCGACTTGCTCTATACGCCTGACGCGCCGGATCAAGTCAGCTTCCGGCCGATCGCTGATTTCATTCCTTCGATTCGTTTTCGCAAAGGCCCGTTCAGGACCTACTACAGCGAGCGGATACTGCTGGTTGACCAGAAAGTGATCAATGATTACTTCGATAATCTGGTCGCAACGGTTGATACCCGACCGGTCATTCGCACGCAGCAGCGTTCGTTACTGCCCGATCTGTTCACTTTCCACGACGAGCGAGTGCGCCGTGTATTGAGTGACATCGACGAACGGACCACCAGTCTCAATGAAATAATTGCCGCCCTGGTTTATGAAAACCTGTTGAAGGCCGCAAACATCGTCAGCCTGGTGGTGCCACCCGTAGGCACTGTGGTGGTGGCTGTGCAGGTGATGAAAAGCATCTACGACGCGTCGCAGTCGCACCGACGGGGTGATTATTCCGCCGCGCTGGGGCATGTGCAGGATGTATTGAGCGGACTGCTGACATTGGGTCAGGCTGCAGCGGCAGGGGCGCCGGTTAAAGAACTTACCCGTGCGCAACGCTCGTTTCTAAGTCTGTTTGAAGACGCCCGCACGGTCGCGGAACTCGTCACGTATTACACCGGCCATGAAGACCCCGCCGATGAGCTGATCGGTTTCTTCAAGTCACTGATGCAAGAGGGTGACAGCGCATTGAGCAAGACCACGGTGCGTTGAGTCGTTTCGAGCGCACATAAGCATTACTTAACTTTCGTAACCCATGCGCCAACTCACGGCCCGCGTCGCAGCCAACAACCGCTGCGCCGCCGGGCCGTTTTCGTCGGCGTGGAACAACGAGGTCGGGCCGACGATGGTCAGCACCGCAGCGATCTGCCCGACCGCGTTGAACACTGGCGCAGAAAGCGCATCCACACCCGGCATCAACAAACCATGCACGTGATGCAGACCGCGTTCGCGGATCTGTTCACACAGCGCTGCATAGGCTGTTTCATCCTTGAGCGGATGCTCCGCGACAGCGATTTCCTGCTCGCGCAATTCATCGGTTTCCCGGTGCGGCAGGTAAGCGCTGAACACCAGCCCGGTGGACGAGCTGAGCAGCGGCAGCACCGAACCCAATTGCGTCACCACCGTCACCGCGCGCACCGCCGGTTCGATATGCACCACGGTTGCGCCCTGATTGCCCCACACCGCGAGAAAGCAGGTTTCGTTGAGTTCGTCGCGCAACTCGGACAGCGGCAGGGCGGCGACTTTTAGCACGTCCATGCTGTTGAGTGCGGCCAGGCCCACCCGCAGCGCTTCGCGACCGAGGCCGTAATGGTTGGTGGCGGCGTTCTGTTCGGCAAATCCCGAAGCAATCAACGCCTGCAGATAGCGATGCACCTTGCTCGCCGGCATCTGCACGTGTTCGGCCAGACGCGACAGCGAAGTCGACGGTGACAACTCGGCCAAAGCCTTGAGGATGTCGGTGCCGACCTCGGCGGAGCGGACTTTCTGTTTGCCGTTGCTGTCGCTGGTTTTTTCCATGGGGCTGGCGGTTCCGGTTCGAATGGGCGTCTTTATAGCTTGACGCTGGATAGCGAGCAAATTACGTTATGCGTAATCAGATTACGATAATAACAACCCCGGCGTGCCGAGACCTCTGAGCCAGAGCGATGGGCCATTGCCGACTCCCTGTTCAGGAGGCTCCATGAACCTCGATTCAACCGCGCAGGACCTGGTTTACCAGTCCGGCTTCGGCAACGAATTCAGCACCGAAGCGTTGCCCGGCGCGCTGCCCGTTGGCCAGAATTCCCCGCAAAAAGCCCCGTATGGCCTGTATACCGAATTGTTCTCCGGCACCGCGTTCACCATGCCGCGCAGCGAAGCGCGCCGCACCTGGATGTACCGGATTCAGCCATCGGCCAACCACCCGGCGTTCGTCAAACTGGAACGGCAACTGGCCGGCGGACCGTTGGGTGAAGTGACGCCCAATCGCCTGCGCTGGAATCCACTGGAGCTGCCTACCGAACCGACGGATTTCATCGATGGCCTGGTCAGCATGGCGGCCAACGCCGGCGCCGAGAAACCGTCCGGCATCAGCATTTATAACTACACCGCCAACCGTTCGATGGAGCGGGTGTTCTTCAACGCTGACGGTGAAATGCTGCTGGTGCCGCAACTCGGTCGCCTGCGTATCGCCACCGAACTGGGCGTACTCGAGGTGGCGCCGCTGGAAATCGTCGTGCTACCGCGTGGCCTGAAGTTTCGCGTCGAGCTGCTCGATCCACAGGCACGCGGCTACCTCGCCGAGAACCATGGCGCGCCGCTGCGCCTGCCGGATCTGGGGCCGATCGGTAGCAACGGTCTGGCCAATCCACGGGATTTCCTTACCCCGGTCGCCGCCTACGAAAACCTCCAGCAACCGACCACTCTGGTGCAGAAATTCCTTGGCCAGTTGTGGGCCACCGAACTCAATCACTCACCCCTCAATGTGGTCGCCTGGCACGGCAACAACGTGCCGTACAAATACGACCTGCGCCGTTTCAACACCATTGGCACGGTGAGTTTCGATCATCCGGATCCTTCGATCTTCACCGTACTGACCTCGCCGACCAGCGTGCACGGTCTGGCCAACCTCGATTTCGTGATCTTCCCGCCGCGCTGGATGGTCGCCGAAAACACCTTCCGGCCACCGTGGTTCCATCGCAACCTGATGAACGAATTCATGGGCCTGATCCAGGGCGAATACGACGCCAAGGCTGAAGGCTTCGTGCCCGGCGGCGCGTCGTTGCACAGCTGCATGAGCGCCCATGGCCCCGACGGCGAGACCTGCACCAGGGCGATCAACGCCGAGCTTGCACCTGCAAAAATCGATAACACCATGGCCTTCATGTTCGAGACCAGCCAGGTGCTGCGCCCAAGCCGTTTCGCCCTCGACTGCCCTCAATTGCAATCCAGTTATGACGCTTGCTGGGCCTCGCTGCCCGCCACGTTCGACCCGACCCGGAGATAACCCATGACACAGAATTCCATCACCCGCAGTTGGGTCGCTTCGGCCAACGGTCACAGCGATTTTCCGTTGCAGAACCTGCCGCTGGGCGTGTTCAGCCTCAAGGGTTCTGCGCCGCGTGCAGGCGTGGCGATCGGCGAGCACATCTTCGATTTGCAGGTGGCGCTTGAGGCCGGTCTGTTCGACGGTGTCGCACGCAGTGCGGTGGAAGCCATGCAGGGCGGGCAGTTGAACGCGTTCTTCGAACTTGGCCGTGAGGCGCGGGTGGCCCTGCGCGAACGCCTGATCGAACTGTTCAGTGAAGGCAGCACGCTGCGTGGCAGCATCGAAGCGCAAGGCGCGAAAGTCTTGCCACTGGCTGCCGATTGCCAGATGCACCTGCCGGCGCGAATCAGCGATTACACCGACTTCTACGTCGGCATCGAGCACGCGCAGAACGTCGGCAAACTGTTCCGTCCGGATAACCCGCTGTTGCCGAACTACAAGCACGTGCCGATCGGTTACCACGGTCGCGCTTCCACGGTGCGAGCGTCCGGCACCGACGTGCGCCGGCCGAAGGGCCAGACGCTGCCGGCCGGGCAGACCGAACCGGTATTCGGCCCATGCGCACGTCTGGATTACGAACTGGAGCTGGGCATCTGGATCGGCCAGGGCAATGAGATGGGCGAGCCGATTGCCATCGGTGACGCTGCCGAGCACATCGCCGGTTTCTGCCTGCTCAACGACTGGTCGGCGCGGGATATCCAGGCTTGGGAATACCAGCCACTCGGCCCATTTCTGTCGAAAAGCTTCATCACCAGTGTTTCGCCCTGGGTGGTGACGGCCGAAGCACTGGAACCGTTCCGCATGGCACAGCCGGCGCGCCCTGAAGGTGATCCGCAGCCGCTGCCGTATCTGCTCGACAAGCGTGATCAGGATGGCGGCGCCTTCGACATCGAGCTGGAAGTGCTGTTGCGTACCGAAACCATGCGCGAGCAGAACCTGCCCGCCCATCGCCTGACCCTGAGCAACACCCGCTACATGTACTGGACCGTCGCGCAAATGGTCGCGCACCACAGCGTCAACGGTTGCCAGTTGCAGGCTGGCGACCTGTTTGGTTCGGGCACTTTGTCCGGCCCGGAAAACGGCCAGTTTGGCAGCCTGCTGGAGATTACCGAGGGCGGTAAGAAACCGATCGAACTGGCTTCCGGCGAAGTGCGCAAGTTCCTTGAGGACGGTGACGAAATCATCCTGCGCGCTCGCTGCGCCCGCGACGGTTTTGCCTCGATCGGCTTCGGCGAATGTCGCGGCACCGTGATCGCTGCACGCTGACAGGAGCGGCTTATGGATCTCTATGGCTATTACCGTTCCACTTCATCGTACCGGGTGCGAATCGCACTGGCGTTGAAGGGCCTCGATTACCAGGCGCTGCCGGTCAACCTGATCGCACCGTCGGGTGGTGAACATCGGCAGCCGGCGTATCTGGCGCTCAATCCCCAGGGCCGGGTGCCAACCTTGCGCACCGATGACGGTGCGCTGCTGATTCAATCGCCGGCGATCATCGAGTATCTGGAAGAGCGTTATCCACAGGTGCCGTTGCTGCCGGATGATCTGCTGACGCGCGCGCAGGTGCGCGGTGTCGCGGCGGTGATCGGCTGCGATGTGCATCCACTGCACAACGTCAGCGTGCTCAATCGCCTGCGCCAGGCGGGGCAGGATGAAACGCAGGTGGTGGAGTGGATCAGTCACTGGATCAGCCAAGGGCTGGCGACGGTGGAGCAGTTGATCGGCGAAAGCGGTTTCTGTTTTGGCGAATGGCCGTGTGTGGCGGATGTGTATCTGATTCCGCAGTTGTATGCGGCAGAGCGGTTCAACGTCAGCCTGGAGGCGTATCCGAAGATTTGCCGTGTGGCTGCGTTGGCGGCTGAACATCCGGCGTTTATCAAGGCGCATCCTGCCAATCAACCAGACACCCCGTAATTCCTGTGGGAGCGAGCCTGCTCGCGAAGACGGCGTGTCAGTGGCCTTTCATTCAGCTGACACACCGCTTTCGCGAGCAGGCTCGCTCCCACACAGGTTTGTGTGGGCCTCAAGGATGGGGGCAAACCTGCAAAAAGCGGTCAATGCACGACGGAGTTGGGCGGCAGATGGCCGAGGCGTTCGGTCAGGCGCAGCCGCTGGATCGGGTCTTCGCTGAGCAATAACGCATGCTCCAGATCGAAGCGCTCAGCGTTCGGGCAATCCAGCCGTTGATACAGACTGGCCCGGGCCATGTAATCAGAGGCTTTTGCATCACCCAGTTCGAGCACTCGTTCTGCGTCGATCAGCGCGGCGATGTGATCGTCGTGGGTCAGGTGCAATTGGCGCAGATTGCGTGACAGACGCTGCAGCATCTGCACTGGCGTGGCCGTCAGCAGATGCTCGGCGCTGAGCTGCATGTTCGGCCCGTATTGGCGTTGCAACAGTTCGCGACAGTCGTTGGGATACAAGCGTCGACCGCCGCAAGGGTCGAGCAAGTGGTCGGCGCCGGGTACCCGCAACAGGAAATGCCCGGGGAAGTTGACCCCGACCAAAGGAATCTCGAGGCCATGCGCCAGTTCCAGTGCGATCAACGCCAATGCCAGCGGCTGACCGCGCTGGGTGTGCAACACACGATGCAGCAGCGCCGCCTGCGGGCGCAGCGGCAGGAAATCATCCTGTGCGAAACCGAGATCGACCATGCGCCGCAACAGCGGTTGCGCCAGTTCGCTGACCGGCAGCATCGGCAGCCCATAGCTGACGCGTAGTTGCAGATCCTTGAAGGTGCGCAACCATGCCTCGGGCTCGAGGGTTTTGTCGTGCTCGGCACTTATCCACAGCGCAGCTTCCAGCAGGGCCGGCGGTGAACGATGCAGGCATTCGAAAAAGCGTTGGCGCGCACTCATCTGAATCTCCCTCCAATGCCTCGTTTTAGCCCCGTCCGTGTTGTTCGTCCAGTGCCGGGCGCGTTGAGCGCGAGTTATAGCGGCGCAACATTGTCCGCTCGGCGGCTCATGCCGGTGCGCACCAGCAATTTTCAGGGGCAAGCCTATACTGGCGTTCTACAAGAAGTGATTCGGGAGCCTGTCGATGTTCGCTCTCATGCAAAGCACTCGCCTGGAATCGCTGCACCTGAGCGTGGACCCGGTCACCGGGTTGAAGGCGGTCATTGCCATTCATGACAGTCGCCTGGGGCCAGCCCTGGGCGGCTGCCGTTACCTTGCCTATCCCAACGACGAATCTGCGGTCGAGGACGCCATTCGCCTGGCGCAAAACATGAGCTACAAAGCGGCGCTGGCCGGCCTTGCGCAGGGCGGCGGGGTGGCGGTGATCGTGCGCCCGGCCCATGTCGAGAATCGCGCCGCATTATTCGAGGCTTTCGGCCGTTGCATCGAGCAGCTCGACGGTCACTACATCACCGCCATCGACAGCGGCACTTCAGTGGCGGACATGGACTGCATTGCCCAGCAGACCCGGCATGTCACCAGCACCACCTCGGCAGGCGATCCGGCACCGCACGCGGCCATGGGCGTGTTCACCGGCATTCGCGCCACGGCGATGGCGCGTCTGGGCAGCGACAACCTCGAAGGCCTGCGCATCGCGATTCAGGGGCTTGGCAATGTCGGTTATGCACTGGCCGAGCAACTGCACGCTGCCGGCGCCGAGTTGCTGGTCAGTGACATCGACCACGGCAAGGTGCAACTGGCGATGGAGCAGCTCAATGCTCACCCGATCGCCAACGACGCATTGCTCAGCACGCCTTGCGACATTCTTGCGCCTTGTGGGTTGGGCGGTGTGCTCAACAGTCACTCTGTGTCGCAACTGCGCTGTTCTGCTGTGGCCGGTTCGGCGAACAATCAACTTTCCCATCTGGATGTGGCGGATCAACTGGAACGGCGCGGGATTCTTTATGCGCCGGACTATGTGATCAATGCCGGCGGGCTTATTTACGTTTCGCTTAAACATCGTGGCGAGGAGTTGCCGACGATTACGGCGCATCTGTCGAAAATCAGTTCGCGGCTGACCGAAGTCTTCGCCCATGCTCAGGCGGAAAAACGTTCGCCGGCGCGGGTGGCGGATGAGTTGGCGGAAAAGGTTTTGTATCGCTGAAAGCAAAAGATCGCAGCCTTCGGCAGCTCCTGCACTCGAAATGCAGTAGCTGCCGAAGGCTCGGGCCGCGATCGGACGATCTTTCTGATTACTTCGGCGCTTTCGCTGCTTTGGCGGGCTTCGCCGGCGCCTCGTCAGGTTCTGCCGCTTCAGCTTTTTCGACAGGCTCGGCCGGCGCATTGATCAGCTCCGACAGCGCATCGGGCTGGCTCTTGAATGCCCGGGCGAACACATCACGATTCTTCGCCATGTAGATCCCGGCTTCTTCCACTTGCTGTTCGGTCAGGGACGGAACGGCTTTTTGCAGCACATCGGCCAGATATTCGGCCAGTTCGAGCATTTTGTCATGACGATCAGCTTCGGCTTTATCCATGAACAAGCGCTCCAGATCTCGGCTGCTGCGGTATACCACTTCGACGGCCATTCACCACCTCACATGCCTTCACGTTAAGTTGTCTTGACGACTACTGTATCCATATACAGCGAAAAGGATAAGCGAATCCCTGCGCCATGGGTAGTGGCTTTTCAATGTAGACCGGATTTGGCGTTTGTCAGTGAGCCGTGTCGCTGCTGTTCGCGAGCAGGCTCGCTCCCACGGGGATTGTGCAAAGCCGCGAGCCTGCGACCAAACGCCACGGCGCGGGATTTGCGGCGGATCGCCATGATGCGTGGCCCTGAACCTGCATGAAAACCGTTGCAACAAGGCGCGCGCGCAAAACCGTCACGTGCGATACGCATCATCCGCCCGAAACGGGCTAAGGAAACTCATCGTGAAAATAAACTGGGCCGAGAAACTGCGGCGTAACGTGCATCAACTGGCCGAGTCTCTGGGCAACCTGTTCGTCGAAACCTTCCACTATCTGGCGCTGTTCGCCATCGGTGCGGTGACGGCGTGGGCGGCGGTGATGGAGTTCCTCGGCATGCTCGAAGTCGGGCACATCAAGATCGATGACATCCTGTTGCTGTTCATCTATCTGGAACTGGGCGCGATGGTCGGGATTTATTTCAAGACCAACCACATGCCGGTGCGCTTCCTGATCTACGTGGCGATCACTGCACTGACGCGCCTGCTGATCTCCAACGTCTCGCACCACAACCCGCCGGACATGGGCATCATCTACCTGTGCGGCGGCATTCTGCTGCTGGCGTTTGCGATCCTGGTGGTGCGTTACGCTTCGTCGCAATTCCCCTCAGTGAAGATCGAGAACCCGCAGCGCAAGATCGGTACGGGTTCCAGCGAACATCCTGAAGTGGAGAAGGGCGAGCTCTAAAGGCCCGCCGCCTGGCCGGGCTGGCCTTTGACCCGTGGCGGTGGCGGGGTCAGCCCGGCGCCGCTGGTCATGGCTTCGAGAATCGACATGGCGCTGTGACCCTGTTCGATGGCGATGCCGAACTGGATGCTTTGTACCAGCCGTTTCAAACGCTCGGGATCGTTGCGCTGTTCGGCGCTGATCATGCGCTTGGCCACGATGCGGCCGGCGTTGGACAGGGTCAGCATGATGCTGCCGTCCAGGCCCTGAATGCTCAGATTGATCTGATAGTCCGGCGCGAAGGCATCGGTAATGATTTGAAATGGGTTGTCCATGATGCGTCACCGCCTGATTGAACGTGCAGTTGTTGACCGGCCATGATCTGATTTGGTTCGCAACACCAGACCACTGGCATCTCGTTCGCTGAGGTTTGCAATGTCCGTTTGCCTCAAGGGTGATGTAGCAAGGGGCATGCCGGAAAAATTGTCGAACAATAAACACGGCGAAAAAAACGGCGAGCCTCGGGGCTCGCCGTTTTTTGTGGCGCGTTTTCAGGGCAGGAATGAGCCGATGATCGCTGACAGTGCAGTCAGGCCGATCAACACTCCACCCAGTTCACCGCCAGCCCGCCGCGCGAGGTTTCCTTGTATTTGTCGTGCATGTCGGCCCCGGTGTCGCGCATGGTGCGAATCACCCGGTCGAGGGAAATAAAGTGATTGCCGTCGCCGCGCAGGGCCATTTGCGTGGCGTTGATCGCCTTCACCGCCGCGATGGCATTGCGCTCGATGCACGGCACTTGCACCAGGCCACCGACCGGATCGCAGGTCAGGCCGAGGTTGTGTTCCAGGCCGATTTCGGCAGCGTTCTCCAGTTGCTCCGGTGTCGCGCCGAGGACATCGGCCAGGCCGGCGGCAGCCATTGCGCAAGCCGAGCCGACTTCGCCCTGACAGCCGACCTCGGCACCGGAGATGGAGGCGTTTTTCTTGCACAAAATGCCGACAGCGGCTGCGGCGAGAAAGAACGCGACGACGTCATCATCAGACGCATCCGGATTGAATTTCATGTAGTAGTGCAGAACCGCCGGAATGATCCCGGCGGCACCATTGGTCGGCGCGGTGACCATGCGCCCGCCGGCTGCGTTTTCTTCGTTGACGGCGAGGGCGAACAGGTTGACCCATTCCATGGCCGACAGGGTCGAGCTGATCACATTCGGTTTGCCGATTTCCAACAGGCTGCGATGCAGTTTTGCCGCGCGACGCGGTACTTTCAGACCGCCGGGCAAGATGCCTTCGTGGCGCAAACCTTGTTCGACGCACTCGCGCATTACTGACCAGATGTGCAACAGGCCCTGACGGATTTCGGCATCGCTGCGCCAGGCGCGCTCGTTGGCCATCATCAGTTCGGACACGCGCAGATTATGTTGTTTGCACAGGGCGAGCAGTTCGGCGGCGCTGGAAAAATCGTAGGGCAACACCAAGTCGCTGATTGGCGCCACGCCAGATTCGGCTTCAGCCGCTTCGACGATGAAACCGCCGCCCACCGAGTAATAGGTTTGCGTGAACAGCTCGGCGCTTTCGCCAAAGGCGCTCAGCGACATGGCGTTGGGGTGGTAGGGCAGGCTCTCGTCGAGCAGCAGCAGATCGCTCTGCCAGTCAAAAGCAATTGAACGCTGACCGGCGAGGGACAGTTGCCCGGTTTCGCGCAGTTGCTGGATGCGTAGATCGATGGTCGAAGGATCGATGCTGTCCGGCCACTCGCCCATCAGGCCCATGACCGTTGCGCGGTCAGTGGCGTGGCCAACGCCGGTGGCCGAGAGCGAACCGTACAGGCGGATCTGCACGCGTCGCACATCATTGAGCAGATGCTGATCGACCAGAGCCTGGGCAAAGGTCGCCGCTGCACGCATCGGACCGACGGTATGGGAACTGGACGGGCCGATGCCCACTTTGAATAGATCGAAAACACTGATAGCCATGCTAAACCCTTACAAGCAATGGAGTAGGAATCGCTGCCATTTTTTGTCGGACAAGCGCAATGTCGGCGATACTGCCTGCCTCGGTTCGAGGTGACCAACGAAACCTCCTAAGACAGCCTTTAGCAGGACTAAACAATGAGTCGTCAATTGCATGCCCAGAGCTATGTCTGGCTGCAGGTGTTTGCCTGTGCCGCGCGGCACCTGTCGTTCACCCGTTGTGCCGAAGAGCTGCACATCACCCCGGGCGCGGTCAGCCAGCAGATTCGTCAATTGGAAGAGCGCCTGGGCTTTCGCCTGTTTCATCGGCGCGCGCGCGGCGTTGAGTTGAGTGCACAGGGGCAGCGGCTGGCGATTACCGTCAATGAAGCCTATGGCAGCATCGATGCGGAATTGCGCCGGCTGGACGCCGGGATGATCAGCGGGACTCTGCGGTTGCGCTCGATCCCGTCGTTTCTCGGCAAGTGGCTGACCCCGCGCCTGCCGCGCTTGCAGCAACGCTTTCCAGATATCCAGTTGCGCCTGGTGGCCGAGGACAGCAGCGTGCCACTGCATGAGGGCGATTTCGATCTGGCCATCGACCTCAACGATGGCAGCTACCCCGGATTGTTATCCACAGCCTTGCTCGACGAGCAGATATTTCCGGTGTGCGCGCCGAGCCTGTTGCGTGGGCGCCCGCCGTTGCACGGGCCGGCCGATCTGGTGCATTTCCCGTTGCTGCACGACATCACCGCCTGGCGTGGCAGTTACGAGTACGCGGAATGGGAGTTCTATTTGAATGCGATCGGCTTCGACGGCGCCGATGTGCGGCGCGGCCACACGTTCAACCGCAATCATCTGACCATCGAAGCGGCGATCGCTGGCATGGGCGTGGCGATTGCCCGGCGCACGTTGCTCAACGATGAGCTGGAGCGCGGCACTTTGATCGTGCCGTTCGGCTTGTCGGTGCCCAACCATAAACGCTATGTGCTGCTGTATGCACCGGGGGCGTTGAGCCATCCGGGCGTGCGCGCTGTGCATGACTGGCTGGCGGAGGAGGCGGGGATTTTTCGCAGTTTGCACCCGCTGAACGAGCAGCAGATGTGAGCAGATTTTTCTGCGGAGCGGGTCGACCCAACTCCCGACATTAACAGCGCCTCGCTCGGTTGTCCGGCTTTTTTTGCGAATGAATATTTTTCTTTTTTCAGGGGTTGAAATGTTCGCCGCTCGGGCCGATTGTTGTAACCAGGAGGTCAGGAAATTCACTTCAAGGCCTCCAGCGAGCTAGCTGAAATAAGGGATGAACTATGCAAATCCAAGTCAACAGCGATAACCATATTCAAAGCAGTAAGCGACTGGAGGAGTGGGTACGTACAACTATTGAGAGCACGCTCGACCGTTATGAAGAAGACCTGACCCGTGTCGAAGTCCACCTGAGCGACGAGAACGGCGAGAAACCAGGTCCCCATGACTTGCGCTGCCAACTGGAAGCGCGGCCAAAAGGCCACCAACCGATTTCCGTGACCCACAAAGCCGATTCGCTGGAACAGGCGATCGACGGTGCCGCCGAGAAACTGGAGCACAAACTGGATCATCTGTTCGGCAAACTGCGAGGTAAACCACGCGCCGCTGTAGTGCCATTTACTGGCAAGGCCAACGACAAGCTGTTGGCGGAAGAATTTGACGAGAATGAACAGGCAGCGATCAACAGTTGATGCGCTGATTTCACAAGTCACACAAGGAGAACGGGCCTGCTGATGCAGGCCCGTTTTTTTGTTTGTGGTGTTGGTGATTGCTCGCAGGGTTTAAGACCGTAGCCCCTCACCCCAGCCCTCTCCCGAGGGAGAGGGAGTCGATCCGGTTGTTTTCAAGTCCAGCGTTCGGCTCGATATTGCAGGCGAGCGTAAATCGTAAATACACCTCGGTCAGTCCCTCACCCTCTGGGAGAGGGGGCCGATTCCGGTTGTTTTCAAGTCCAGCGTTCGGCTCGATATTGCAGGCGAGCGTAAATCG
>NZ_RCOC01000058.1:0-15221 GCF_004307515.1 Pseudomonas sp. Sample_14 | reverse complement strand
TCCGGTTGTTTTCAAGTCCAGCGTTCGGCTCGATATTGCAGGCGAGCGTAAATCGTAAATACACCTCGGTCAGTCCCTCACCCTCTGGGAGAGGGGGCCGATTCCGGTTGTTTTCAAGTCCAGCGTTCGGCTCGATATTACAGGCGAGCGTAAATCGTAAATACACCTCGGTCAGTCCCCTCTCCCTCTGGGAGAGGGTTAGGGTGAGGGGCTTTTGATCTTCAATGGGCTGCGGTCAGAACGCCACCGACGTCTGCACATAAACCGTACGCGGCTCACCCACATACTTGCCCTTGTTGTTGTCATCGAACGAGCGTGTGAAGTACTGCGTGTTGAAGATGTTCTTCACCCCCACCGCCACATTCAAATCCGACAGTTGCGGTCCGAAGTCATACCCGGCGCGGCTGCTGAACAGCATGTAGCCGGGGATCTTGCCGGTGCTGCCATCGGCGCTTTCTTTCGAAGTGTTGGCGTTGTCGGCGAACTGGTCGCTCTGGAAGCTGCTGTCCAGATTCAGCTTCCATGGCCCTTCGGTATAACCGACGCCAATCGTGCCTTTGTGTTTGGAGGAAAACGGCACGCGGTTGCCTTTGTTCGGCCCGTCCTCGCGGATGGTGGCGTCGACATAGGCATAACTGGCGTAGACATCGAAACCGGCCAGCGCCGGGCTCAAGTCGTCGAGCGCGTAATTGACGCTGGTCTCGATGCCCTGATGGCGGGTTTCGCCGCGAGCGATCACCGAGTCGTTGGTCTGGTTGCTTTCGTACTGGTTGTCGAAGTTGATCAGGAATGCGCCGATCTCCGCGCGCAGGGCACCGTTGTCATAGCGCGTGCCGAGTTCCCAGGTGCGCGCCTTTTCCGGTTTCACCTCGCCGCTGCTCACGCGGTTGGGCATCTGGCTGTATTGCACGCTGCCGAACGAGCCTTCGGTGTTGGCATACAGATTCCAGCTGTCGGTGAGGTGATAGAGCACGTTCAGCGCCGGCAGCGCGGTGTTGTAGTCGCCCTTGTATTTGACGTTGGTCAGGTTGTTGGTCTGTTGCGACTCGATCATCTCGTAGCGCACGCCCGGGGTGATGGTCCATTTGCCGATGTCGATGCGGTCATCGACGAAGAACGCGTTGGCCTCGGTACCACCGCGAGTGTCGCGGTCGTTGCGGCTGCTGGTGGTTGGGTATTCGTTGGCGCTGATCGGCGTGCGATAACGCAGTTCGTGGCCGGCCTCGTTGATGTAGCGATAGCCGACGCCGACTTCGTGACTGCTCGGACCGAGGTCGAAGCCTTGGGCGAAACGGGTTTCCAGGCCACGTACCCAGTACTCGCGCGGCGACAGCGAAAGGAATGTGCCCTGATCCAGATAACCGCTGCGCAGGGTTTTGGTGAAGAAGGTGTTGGCGGTGAATTCGCGGCGATCTTCCTGATAGCGATAGCCGAAGTTGAACATCGTGCGGCGCCCCCAGAACTGATCTTTCGGCCGCGTCGATTGATACGGATCGGCATCGTAATCGGCGACGTTGAGACCACCGGGCATGTCGGCCTTGCCTTCGTAATACTGGGCCATGGCGTTGAAGCTGTTGGCTTCGTCGAGCTGATATTTGCCCTTGAGGATCAGGTCGTCGATCTCGGTGTCGCTGTGTTCGCGCCAGTCACCGCCACGGGTGCCGGAGTACAACAGCGCACCACCGAGGCCGTTGGCGTTGGTGCCGCCGGCCAGCAGATTGGCGCTGGTCTTGAAACCGTCGTGGCTCGACGATGGGCTGGTTTCAGTCTGGAAACCACCCTTGACCGTTGGCTCGTCCGGAATCGCCCGGGTCACGAAGTTGACCACGCCGCCGACGTTCTGCGGGCCGTAACGTACCGCACCGCCGCCACGCACCACGTCCACCGCATCCATGTTGCCCATGCTGATCGGCGCGAACGACAACTGCGGCTGACCATACGGCGCGAACGGTACCGGGATGCCGTCCATCAATACTGTCGAGCGCGCGGCCAGGCGTGGATTCAAGCCACGAATGCCAAAGTTCAGCGCCATGTCGTGGCTGCCGGTGCCGTTGTTCTCCGGCGCATTCACACCGGGGATGCGGTTGAGCACATCGCGGGCCTGGGTCGCGCCCTGGCGTTCGAATTCGTCGCGGCGGATCACATCACGTGCCCCGGGGTGTTCGAAGACATTGATCTGCGCCGCATCGCCGAGCCAGTCGCCGACTACGGTCGAGGTGCCCAGCTCCAGCGCCGCGTCAGCCAGCGGTTGCAGGCTGAAGGCATTGTCGCCTTCGGCGCGGGCTTGCAGGCCGGTGCCTTCGAGCAGGGCATCGAGGCCTTGTTGCATCGTGTAATTGCCCTCCAGACCCCGGCTCTGCACACCGCTGGTGACTTGCGAGCCAAAGGAAATCAGCACGCCGGCTTCACGGCCAAACTGGTTCAGCGCGGTTTCCAGCGACGCCGGGGCGATGTGATAAACCTTGGTTTCGGCGCCCAGCGCAGCGGGCAAGGCGGTGAAACTCAGGCTGGCGCCGAGCAGAAGATTGCGCAGGCTGCGGGCCAGTGGGGTAAGGCGGGTGGGCTGCATGTGGATGATCCTGAGAAGGTGGAATCAAGGGGGCTTTCCTTCTCTGTCACGCCAGATCTGAAAAACGGCTCATGGTTTTGGCGTTTTTTTACACCCGCGCTTCGACGCTCACCCAATAACGGGTAAAGCGCTTCACTCTGACCGGCAGACTGATCTGCAGCAGGTCGAGAATCCGCTCGCTGTCATCCAGTGGATACGTCCCGGAAATCAGCAAATCGGCAACCTGGCTGTCGCACCGCAGCTGCCCGCGCCGGTAGCGGCCAAGCTCTTCGAGGAAATCACCGAGGCGCATATGAGCGGCGACCAGCATGCCGTCAGTCCACGCACCACTGTTGGCGTCCAGTGGTTTGGCCGCGCTGACGGAGCTGGCAGTAAAACTCAACTGCCGCGCGACCGGCAGCAGCAGGGGCGCGCGCTGGCTGGCGTTGAGTTCGACTCGTCCTTCGAACAGGGCGATCTGCGTGCGATCAACAAACTGCCGCACATTGAGGCGCGCACCTTGGCTTTTCAGCACGCCGTGTGCCGTGCGTATCTCGAACGGATTTGCAGCGCTCAACAGCATTTCGCCCTCGAGCAGACGAATCGTACGCTGCGCGTCATCGACATCGACGGAACTTGCGGTATTGAGCTGTAACGAATCGGCACCGCCCAAGCCGATCTTGCGCCGCTGGCCCACCGGCGTGCGGTAATCGGCGAGCAGCGACGGCAACGGCGTGTGCTCGCGCATGCCCCAGGTCGCCGCTGAGCCGGCACCGAGAATCAGCAACATTTTCAACGCCTGACGGCGGCTGCCGGACTTCGGTCCGTTCAACGCCGCGTGGGCCAACGGCGACGAAACGCCGCGCAAGCGCTGGTTGACCCGTTGCATGTGTTCCCACGCCCGGCGGTGTTCGCTGTGCGCATCCAGCCATTGTTGCCAGGCTTGTTGCTGGCGCGGGGTCAGCGTGCCCTGCTGCATTTCCAGCAACCAGTGCACCGCCTGTTCGGCGACTTGCGCAGAGAAGTCCGGCGCGCGATTCACAGGGCGAAATAGCAGCGCATGGCCGCTTTGTTCAGATGGCGTTTGACCGTGGCCACTGAGATGCCCAGTTCTGCGGCGATCTGTGGATAAGTCAGACCATCGACCTGAGCGAGCAGGAACGCGCGTTTGATCTGGCGCGGCAAGCCGTCGAGCAGCTCATCGAGTTCGACCAGTGTCTGCAGGATGATCGCTTTGTGCTCTTCCGACGGCGCGACCATCTCAGGCATCTGCGCCAGTGTCTCGAGGTAGGCGCGTTCCACATCCTGGCGCCGGTAATGATTGAACAGCACGCGCTTGGCCAGGGTGGTAAGGAAGGCGCGCGGTTCGATGATCAGCGGTGGCTCGCGGGCGGTCAGCACCTTGATGAACGTGTCCTGAGCCAGATCCGCCGCGCTGTCCGGGCAGCCGAGCTTGCGCCGCAACCAGCCAGTGAGCCAGCTGTGATGGGCGTGGTAGAGCGATTCGACGGAATGGGCGGGCGGCAACGAAATGACTCCGGACGCAAAACTTGCGTAGAGAACGTGCATTAGAGAACAAGAACGGTTCGCATTGTAGAGGCTGGCGACAGTGTCCGGCAATCAGATGCTTTTGCGTATGAGAATATTTATCATTAATATTGCTCGCCTGTAGATTCGGCTTGTCGGCCGAACGTTTTTCGTTTCAGGGTCGAAACATGAAAGGCAAACTCGCCACCCTTCCCATGTCCTATCGTCTGGCCGTCACTTCGCGAGTGCTGGCGGCGATCTTCGGCGGCTATCTGGTCGCGGCGCTGGCCAGTGTCACCCTGACGTTGTGGCTGCCGCTGAACCGCGCCGAAGCGGTGGTCACTGGCATGACCGTGTCCTTTCTGGTCTATCTGGTCGCGGTGCTCTGGTGTTTTGCCTGCCGCAGCGCGTGGTCGGCGTGGGTCGGCCTGTTGGTGCCGAGCGTGATTCTCGCCACGGTTTCCGGTGCCGCGCGCGGTCTGGGGCTGGCATGAAAGAGGGCTTCCGGCAGGCGATGGCATGGCTGCACACCTGGGCCGGGCTGGTGTTCGGCTGGTTGCTGTTCGCGATTTTTCTCACCGGCACGCTCGCTTATTTCAAAGATGAAATCAGCCACTGGATGCAGCCGGAGATCGCTGCACATTCGCTTGATAGCGAAGCGAGCCTGGCACTGGCGCAAGATTATCTGCAACAACACGCCGCCGGTGCCTCGCGCTGGCTGATCGATTTGCCCGATGCCCGCGACCCCGGCCTGACGGTGCGCTGGCAGCAGGCGCCGGGCAAACCCGGCGAGCGCGGCCGCTTCGAATCCCGAACCCTCGATGCTCAAACCGGAGTCGAAGTACAGGGCCGCGAAAGCATGGGCGGCGAGTTCTTTTACCGTTTCCACTTCCAGTTGCAGATGCCTTACCCGTGGGGGCGCTGGCTGGCGACCATCGCCGCAATGGTGATGTTCGTTGCGTTGATCAGCGGCATCATCACCCACAAGAAAATCTTCAAGGACTTCTTCACCTTCCGCCCGCGCAAGGGCCAGCGATCCTGGCTCGACGGGCATAACGCCGTGGGTGTGCTAGTGCTGCCGTTTCACTTGATGATCACTTACAGCAGCCTGGTGATTTTCATGTCGATGGTCATGCCGGCCAGCATCGTTGCCTCTTACGGCAGCGACGTACGCAAGTTCTACGACGAAGTCTTTCCCGCCTCGAAGACGCCCGAGCGCGCCGATGGCGCCGCACCGCTGACCGCCATGGCGCCGCTACTGGCCAAGGCCAGCGAGCAATGGGCGGGCGGCCATACCGCGCGGCTGTCGGTGAGCAACCCGGGCGATGCCAGCGCCACGGTGGTGCTGTCCCGCGCGGGCGATCGGGTGGTGCACGATTTCGGCCGGGCGGTGACCTTCAGCGGTGTCACCGGGCAGCTTCTGAGCAGTACACCCGATCAACCCGTAGCGATGGCGGTGGGTGGCGCGTTTTACGGTTTGCACATGGGCCATTTCGCCGGGCCGCTGTTGCGCTGGCTGTATTTCGTTTGCGGATTGGCCGGCACGGCAATGATCGGCACCGGGCTGGTGATCTGGCTCGGCAAGCGGCAGCTCAAGCACGTGAAAAGCGCGGCGCTGCCGTTCGAATTGCGCTTGGTCGAGGTGCTGAATATCGCCAGCATGGCCGGCCTGGTATCGGCGGTCGCGGTGTTCTTTTTGGCCAATCGACTGCTGCCGGTGAGTCTGGCGGGGCGGGCCGATTGGGAAGTGAATGCGTTTTTCATGGCTTGGGGGCTGAGCGTGGTGCACGCGGTGTTGCGTCCGGGACGCAAGGCGTGGATCGAACAGCTGACGCTCGGCGCCGCGCTGTTTATCGCGGTGCCGCTGATCAATGCGCTGACCACACCGTGGAATCTTGGTGCGACCCTGATACAGCGCGACTGGGCACTGGCCGGACTTGATCTGACGTGTCTGGCGACGGGGCTTTTTCTCGGCTGGGCTGCGCGCAAGATGCAGCGTACGGGCGACTCCGTCAGCGTTCGCAAAGCAAGTTCTTCGCCTCGCTCGATCACAGTCGAACAGGGGGCCAACTGATGCTGCTGGCCCTGTTGCTCACCTATGCCGGCTTCACCGCGTTGTGCCTGTCGATGCCACGTCATCACGCCGAATTGCTCGGCGCCAAACCGTCGACGCGCCGCCGTCAGGGTCTGGCGCTGGCGGGATGGCTGTTGCTGGCGCTTTCGCTGTGGGCGGCGGTCGCGGCCAGTGGCTGGAGTTTCGGTCTGGTCGACTGGTTCGCGGTGCTGATGCTCAGCGCTTTGGCATTAGTGCTGTTGCTGCCGTATCGCCCGCGTCTGGCCATGGCCCTGGCCGGCTTGAGCCTGTTGGCCAGCCCGGTCGCCGCCTGGGCGCAGTGCTGAAGTGCTGATCGGTCTGCCACCGGAATCGCGTGACGATGAAGCGCGTGGCGCGCGTGCGCATTTTCTTCAGGTGTTTCTGTCCCAGCGTGCGCAAATGGAGGCGCTGGTGAATCGGCGCGTCGGTTGTCGGGCGACGGCGGCGGATCTGGTCCAGGATCTGTTTTTGCGCTTCTGGCGGCGGCCGCTGGTGCAGGTCGAAGAGCTCAGCACTTATCTGCTGCGCTGCGCCGGCAACATCGCCATCGACCATCTGCGCAGCGAAGGCACGCGCACGCGAGTCAATAAAGGCTGGCAGCCGGACGAACCCGACAGCCATGGCAGCGAACCCCAGGCCGCCCTCGAAGCCGGCAATGATCTGCGTCACGTCGAAGCAGCATTGCGCGCCTTGCCCGAGCGTACCCGGCAGATCTTTCTGCTCAATCGCATTCACGGGCGCAAGTACGCTGAGATCGCCAAGGCCATGGGCCTGTCCCAAAGTGCCGTGGAAAAACATATGATGCGCGCCCTCGAGGCCTGCAAGGCCAGCCTGCGCGACCCCGCGCCACGCCTGCCAGGGAAAGCACCGTGAAGCCATCCGATCCGATCACACCGACGCCGGCCCAGGAACAGGCCGCGCTGGCCTGGCTGAGCCTGTTGCACGACCGCCCGAGCACTGGCGATCAACTCACCTTCAGCCAATGGCTGCGCGCCGATCCGGCCCATGCCCAAGCGTATGCGCAGGCGCAGGTGATCTGGGAACTCAGCGAAAGCCCCGCGCGCACGCTGGCCGATGAAGATGCGCTCGCGCTGCAAGGTTATCTGCAGGCGATGGACGCCCCGCGTCGTTCGCCGATTTTGCGTTGGTCTGGCGCGCTGGCGCTGGCCGCGTGTCTGCTGTTGATGGTCAGCCTCGGCACGGGGTGGCAGGCGCAACGCTGGCTCGACGATCTGCGCGCCGATCACGTCTCGGCGCCTGGGGAAATTCGCACGGTGACACTGGCCGATCAGTCGCGAGTGACGCTGGATGCCGATAGCGCGATTGCCGTGGATTTCAGCCACGGTCAGCGCCACGTGCAGTTGATTCGCGGCGCTGCTTTCTTCAGCGTCACTCACACTGGCGATCCGTTTGTGGTGGCGGCGGAGCAGGGCGAGGCGCGGGTGCTCGGCACTCAGTTCGAAGTGCGCCGGCAACTCCATGGCGCGCAAGTGACGGTATTGTCCGGACGTGTCGCGGTGACGGCGGACGAGCACGGTCAACAACAGATTCTCACTGCTGGTCAGCAAGTTGCTTATGCCGACGGCACTGCGGAAAAACTGCATGCTGTGGACAGTGAAGCGCAACTGGCCTGGCGTCAGGGTTGGCTGACTTACTACAAGACCACGCTGGCCGATGTCGTCGAGGATCTGCGCCGCTATTACCCGGGGCGGATTGTGCTGCTCAACGATGAGCTGGCGGCGCGCAAGGTCAGCGGCAGCTTTCCGAGCAAGGACCCGCAGGCGGTGCTCAATTCGTTGCAGGGAGTGTTGGGGTTTGAGCAGCATCGGGTGTTGGGGCAGCTGATTATTCTGCGCTGAGGCTGCCGGCCTCTTCGCGAGCAGGCTCGCTCCCACAGGGAACGCATTCCAAAGGTGGGAGCGAGCCTGCTCGCGAAGGCGTCAGCCCAGGCAACAAATCCCCCGCAAAATATTTTCAAATTAAAGGTGAGGTAACCCCGAGCCCCATCCGTGTAGTGACTGAAACTGCGAGCCATTCGCATCCGTTGCGGTTCTACACAGGTCATTGAGCAATGAAGTCCAGGGCAAAATCCGGTTCGGTCAAACAGTGGTTGGGCATGTCGGCGCTGAGTTTTTCCGCGTTGGCATTGCTGCCGATGAGTATCGCGCTGGCGACAGAAGCGGTGAGCAATCAGGCGCAACAGCAATTCAATTTTGCCCTGGCCGCCAAACCATTGCCGCAGGCCCTGAGCGACTTCAGCCGCGTGACCGGGCAGAGCGTGGTCTACACCGACGAAGCGCCGTACGTCCTCAACGCTCCGGCAGTCAACGGCCAGATGAGCGCCGAACAGGCCCTGCAACGCCTGCTCGGCAACTCCGGCTTGAGCTTTCGCCGCACCGACAGTCATACCCTGGCGCTGGAGCCGATGCCGACCGCAGGCGCGCTCAATCTCGGCGCCACCACCATCACGTCCACGCGCGACGAATTGATGAGTTATCAGCCGCCGGAAACCAGTTCGGTGATGCGCTCATCGGCGTCGCTGCAAGAAATTCCGCAGACGGTCAATGTCATCCCGGCGCAGGTCATTCGCGATCAGGCGCCGCGCAATCTAGACGACGCGCTGGCCAATGTCAGCGGCATCACCCAGGGCAACACCTTGGGCAGTACCCAGGACTCGGTGATGACTCGCGGTTTCGGTGACAACCGCAACGGCTCGATCATGCGCGACGGCATGCCGCTGGTGCAGGGCCGTGGCATGAACGCGACCGTGGATCGCGTCGAAGTGCTCAAGGGCCCGGCCTCGTTGCTCTACGGGATTCAGGATCCGGGTGGTGTGGTCAACATGGTCAGCAAGAAGCCGGAACTGACCCAGTACAACGCCGTGACCGTGCGCGGTTCGAGCTACGGTGACGGCAAGAACGGCAGCGGTGGCGCCTTCGACAGCACCGGGGCGCTGGGCGATTCCGGCTTCGCCTATCGCATGGTCGTCGATCATGAAGACGAAGATTACTGGCGCAACTTCGGCACCCATCGCGAGACGCTGATCGCACCATCGCTGGCCTGGTACGGCGAGCGCACCAAGCTGTTGTTCGCCTACGAGCACCGCGAGTTTCTCACCCCCTTCGACCGTGGCACCTTGATCGATCCGCGCACCAATCATCCGCTGGATATCTCGCGCAAGCAGCGTCTCGATGAGCCATTCAACGACATGGAAGGGCGCTCGGACCTGTACCATTTCGAAGCCGACCACGAACTCAACGACGACTGGAAAGCTCACTTCGGCTACAGCTGGAACCGTGAAACCTACGACGCCAGCCAGGTACGCGTGACGGCGATCGACACCAACAAAGGCACACTGACCCGCAGCATGGACGGCACCCAGAATGCGATCAGCACCGATCGTTTCACCACCGCCAGCCTCGAAGGCAAAGTGAATGTGCTGGGCATGCAGCATGATCTGGTATTCGGCGTTGATGACGAATACCGCAAGATCTACCGCGAGGATCTGATCCGGCAGAAAAGCCTGACCACGTTCAGCTATCTCAACCCGGTGTATGGTCGCGAAGTGATGGGCACTACGGTGAGTGCGCCCGACAGCGCGCAGACCGATAAGCTGCGCAGCGATTCGCTGTTCCTGCAGGATTCGATTCACCTCAACGAGCAGTGGATTCTGGTCGCTGGCGGACGTTTTCAGGAGTACGACCAGTACGCCGGCAAAGGCGTGCCGTTCAAGGCCAATACCGACAGCAATGGCCAGAAGTGGGTGCCGCGCGCAGGGCTGGTGTATCGCTACACCGACGCGCTGTCGTTTTACGGCAGCTACACCGAATCGTTCAAACCCAACTCGACCATCGCCCCGCTGAGCGGCAGCAGTACCGTGCTCGACGGCAGCATCGCGCCGGAGGAAGCCAAGTCGTGGGAGCTGGGTGCGCGGCTGGATATGCCCGGCAGCATCACCGGCAATATCGCGTTGTTCGACATCAAGAAACGCAACGTACTGGTGGCCAATTCCGAAGGCCCGACAACGATTTACAGTGCGGCAGGCGAGGTGCGTTCACGCGGGCTGGAAGTTGACCTGAGCGGGCAGCTCAGCGAGCACTGGAACCTGATCGGCAGCTATGCCTATACCGATGCCGAAGTCACCGAAGACCCGGAATACAAAGGCAAGCGCCTGCAAAACGTAGCGAAGAATTCCGGCTCGCTGTCGGCGGTGTATGACTTCGGCAATGTGTTTGGCGGCGATCAACTGCGTGTCGGGGCAGGGGTGCGGTACGTCGGCGAGCGTGCCGGCAACGCGGTGAATGATTTTGACCTGCCGAGCTACACCGTGGCGGATGCGTTTGCCACTTACGACACCATGGTTGAAGGGCAGAAGGTCAAGTTTCAGTTGAACGTGAAGAACCTGTTTGATCGCACCTATTACACCTCGTCGGCGAGCCGCTTCTTTGTGTCGATGGGGGATTCGCGGCAGGTTTCGCTTTCCAGCACTCTGGAGTTTTGAGGCAAGATCAAAAGCCCCTCACCCTAGCCCTCTCCCGGAGGGAGAGGGGACTGACCGTGGGATATTCGAGAGATACACCGACCTGAAAGTAATGCTTGGAATCCATAATCGATGCGATTTTTCAGGTCGATGTACACCGCAAGACACCTCGGTCGGCCCCCTCTCCCTCTCCCGGAGGGAGAGGGGACTGACCGTGGGATATTCCAGAGGTACACCGACTTGAACGTGTTGCTTTGAATCTATAATCGATTCGGTGTTTCAGGTCGACGTACAGTGCTAGACACCTCGGTCGGCCCCCTCTCCCTCTGGGAGAGGGCTGGGGTGAGGGGAAGAGGGCTCAACGCAAAAAAGCCTGCCGATACTCGCCCGGCGTCCCACCCAAAACCTGCCTGAACCGATTAGTGAAATGGCTCGCACTGGCAAACCCGCACGCCAGCGCGATCTCGCCCAGCGGCAGCGCCGTGCCGCGCAACAATTCCCGCGCCCGGCTCAAGCGCCGCGCCAGCACATATTGATGCGGCGGCAGGCCGAAGCTCAGGCGAAACATCCGCGCAAAGTGATATTCCGACAGCGCACACAGCCCGGCCAGTTGCCCGAGGCTGATCGGCTCGGCCAGCTGGTTGTCGATGAACTCCACCAGTTGTCGGCGCTGGTGCGGCGCCAGCCCGCCCTTGAGGCGCAGGCCCTGGCGCGCACCGACTTGGCTGAGCAAGGTGTGGCTGATCAATTCATGGGCGAGGCTGCTGGTCAGCAAGCGCTCGGCCGGCTCTTGCCAGTTCAGATTCAGCAATTGTCGGAAGCGCTGCGCCTGCTGCGGATCTTCGAGAAAAGTCTGCTCGCGTAATTGCATCTCGCGCGGTTCGCGATCGAGCAAAGTGACGCAACCGAGGGCGAATTGTTCGGCGCTGAAATACAGGTGCGCCAGACGGATATCGCCATTGATCACCCAGCCCGATTCATGATCGGCCGGCAGGATGCACAGCTTGTCCGGCCCGCCTTTGCGGCCCGGCTGGCCACGACGGAATGTGCCGGTGCCGCCGGCGACGTAGCACGACAGCGTGTGATGACTTGGCGCTTCGTATTCCTGGGCATCGTGGTGGTTGGTCCACAAGGCCGCAGACATGCCGTCACCGAGCTCGGCGCTGTGCACAAGGCGTGCATTCGGCGAGCGGTTGAGGGCTTGAAAGACTTGCAGGGTATCGATAGCGGCCATGTTCGGTTCTCTCCAACGCCTTGCATCCTACTCCGTAGACGCCGCCCTGCCAGCCTGCCGCCAGACAAAAGCGCAAGATTGTGCAAGCGTCGAAGGCTGCCCGAGGCAGACACTCAAGGCCTGTTTAAGGAGTGTGTGCCATGAACCTGTCGTTGTACCTGCTGACCGTGCTGATCTGGGGCACCACCTGGATTGCCTTGAAATGGCAATTGGGCGTGGTCGAAATCCCGGTGTCGATTGTCTATCGCTTCGGCCTCGCCGCGTTGGTGTTGTTTGCGTTGTTGCTGCTCAGCCGACGCCTGCAACCGATGAACCGCCGAGGCCACTTGATCTGTGTGGCCCAGGGGCTGTGCCTGTTCTGTGTGAACTTCATGTGCTTTCTGACGGCCAGCCAGTGGATACCCAGCGGTCTGGTGGCGGTGGTGTTTTCTACGGCAACGTTGTGGAACGCGCTGAATGCACGGGTGTTCTTCGGCCAGCGCATTGCGCGCAATGTGTTGCTGGGCGGTGCGTTGGGGCTGTCGGGTCTGGGGCTGTTGTTCTGGCCGGAACTGGCCGGGCATCAAGCCAGCCCGCAAACCCTGCTCGGCCTTGGATTGGCGTTATGCGGCACATTGTGTTTTTCCGCCGGCAATATGCTCTCGAGTCTGCAACAGAAAGCGGGATTGCGACCGCTGACCACCAACGCCTGGGGCATGGCCTACGGCGCGGCGATGCTGACGGTGTGGTGTCTGTTCAACGGCATCCCCTTCGCCATGGACTGGTCGCCGCGTTATGTCGGTGCGCTGTTGTATCTAGTGATTCCCGGCTCGGTGATTGGCTTCACTGCGTACCTGACGCTGGTCGGGCGCATGGGCCCGGAGCGGGCGGCTTACTGCACGGTGCTGTTCCCGGTGGTGGCCCTGAACGTGTCGGCGTTTGCCGAAGGTTATCAATGGACCGCACCGGCGCTGGTCGGGCTGGTCTTGGTGATGTTGGGCAACGTGTTGGTGTTTCGTAAACCGAAAGTGCTGTTGTCTGCGGGTCAAGGGAAGTTGGCTTGATAAAGCGAGCGCTGGGTTTCAGCGCTCAACTTTCAAAGTGATGTAGATCATCACCGGGAAGATGAAGTCGACAATATGCCTCGCCCAGTCCTTGGCATTCCATGATAGCGAAGTGTCCATATCGAACCACTCGACACCTACAGTTTGTAGACAAACGTAATAAATGAAGATGGCGACCAATATACCCATGATCGAAAACTTCTTGGCTTCATGGAATGCCGCTGGCGATGCATCGATGTAGCGATACAACTGGTAAGTACCGATCAGGCAAAGCACGGTATAGGTGACTTCCATGGTGATGATGAACCAGTAGATCCGGTGATGGATCATCGGCGAATCGATCGCGCGGTACATGATGTTTTCACTGGCGTTGGTGGTGTCCATGCTCAGGATATGTGCAACGTAAGTGTAGTTGGACTCGTAGTCGGTGAAGTTATGAATCATCACCAGCAAGCCAAAGAAACTTATATAAGCCATCAAGATGACTTTGCTGTAACGAATGAGTTTGTCGGTGGTCAGGGTGTTCACGGGATCAGCTCTCCATAGCAAATAATCAATGAGTTGATAAGTTGCGAGAGCTTATATGGCAGTTACTGGGTCCGGCGTTTTTGTTCGGTTGCAAGTTATGTAAGGTGAAGGCCGGCGCAATGTTGCGCCGGCCTTTTTTTTCAGCCGCGCCAGACCTGCGGGTTGACCAGATCCTGCGGCCGTTCGCCGAGGAGGGCGCTGCGCAGGTTGGCCAGGGCGCGGTTGGCCATGGCTTCGCGGGTCTCGGTGGTGGCCGAGCCGATGTGCGGCAGGGTCACGGCGTTCTTCAATTGGAACAGCGGCGATTCGGCCAGCGGTTCTTTTTCGTAGACGTCCAGCCCGGCGCCGCGGATGCGGTTGTTTTGCAGGGCTTCGATCAGCGCTGGCTCGTCGACGACCGGGCCGCGCGAGATGTTGACCAGGATAGCACTCGGCTTCATCAGCGCCAGTTCGCGATGGCTGATCAGGTGGCGGGTCTTGTCGCTCAGTGGCACCACCAGGCAAACGAAATCGGCTTCGGCCAGCAGCTCATCGAGGCTGCGGAACTGTGCGCCGAGTTCTTGTTCCAGTTCGGTCTTGCGGCTGTTGCCGCTGTAGATGATCGGCATGTTGAAGCCGAAGCGCCCGCGTCGGGCGACGGCGGCGCCAATGTTGCCCATGCCGACGATGCCGAGGGTCTTGCCGTGCACATCAGTGCCGAACAGCGGAGCGCCGACGCTGGCCTGCCATTGGCCGGCCTTGGTCCAGGCGTCGAGTTCGGCGACGCGGCGAGCGCTGCTCATGATCAGGGCGAAGGCGAGGTCGGCGGTGCTTTCGGTGAGCACGTCGGGGGTGTTGGTGAGCATGATCCCGCGTTCGTTGAAGTAGTCGAGGTCGTAGTTGTCGTAGCCGACCGAGACGCTCGAAACCACTTCGAGTTTTGTCGCGGTTTCCAGTTGTGCGCGGCCGAGTTTGCGGCCGACGCCGATGAGGCCGTGGGCGTGGGGCAGGGCTTCGTTGAACTGGGCGTTGATGTCACCGGTCTTGGGGTTGGGGACGATGACGTCGAATTCTTCTTGCAGGCGTTCGATCATGGGCGGGGTGATGCGGCTGAAGGCCAGGACTGTTTTTTTCATTGGGCTTGGGCTCGTCGGGGCTTGATTGCAAGCACGCTAACATTTTCTCGCTCGGGTTGTCTTGGCGGCCTCTGGGCCGACCAGGTTCTTGGGGTTTTGGGTGAATATCCGTTTCTTCGGGTGTTGCTGATTACGGTTCCGCCCTTACGGCGGGTCACCTTTTTCAAACGCCAAAAAGGTAACCCAAAAGGCTTGCTCCTACGTTCGGCCCTCGCAGGCTCGGGTCCCTTCGCTCCGGGACTGATCCGGGCGCAGCGGCTACGGTTTGCTTCGCTGCACCTCCTTCCGCTGTGTCTGGCTGCGCCAGACGGTCGCTGCGCTCCCACCCCCGGATCAATCCCTCCGCTCAGCCTTCCGACGTCGCCGGTGGATCAAGATCAAAAGCACTCGAGCTAACGCTCATTGTTGAGTGGGGCGGCTTCGCCGCGGGCAGCTGCGCTGCTTTGCCTATACTTTTGTTTTTGCTTTTGTGGGAGCGAGCCTGCTCGCAATGGCGGCCTGACAGTCGACCTGTTTCTCGCTGATGTACTCGATTCAAACTGTGGGAGCGAGCCTGCTCGCGAAAGCGTCTCCACTGCCAACCCATCTCTGCCAGATTCACCCCGTCCCTGTGGGAGCTGGCTTGCCAGCGAAGGCGGCCTGACAGCCGAC
>NZ_RCOC01000071.1:97192-119424 GCF_004307515.1 Pseudomonas sp. Sample_14 | reverse complement strand
AGGGTTCGCGCCTGTCGCTGCTGATCGGCTTGTCGTCGGTGGTGATGTCGCTGATTCCGGGGATCCTGCTGGGTCTGTTCGCCGGTTTCTTCCCGAAAGTGGTCGGCCCGACCATCATGCGTCTGATGGACATCATGCTCGCCCTGCCGTCGCTGCTGCTGGCCGTGGCGATCGTCGCCATCCTCGGCCCTGGCCTGATCAACACCGTGATCGCGATTGCTGTGGTTTCGCTGCCGTCCTACGTGCGTCTGACCCGTGCCGCCGTGATGGGCGAACTGAACCGCGACTACGTCACCGCCGCGCGTCTGGCCGGTGCCGGTCTGCCGCGTCTGATGTTCATCACCGTGCTGCCCAACTGCATGGCGCCGCTGATCGTGCAGGCAACCCTGAGCTTCTCCTCGGCGATTCTCGATGCCGCTGCACTGGGCTTCCTCGGCCTCGGCGTACAACCGCCAACCCCTGAGTGGGGCACCATGCTGGCCTCGGCCCGCGACTACATCGAACGCGCCTGGTGGGTGGTAAGTCTGCCTGGTCTGACCATTTTGCTCAGCGTGCTGGCAATCAACTTGATGGGCGACGGCCTGCGCGATGCGCTGGACCCGAAACTCAAGAACGCCGCCTGAGGAGATTCAAATGTCACTGCTAGAAATCAAGAATCTCAACGTCCGCTTCGGCGACAAGACCGCGACACCGGTGGTCGACGGCCTCGACCTGAAAGTCGACAAAGGCGAAGTGCTGGCCATCGTTGGCGAGTCGGGTTCGGGTAAATCCGTGACCATGATGGCGCTGATGGGCCTGATCGAGCATCCCGGCATCGTCACCGCCGACTCGCTCAGCTTCGACGGCAAGGACATGCTCAAACTCAGCAACCGCCAGCGTCGGCAGATCGTCGGCAAAGACCTGTCGATGGTCTTCCAGGACCCGATGACCGCGCTGAACCCGAGCTACACCGTCGGTTTCCAGATCGAGGAAGTGCTACGCCTGCACCTGAAAATGTCCGGCAAGCAAGCGCGCAAGCGTGCCATCGAACTGCTGGAAAAAGTCGAGATCCCGGGCGCCGCCAGCCGCATGGACGCCTACCCGCATCAACTGTCTGGCGGTATGAGCCAGCGCGTCGCGATCGCCATGGCGATTGCCGGCGAGCCGAAACTGTTGATCGCCGACGAACCGACCACCGCGCTGGACGTGACGATTCAGGCGCAGATCATGGATCTGCTGCTGGCGTTGCAGAAAGAGCAGAACATGGGCCTGGTGTTGATCACTCACGACCTCGCGGTCGTGGCGGAAACCGCCCAGCGCGTCTGCGTGATGTACGCCGGTCAAGCTGTGGAAGTCGGTCAGGTGCCGCAACTGTTCGACATCCCGGCGCACCCGTACAGCGAAGCGCTGCTCAAGGCGATTCCCGAGCACAGCCTCGGCGCCTCGCGCCTGTCGACCTTGCCGGGCATCGTCCCGGGCCGCTACGACCGTCCGCAGGGTTGCCTGCTGTCGCCGCGCTGCCCGTACGTGCAGGACAACTGCCGCACCCAGCGTCCGGGCCTTGATCCGAAAGCCAACAGCCTCGCCCGCTGCTTCTACCCGCTGAACCAGGAGGTGGCGTAATGGCCGTCGTACTTACCGCCCGCGACCTGACCCGTCACTACGAAGTCTCCCGTGGCCTGTTCAAGGGCCACGCCACCGTGCGCGCGCTCAACGGCGTGTCGTTCGAACTGGAAGCCGGCAAGACCCTTGCCGTGGTAGGCGAATCGGGCTGTGGCAAATCCACTCTCGCCCGCGCCCTGACGCTGATCGAAGAGCCGTCGTCGGGCTCGCTGCAGATCGCCGGTCAGGAAGTTGCCGGCGCCGACAAGGCCGAGCGCAAGCAACTGCGCAAAGACGTGCAGATGGTGTTTCAGAGCCCGTACGCGTCGTTGAACCCACGGCAGAAAATCGGTGATCAACTGGCCGAGCCGCTGCTGATCAACACCAAGCTGTCGGCCACCGAGCGTCGCGAGAAAGTCCAGGCGATGATGAAGCAGGTCGGCTTGCGCCCTGAGCATTACCAGCGCTATCCGCACATGTTCTCCGGCGGTCAGCGCCAGCGTATCGCTCTGGCGCGGGCAATGATGCTGCAACCGAAAGTGCTGGTCGCGGACGAACCGACTTCGGCGCTGGACGTGTCGATTCAGGCCCAGGTGCTCAACCTGTTCATGGATTTGCAGCAGGAGTTCAACACCGCCTACGTGTTCATCTCGCACAACCTCGCGGTGGTGCAGCACGTGGCCGATGACGTGATGGTGATGTACCTCGGCCGTCCGGTGGAACTGGGCCCGAAAAACGACATCTACGAGCGCCCGCTGCACCCGTATACCCAAGCGCTGCTGTCGGCGACCCCGACCATTCACCCGGACCCGAACAAGCCGAAAATCAAGATCGTCGGCGAACTGCCCAACCCGCTGAACCCGCCACCGGGCTGTGCTTTCCACAAGCGCTGCCCGTACGCCACCGAGCGTTGCACCACGGAAGAGCCGCTGTTGCGTGAACTGGATAATCGGCAGGTGGCTTGCCACTACGCCGAGCAGTTCCTCGACGGCGCGGCGTAGGCCCACGAAATATCTCATGTGGGAGCGAGCCTGCTCGCGAATGCGGTGTAACAGTCACCAACATTGTCGACTGAAATGACGCTTTCGCGAGCAGGCTCGCTCCCACAGTGAGTTCGTGTTGATTCAAGAATTCATGCGATAACAAAACCCCTTCCACCTCGATTGCGCATCAGTCGAGGCCGAAGGGGTTTTTCTTTGCCCGGCGATCTATGTCTGGCTATCACCTTCGTCATCCGGGTCATCGGTATCCGGATCGTCCGTGGTCGAGTCGTCGTCATCGGCGCTGCCGCCCTGATTCATATCCCCCGGTTCCGACTCGGACTTGGCGAGCATCAGCCCGCTATGCCCGACCTGGCCGTTGAACGCCTGAGATTCGTGATCCTCGCACTCGGCCCACGCCGTTGCGGTGCCGAGGGATAGCATCACCATCACTTTCAACAACATCAAAACCCGTAGCAATCTGCTTTTCATGGCCGACTCCATCCTGTTGCGCTAAGACATGCTTGCCGGACTGGCTCGATGTGAAATCTAGTTGCGATCCGACCGGCTCACCACTTAGGACGCGACCGCGCAGGCAGAAATGCCATCGACCGCCAGATTGCTTTCGAATAACCCTGATAACCGAATCAGCTAAGCCCGCGCGTGGCCTGCCAGGTCAGTGGAATGGAGATCAGCACCAGCAGCGCGCTCATCAGCCACACACTGTGCCCGCCAAACTGGCCATACAGCTGACCGCTGAGCACCGGCGACAACAACGCGCTGGCGCTCCAGCTCATGAAGAACAGCCCGAAGTACTGACCGCTTTTGCCGCTCTGGGCAAACTGCATCGCCAGTACATTCAACGGCGGCATGAACAAGGCCTCGCCCAGCGTCCAGATCAGCGTCGACAGACAGACAAAAGCCAAGCCGGAACCGAACGGCAACATGCCCAGCCCACAGGCCAGCAACAAGCTGCCCGCGAGCATCTGCCAGCGCGAGCCCCAACGCTCGACCGAGTGCGACAGCGGAATCTGCAAAGCGATCACCAACAGCGCATTGAGCCCGAACTGCCAACCGATCGCCTCTGTGCTCAGGTGGTAGTAATCACGCAGATAATTGCCCAGCGTGCTGTACACCGTGTCGAACGCAATGCCGAGCACGGCCGTCGCCGCCAGCAGCCAGAGGAACGGCTTGTCGCGAAGCGGCACGCTCGAGCCATCGATCGATTCGTCTTCAACCACCAGCACCGGCCGCCGCCACGTCGTGCGCACGAACCACAGCAACGCCAGCATCGTCATCGCCGCACTGACAAAAAACACCCAACGAAAATCCGCCTGAGCCAACACTCCGCCCGCCACCCCGGCAGCGGCCATGCCCAGATTACGCGCGACCCGGCTCAGGGCTTGCGCACGGGAACGTTGCGCGACCTCGCAATACTCCATGATCAGCCGCTGATGCAACGTCCGAATCGCGCCATCGATGACACCGCTGAGCAACAGCAAACCGGCAAGCCACGGCACCTGCGTCACCAGCCCCAACAGCATCAGCACCCACACCGAAACGAAAAACAACGCCGCTGTCAGCCGCGCCGTGCGCACATGATCACTGAGCCAGCCGCCGAGCATCGAACCGACCAGCAACCCGGCGCCATAGGCTGAGAGCAACCAGCCCACGGTTTCAATCGCCAGGCCCAGCTCCTGACGCAGGTACAGCGCCATGAACAGCTTGACCATGGCGCTGAGGCGGTTGATGAACAACAGCGCCGCGAGGACCCAGGCCATGGGGGTGAAATAGCCTTTAAGAAGCAGCAGGGGATTCAGCCGACTTGTCACTCCATTGACCTCTTCGAACGACTTGCAGGGACTGGAACACTACCGGTCAACATGGCGGTTGTCGCATACCAGCACATCCAAAACACGGGAAAAAGGAACCGCCCTACAACACGCTGTAAGAAATGTCGCAGGCTGAGAACTTTTGACCTTGCTTTTCAGGCTCGCAGTCTTCAACGACCGAATTGGATTGAGTGCATCAAACAGAAAATCGTCGGCTCGCAGATTGCCTTCGCGAGCAGGCTCGCTCCCACAATTGGATTGGGGACGACCTCAAGAAACAGGCCGGCTGTCAGGCCGCCATCGCGAGCAGGCTCACTCCTACAATTTGACCGCGTACCTCCTCAGAAACAGGCCGGCTGTCCGGCCGCTTTCGCGAGCAGGCTCGCTCCCACAATTGGATTGGGGACGACCTCAAGAAACAGGTCGGCTGTCAGGCCGCCATCGCGAGCAGGCTCGCTCCCACAGAAAAGCAAAGCAGCGCAGCTGCCCGCGGCAAAGCCGCCCCACTCAACAATGAGCGCAAGCTCAAGTGCTTTTGATCTTGCTGTTGATCCACCGGCGACGTCGGAAGGCTGAGTGGAGGGATTGATCCGGGCGTGGGAGCGCAGCGACCGTTCGACGAAGTCGAACACAGCGGAAGGAGGTGCAGCGAAGCAAACCGGAGCCGCTGCGCCCGGATCGATCCCGGAGCGAAGGAACCCGAGCCTGCGAGGGCCGAACGCAGGAGCAAGCGTTTTTTGCTTACTTTTTTAGGCGCTTGTAAAAAAGTAAGTCGCCGTAAGGGCGAAACCGCCAGCCGCAGCACCCGAAGCAACGGATATTCACCCAAAACCCCAACAGCCTGGTCGGCCCAACGGCCGCCAAGAGCAAAACCGGCAGCCCATAAAAAAGCCCCCAAGGCCTACACCTCAGGGGCTTTCAGAAAAACACCTCAAACCTTAATGATGCTCCCGCGTCGCGCGGAATTTCACATCCGGCCAGCGCTCTTCCATCAGCGCCAGATTCACCCGCGTCGGCGCCAGGTAAGTCAGGTGACCACCGCCATCCAGCGCGAGGTTCTCCACCGCTTTGTTGGAGAATTCCTCAAGCTTCTTCTTGTCGTCACACTCGATCCAGCGCGCCGAATACACGGTGATCGGCTCATACGAGCACTCGACCTTGTATTCCTCTTTCAAACGGCTGGCGACCACATCGAACTGCAGCACACCGACGGCGCCAAGAATGATGTCGTTGCTGCGCTCGGGGAAGAACACCTGCGTCGCGCCCTCTTCCGCCAACTGCTGCAAGCCCTGACGCAACTGCTTGGATTTCAGCGGGTCACGCAGACGCACGCGACGGAACAGTTCCGGGGCGAAGTGCGGAATACCGGTGAAACCGAGGACTTCGCCTTCGCTGAAGGTGTCGCCGATCTGGATCGTGCCGTGGTTGTGCAGACCGATGATGTCGCCGGCGTAGGCCTCTTCCAGTTGCTCACGCTCGGAGGAGAAGAACGTCAGGGCGTCGCCGATGCGCACGTCCTTGCCGGTACGCACGTGGCGCATCTTCATGCCTTTTTCGTACTTGCCGGAGCAGATACGCATGAAGGCGATGCGGTCGCGGTGTTTCGGGTCCATGTTCGCCTGGATCTTGAAGATGAAGCCCGAGAACTTCTCTTCCACCGGCTCGACAGTACGCTCGTTGGCCACACGGGCCAGCGGACGCGGTGCCCAATCGACGACAGCATCGAGCACGTGGTCGACACCGAAGTTGCCCAGCGCGGTACCGAAGAACACCGGGGTCAACTGGCCGTCGAGGAATTCCTGCTGGTTGAATTCGTGGCAGGCGCCCTGCACCAGTTCCAGCTGTTCGATGAAGCGCTCGTACTCATCGCCCAAGTGCGCGCGCGCCTCGTCGGAGTCGAGTTTCTCGATGATCTTGGTTTCGGTGCGCTCGTGACCGTGACCGGCGGTGTAAACAATGATGTAGTCGTCGGCCAGGTGATACACGCCCTTGAAATCGCGGTAGCAACCGATCGGCCAGGTGATCGGCGCAGCCTTGATTTTCAGAACGGCTTCGATCTCGTCGAGCAGTTCGATCGGGTCGCGAATGTCACGGTCGAGTTTGTTGATGAAGCTGACGATCGGCGTGTCACGCAGACGGCAGACGTCCATCAGCGCAATGGTCCGTGGCTCTACACCTTTACCGCCGTCGAGGACCATCAGTGCCGAGTCCACCGCCGTCAGGGTGCGGTAGGTATCTTCGGAGAAGTCTTCGTGGCCCGGGGTGTCGAGCAGGTTGATCATGTGTTCGCGATAGGGGAACTGCATGACCGACGTGGTAATGGAAATACCCCGCTGTTTCTCCATCTCCATCCAGTCGGATGTCGCATGGCGATCGGATTTACGGGATTTCACCGTACCGGCCACTGCAATCGCCTTGCCCATCAACAGGAGCTTTTCGGTGATCGTGGTTTTACCGGCATCGGGGTGGGAAATAATGGCGAAAGTGCGGCGTTTCGCGACTTCGGCGGCCTGTTGGGTCATGGGAAATCGCCTGGCGGTGATTCAAAAAAGGGCCGCGATTATAGCCCAACTCGCTGCAATAACCGAACCGTTGAGCACATTAAGGGTGGCCAAATGCTGCCTCAGATGGGAACCTTTTAAAGCACGGAGACGTCCATCCCCTGTTACGAATTTTCGTCAGGGGCTGAAAAATCAGCAAGTTAGCCTGACGAGGCTGCGCTCATGGCTCGCTTTCAGACCGCTTTGCCGGCTCTGAAAAACGGCTACTTTTCGCGAACGACGCTCCCGGCAGCCAAGGCTTGGCATGCCACACGGGACTGCGCTCGCCGACTACAAAAAAAGGAGTCCGCCTGTGGCTATCCGCTATGGCAAAGGGCTGATGGGAGGTGCGGTGGTGATCGCGCTCCTGGCCCTGCTGGTCCACTGGATCGGCATCAACACGATCGAACACTACCGCGACGATTTGTTGTTTTACCTGCAAGCTCATCTGATTCTCGTCCTCGCCTCCATGCTGGCCGCCCTTGTCGTGGGCATCCCCGCCGGTATCTTCCTCAGCCGCCCGAGCATGGTCGGCCGCGCCGAACGCTTCATGCAGATCTTCAATATCGGCAACACCGTGCCACCGCTGGCCGTGCTCGCGATTGCACTGGGCATCCTCGGCATCGGCAGTGGCCCGGCGATCTTCGCGCTGTTCCTCGCCTCGCTGTTGCCGATCGTTCGCAACACCTATGAAGGCCTGAAAAACGTCCAGGGCTCGCTGAAGGAAGCCGCTGTCGGCATCGGCATGACCCCGCGCCAGGTGTTGTGGAAAGTCGAATTGCCCAACGCCGTGCCGATCATCGTCGGTGGCGTGCGGGTCGCACTGGCGATCAACGTCGGCACTGCGCCGCTGGCGTTCCTGATCGGCGCCAACAGCCTCGGCAGCCTGATATTCCCCGGCATCGCCCTGAACAATCAGCCGCAACTGCTGCTCGGCGCCGCGTGCACCGCGCTGTTGGCGCTGTTGCTCGATGGCGTGGTCACCCTCGCCAGCCGTCTCTGGCTGGAACGCGGTCTGCGCCCGTCTTAAGGCTTTGCGAAGGAATATTTATGAAACGACTTAGCTTGATCTTAGGCTGCGTCCTGCTGTTCGCAGGAATCGCGCAAGCCGCTGAAAAACCGGTCATCCGCCTCGGCGCCCGGGTCTTCACCGAGCAGACCCTGCTCGCCGAAATCACCGCGCAATACCTGCGCAGCAAAGGCTACGACGCGCAGATCACCGGCGGTCTGGGCAGCAACCTCGCCCGCAGCGCCCACGAAAGTGGCCAATTGGACCTGCTCTGGGAATACACCGGCGTGTCGCTGGTGGCCTACAACCACGTCACAGAGAAACTCGACAGCGCGCAATCCTACGCCCGGGTCAAAGAACTCGACGCGAAAAAAGGCCTGGTCTGGCTGACGCCGTCGAAATTCAGCAACACCTATGCCCTCGCTTTGCCGAAAAAAGTCGCCGAGCAATACCCGCAGATCGGCAATATCAGCCAGCTCAACGAAGTGCTGCGCGCCGAGGCCAAGACCAACCACCTGGTGGCGCTGGATACCGAGTTCGCCAACCGCTCTGACGGTCTCGACGGCATGGTCAAGCTCTACGACATGAACCTGACCCGCAAGAACATCCGCCAGATGGACGCCGGCCTGGTTTACACCGCGCTGCGTAACGGTCAGGTGTTTGCCGGTCTGGTCTACACCACCGATGGCCGTCTCAATGCCTTCGGCCTGAAATTGCTGGAAGACGACAAGCATTACTTCCCCGACTACACCGCCGCTCCCGTGGTGCGTCAGGCCACACTGAATGCCAACCCCAAACTGGCCGAACAACTCAAGCCGCTGGCCGAACTGTTCGACGACGAAACCATGCGCCAGCTCAACGCGCGGGTCGACGTCGACCACGAAAGCCCATCGTCCGTTGCCGCCGATTTCCTGCGCCAGCACCCACTGAATTAAGAGAGGAGAAGTCATGGAATTCCTGAACGCCTTTTCCCATCTCGACTGGCAGCAGGTGATGCACCTGACCTGGCAGCACATCACTCTGGTCGGCATCGCCGTGACCCTGGCGATCGTCATCGGCGTGCCGCTGGGCATCCTGATGACGCGCTTCCCCGCCCTCGCCGGCCCGCTGCAGGCCAGCGCCACGGTGCTGTTGACCGTGCCGTCGATTGCCCTGTTCGGTCTGCTGCTGCCGTTCTACTCCAAGTTTGGCCAGGGCCTCGGGCCGCTGCCGGCAATCACCGCCGTGTTCCTCTATTCGTTGCTGCCGATCATGCGCAACACCTACCTCGCCCTCACCGGCGTCGAGCCGGGCATCCGCGAAGCCGCGCGCGGCATCGGCATGACCTTCGGCCAGCGCCTGCGCATGGTTGAACTGCCGATCGCGGTGCCGGTGATTCTTGCTGGCGTGCGCACCGCCGTGGTGATGAACATCGGCGTGATGACCATTGCCGCAACCATCGGCGCCGGCGGCCTCGGTGTGTTGATCCTCGCCTCCATCAGCCGCAGTGACATGTCGATGCTTATCGTCGGCGCGCTGCTGGTCAGTCTTCTGGCGATTTTCGCCGACCTGTTTCTCCAATGGCTGCAACGCTCGTTGACTCCAAAAGGACTCCTCAAATGATCGAACTTCAAAACCTCAGCAAAACTTTCCAAAGCAACGGCAAAGATGTCAAAGCCGTGGACTCGGTGAGCCTGACCGTCAATGAAGGCGAGATTTGCGTGTTCCTCGGGCCATCGGGTTGCGGCAAAAGCACCACGCTGAAAATGATCAACCGCCTGATCAAACCGACCTCGGGCAAGATCCTCATCAACGGCGAAGACACCACCGATCTCGACGAAGTGACGCTGCGCCGCAACATCGGCTACGTGATCCAGCAGATCGGTCTGTTCCCGAACATGACCATCGAAGAGAACATCGTCGTGGTGCCGAAACTGCTCGGCTGGGACAAACAGAAATGCCACGACCGCGCCCGCGAACTGATGAGCATGATCAAGCTTGAGCCCAAGCAGTATCTGCATCGCTACCCGCGTGAATTGTCCGGTGGTCAGCAACAGCGTATCGGCGTGATTCGTGCGCTTGCGGCTGACGCCCCACTGCTGTTGATGGACGAGCCGTTCGGCGCGGTCGACCCGATCAACCGCGAGATGATCCAGAACGAATTCTTCGAGATGCAGCGCGCGCTGAACAAGACCGTGATCATGGTCAGCCACGACATCGACGAAGCGATCAAGCTGGGCGACAAGATCGCCATTTTCCGCGCCGGCAAGCTGCTGCAGATCGACCACCCGGACACCCTGCTGGCGCATCCGGCGGATGATTTCGTCAGCAACTTCGTCGGCCAGGACAGCACGCTCAAACGCCTGCTGTTGGTGAAGGCCGAAGACGCGGCGGACAACGCGCCGTCGGTCAGCCCGGAAACCCCGGTGGCCGATGCGCTGGAATTGATGGACGAACATGACCGTCGCTATGTGGTGGTCACCTGCGCCGAGAACAAGGCACTGGGTTACGTGCGCCGTCGCGACCTGCATCGCCAGACCGGCACCTGCGCGCAATTCCTCCGTGAGTTCAACGCCACCGCAGCGTACGACGAGCACCTGCGCATCCTGCTGTCGCGCATGTACGAGTTCAACCGCGCCTGGCTGCCGGTGATGGATGCCGAACGAGTGTTCCTTGGCGAGGTGACGCAGGAATCGATCGCGGCGTACCTGAGCTCGGGACGTTCGCGCGGAATGAAGACCAGTATCGTCTCGCCGGCTGAGACGGTGGTCGCATAATCCGTCTGCGTGGTTGAAACCCGATCCCTGTGGGAGCGAGCCTGCTCGCGAAAGCGCAATATCAGTCGACGCTGATGGCGGCTGTGAAAATGCCTTCGCGAGCAGGCTCGCTCCCACAGGCTCTACGCAATTTTGTTGATCTTCACTGGGTGACAAAGAATCTCAACAGCCTCTCCCGCAAGAGCGTCATCAATTCAGCTTCTTCAAGGCCCAAATCCCCCCTCAACACCCTCTCTCGACGCCAACGTCGCCGATGTTGCCGCTATCACACTTACCCGCGATCTAGCTGACAAAAGCCCCGAACGTGCAGATATGTTTAACACTCGAAAATTCGCCGGGAACATCTGCCCGTCATCTCGGTCGGGTAGAAGGAGTGATGAACGCGACGCACGTCAGAAGCGTGCAAAAACGCGACATTTTTAGTTGATCTCGCGCCCCTCACGCCCTAAAGTTCGCGCCGAACGTCCATGCTGGAAACGATCCATCCGGCTCAAGTACTGACGACGAGACAGCGAGGCCAAGGGACAGCTGCACATCCCCAGGCCTTTTTGCTTTCGGCGACATGCCTTGGGAAGTAGGCGAACCAAAGTGGGGATACGGAGGGCGTTCATGCACCCATTGATTAACTTAGTTTGCCAGCAGGAGTTCCCAGCATGTCGATCCAGGTCGAAGACTATTTCGCGCGCGCTACATTCGACAAAATGAAGGCGTTCGCCGACAAACAGGAAACCCCGTTCGTGGTGATCGACACCGCGATGATCGCCCAGGCCTACGATGACCTGCGCGCCGGTTTCGAATTCGCCAAGGTCTACTACGCGGTCAAGGCCAACCCGGCCGTCGAGATCATCGACCTGCTCAAAGACAAGGGTTCGAGCTTCGACATTGCCTCCATCTACGAGCTGGACAAGGTCATGGATCGCGGCGTCAGCCCGGACCGTATCAGCTACGGCAACACCATCAAGAAATCCAAGGACATCCGCTACTTCTATGAGAAGGGCGTGCGTCTGTTCTCCACCGACTCCGAAGCCGACCTGCGCAACATCGCCAAGGCTGCACCGGGTTCGAAAGTCTATGTGCGCATCCTCACTGAAGGTTCGACCACGGCTGACTGGCCACTGTCGCGCAAGTTCGGCTGCCAGACCGACATGGCCATGGACCTGCTGATCCTCGCCCGCGACCTGGGTCTGGTGCCGTACGGCATCTCGTTCCACGTCGGCTCGCAACAACGCGACATCAGCGTCTGGGACGCGGCGATCGCCAAGGTCAAAGTGATCTTCGAACGCCTGAAAGAAGAAGACGGCATCCACCTCAAGCTGATCAACATGGGCGGCGGCTTCCCGGCCAACTACATCACCCGCACCAACAGCCTGGAAACCTACGCCGAAGAAATCATCCGCTTCCTCAAGGAAGATTTCGGTGATGACCTGCCGGAAATCATCCTCGAGCCGGGCCGTTCGCTGATTGCCAACGCCGGTATCCTGGTCAGCGAAGTGGTACTGGTTGCGCGCAAATCGCGCACTGCCGTCGAGCGCTGGGTGTACACCGATGTGGGCAAGTTCTCCGGCCTGATCGAAACCATGGACGAAGCGATCAAGTTCCCGATCTGGACTGAGAAGAAAGGCGAGATGGAAGAAGTCGTCATCGCCGGCCCGACTTGCGACAGCGCCGATATCATGTACGAGAACTACAAATACGGTTTGCCGCTGAATTTGGCAATCGGTGATCGTCTGTATTGGTTGTCGACGGGTGCTTACACCACCAGTTATAGCGCCGTTGAATTCAATGGCTTTCCGCCCTTGAAGTCATATTACGTATAATAATTGGCAACTCCAAAAAAACCCGTGCCCAGGCACGGGTTTTTTATTTAGATATTGGCACCACAACCATACACCAACAACAAGTTACATAGAAAACATATACCTCGCACATAAAACAACTCTAACCTACGAACTCGACGCCACTTAAAAAGGATTAAAAAGTGCAAGCGAGCTCAACTAAATCAGTCACAAAAAATGATATAAAGAAAATCAAGGACTACATCTTGACCGCGCAATCGCTACCCCGCACGATCGCGGATGTAGAAACGCAGTTACAGGCAAAAAAGACCGGCATTGTCGGGCTTGAGCCAATTGATATTGTCGAACTGAACCATAAGGTCATCAACAACGCCAACTCTTGGAGTGATATCGAATACTCCATGAAGCGCGTCGGTGGCAGCCTGGCAACCTTCTCGGAAGATCTGGAAAACTTTGGCCAGGAAATAATCGATGCCATCACAACGATGCCCGGTTACTTGAATTACCTTGGTACCATCAGCACGCTCACCGAGGATGAAATAAACAGCCTGCCACCATTGGAAATAGGCACGGCTGAGAAAAACCGATTTGCCTCGATTCAGGAGTCGCTGGTATTTATCGCCGATTCTATTGATGAGAAAAAGATCAACAGCCAGGACGTGATGATGCGCCTGCAGTACTTCAAGGCCGAACTCAACAATACCGTCGCTCCCGGCATCGGCAGCAAGATGAAACTGGCTAACAATAACGAGATCAATCGTCAGATCACCGATTTGAACCTGGCCATTGATAAAGCTCAAGCGCGCCTCGATGAGAAGATTCGAGAGGCCGAACCCAATTTCTTCGAGCACTTCCTGGCTTTTATGAGTCCATATCCGCAGGGTGTTTATCAAACGCTGGAATTATTCGAGATTAAAAACATTGCGCCGTTGCGCGAGCAACGCGACCAACTGGTGGAGCAGGTTAAACAAAAAAACATTCTCGCCGGCACTCTTCTGCAGTTGCACACAGACCTTGACAGTCTTTTAATTTATGTTGACGGCGCCATCCAAAGCACCTCGCAACTTGAAACAATCTGGGTGTCAATCTCCGAATACATCGACGCTTCAAAAAACAAAGTAATGGGCATGCATGACTTCCTCACGCTCAGAGCCTTCGTTTCAAGTTTGCGTGTTGTCTTGAAAAACTGGAAGACCATCCAAACCAATTCGAATGCACTGATCGCCGCATTCGACTGACATTTATAAAAAACAACGAAAAGGATATTCTTATGACACTAGCGAGTTACCAACTCCCCGATCTAGCCACAATTCACGACAGTCGTGAAGCCATCCGATATCAAGCGATTGTGGGCTCCGCCAATTTGTACATCAAAGCCTTGGGCGACGAGCTGCTTGGCCTCAACGCAGCCGTTGGCCAAGCCGATCAACTGGCCGCCAACGCCATAACCAGCGCTATCGTCGCACTGGAAACCGATGATCTGCGCGAGAACCTGCAAGCCCTGACAGCGTTGATGGCGCGTCAAGCAGACACCCAGACCGATGAAGCCATCAAGGTCTACTCGACAATCTCCAGCCAACTGATGGACTTGTGCACTGACCAGATTTCGCAATTGCACGCAAAACTCGAAGACGGTGTCTACAACGTCCAGAGCGCAAACATCAGCAACAATCGTTTCCGACTCGCGGAACTTGCCGACGCCAAAGTCGAACTGGAGCAGCAACTCATCACCGAGCAAGCGCCCATTGTTGAACTGAATGCTGATTTGCTCGTGTTGAACAACGCGATCAATGAGTTCGAGAAGCTGACCATTATCGACCGCCTGAAACCACTGCTGGATCAATTGAAGACCTTGCTTGGCAATAACACACCGACGCCGCAAAGCGCCGCGATGGAAGCAGGGATCATTGTTGCCAACAAATTTCTGGACGAGGCCAACGAGCTGATCAAATACCAGAGCCTGACCAAAGCCCGGGACGTCATTCAGAACCGCATCTCGCAACGTGAGGAACGCGTGTCGTCTCTGACAAGCCAGTTGCGTGAAAACGACAACAGAACCCGGCAATTGAATGACGCGCAAAAAGTCATTCCCCACCGACAGACTTATGTCAGTGAAACCAACAAACTGGTCGACGCGCTGAATGCCTTTGCCGATACGATCATGGATGGCCCACGCGATGACATCCTGGCACGCGGTGAACTCGTGCTCAAAAACAGCCAGGCACTGCGCAGCTATATGAACAAGCTTCAGGGACGCTGGCTACGCGGTTAATCGCCATCCGTTGCCCTTCATCGCAGATGAGGGGCAACGGTCCGGGCACCCAATAATGTCATTCGCTGACGGTAGGCCTGAGCCATGCTGCGGATGTCCGGATGCGGGGAGGCCAGCAGTGACTCACTGCTGACACGAAGAAAAGCCAGATTGCCTTTGCTCATTGCTTCACCCAGCCAATTGAGGGCCTCTTCGATCCGCCCCTCACCCGCCAACACCGCCGCAAAACTGAACTGCCCGCGAAAATCCCCAGCCTCAGCCGAACGCCGATACCACTCACGCGCCGCCAAAGGATCCGCCGGGCACAGCAGCCCTTCCTCCAGATAGCGCCCCAGCAGATTCATCGATTTCGCATGACCCAGTTCAGCCGCGCGCCGATACAACGCCAGCGCCTGCAGATGATCAACCGCCACCCCGCGCCCGGTCGCCAGCAGATTGGCGAGGTTGTACATCGCCCAATCCAGTCCGGCCTCCGCTGCGATCCGATAATGCTGCGCAGCAATCGACGCATCCGCAGCAATGCCCCAACCCTGCTCATGACAACGGCCGAGCATATTGCGCGCCATCAGATGCCCGCGCCCGGCAGCGATGCCGAACCAGCGCAGCGCCAGCGCTTGATCCTGGGCGATGCCCTGGCCGTCGAGCAGGATTTGCCCAAGCAACGCCTGCGCTTCAACTTCGCCCTCGCCCGCTGCCAGCAAAATCGCCTGCGCAGCACGGGCCGGACTTTCGCCGAGCATGGCACTGAGTTGTTCGCCGCTGAGGACTTCCTCTCGGCGTAGCTGGAAACTCATACCTCGACCCAACGCCGCAGCAAGTTGTGATAAGTGCCGGTGAGGCGGATCAGCGAAGGGTGATCGGGGACGTCCCGGGTCAGCTGCTGAATCGCCCCGTCCATTTCGAACAGCAAGGCGCGCTGGCTGTCTTCGCGCACCAGGCTCTGCGTCCAGAAAAACGAGGCATAACGCGCACCACGTGTGACCGCATTGACCTTGTGCAAACTGGTGCCCGGATACAACACCATGTCACCGGCCGGCAGCTTCACGCGCTGAGTGCCGTAGGTGTCCTGAATCTCCAGTTCGCCGCCGTCGTAATCTTCCGGCTCGCTGAAAAACAGCGTCGCCGACAAATCGGTGCGCACCCGCTCGATGCTGCCCTTGGGCTGGCGCACGGCATTGTCGATGTGGAAATCGAAACTGCCGCCGGCCGTGTAGCAGTTCACTAGCGGCGGGAAGACTTTGTGCGGCAGTGCGGCAGACATGAACAGCGGATTCTTCCACAGCCGCTCCAGCATCGCCGCGCCGATTTCCTTGGCCAGCGGGTGGCCTTCGGGCAATTGCAGATTGTGCTTGGCCTTGGCCGACTGGAAGCCGGCGGTGATCTTGCCGTCGGCCCAATCCGCTTGCTCCAGGGCCAGGCGGATGCGCTGCACTTCGTCTTTTGCGAACAGCCCGGGGATGTGCAGCAGCATGGCGATGTCACCTGATGGCAAGAAGGCGGCAATGGTATTGATTCTTATTGACTGTGTAAAACCCCCAAGACGGATGAACAAGCAGAAACCGTAAGGGCAAATTGTAAAGAATGTAAATTCAATGCGAATAACAATGTTTCGCAATTGATACGAATACCTGTTTACCCTATATTCCGCCGCCTCAAATCCTTGGGGAGGGGAATAACAATGGCACGTCAACACGCACAATTACCGGTCAGTTCACCACGTCTGCTCGCCTCGGCAATCGGTGTCGCAATCACCGCCGGCTCCGCTGGGCAGATGGTCTTCGCGGCGGAAAAAACCGACAGCAAAGCGTCCGGCAACGCCATCGCCCTGGACGCCACCGCCATCACCGGCGAAGCCCAGGACTCGACGTCCTACCAGGTCGAAAAAGCCTCCTCGCCCAAGTACACCGCACCGCTGGTCGACACCCCGCGCTCGGTCACCGTCATCCCGCAACAAGTGCTCAAGGACACCGGCGCGCTGAACATGCAGGACGCGCTGCGCACCGTGCCGGGCATCACCTTCGGCGCCGGTGAAGGCGGCAACCCGCAGGGCGATCGTCCGTTCATTCGCGGCTTCGACGCCCAGGGCGACACCTATCTGGACGGCGTGCGCGACACCGGTTCGCAGAGCCGCGAGATCTTCGCCGTGGAAAACATCGAAGTCAGCAAAGGCCCGAACTCGGCGATTGGCGGTCGTGGCGCGGCCGGCGGTAGCATCAATCTGGTGAGCAAGAAAGCGCACCTGGGCAACTCGTTCGACGGCGGCTTCACCTACGGCTCCGACCAGACCCAGCGCTACACCCTCGACGGCAACTACCAGTTCAGCGACAGCGCTGCCGGCCGCCTCAACCTGATGAGCCACGAGAGCAACGTCGCCGGTCGCGACAAAGTCGATTACGACCGTTGGGGCATCGCGCCGTCGCTGGCCTTCGGCCTGGGCACCGATACCCGTGTAAACCTCGACTACTACCATCTGGAAAGCAACGACACCCCGGACTCGGGCATCCCGTACACCATCCCAACCGGTGGTTCGGCCGCACGCACCAAGTCCAACCCGGACAAGCCATACGCCGGGGGCGATCACGACAACTTCTACGGTCTGGATCGCGATTTCCGCAAGGGCCGCACCGACACCGCGACCTTCGCCATCGAGCACGACCTGAACGATGCGCTGACCATCAAGAACACCCTGCGCCACGGCAGCAGCATGCAGGATTACATCCTCACCCAGCCGGACGACAGCAAGGGCAACGTCAACAACGGCAGCGTCTGGCGTCGGGCCAACACGCGGGTGAGCAACACCGAAACCACCACCAACCAGACCGACCTGTTCGGCACCTTCTACGTGGCCGGTTTCAAGAACAGCTTCTCCACCGGTGTCGAATACACCCGCGAGCAGAGCGAGAAATCCTCGTACAACGTCAACACCGACACCACGCCGCGTACGACCAATGTGCCTTCCAGCAGCAACTGCACACCGGCGATGATTGGCGCCTCGAGCAATTACAATTGCACCTCGCTGTCGAACCCGAACCCGAACGATCCGTGGAACGGCGCGATCTCGCGCAACTACGCCGGCACCGACACCCAGGCCGACACCTACGCGCTGTACGTGTTCGACACGCTGGAGTTGTCCGAGCAATGGCTGGTGAACATGGGGCTGCGCTACGACCACTTCGACACCGACTACAAAACCTACAACGCCGCAGGGACCACCACCTCCAAGGGTGATGACACCAGCGAATTCGTCACCGGCCAGTTCGGCGTGGTCTACAAGCCGGCGGAAAACGGCAGCATCTACGCCTCTTATGCGACCTCGGCGACGCCGCCGGGCAACACTTTGGGCGAAGGTCAGGAAGGCAACCCGCTGGGCGGCACCCCGGATCGCAGCGGCAACCTGCTGAGCAGCGACATGGAGCCGGAAACCACCAAGAACTACGAGATCGGCACCAAGTGGGATCTGCTCAATGATCGCCTGTCGCTGACCGCCGACATCTTCCGCACCGAGAAGGAAAACGCTCGCGTGCAGGTCGACACCAGCTCCTACGAGAACGCCGGCAAGACCCGCGTACAAGGCTTCGAACTGTCGGCCAGCGGCAAGATCACCGACAAGTGGCAGGTGTTCGCCGGTTACGCCTTCATGGACAGCGAACAGGTTGACGGTGGTCCGTTGGGTCGCGCCAACGACGGCAACGATCTGCCGAACACGCCAAAAAACAGCGCCAGCCTGTGGACCACGTATCAGGTCACGCCCAAGCTGACGATCGGTGGTGGCGCGTTCTACGTCGACGACGTCTACGGCAGTGTTGCCAACACAACGATGGTCGATTCGTACGTGCGTTACGACGCGATGGCGGCCTACAAACTGACCAAGAACGTCGACCTGCAACTCAACGTGCAGAACCTGACCGACGAAACCTATTACGACAAAGCCTTCTCGACCCACTTCGCCAACCAGGCGGCGGGCCGCACGGCGCTGTTGAGCACCAATTTTCACTTCTGATCGATGTGAAAATCCGTGGCAGCGAGCCTGCTCGCGAAGGCAATCTTTCAGCAACATCGATGCTGACTGACACACCGCTTTCGCGAGCAGGCTCGCTCCCACAGGGAATGTGCCGCGAGGCTCGGCCCCGTTCATTCAGTTGAACGGGGCTTTTGTGTGTTACGCAAAACGCTTCTTGATAACCCACGGCATAATGCGCGCCGTGATGACAATTTCCGAACGGACGGCGAGTGACGTGTTGAAGAAAACCCTGTTCCAGTTGCACTGGTTTTTTGGCATCACTGCAGGACTGGTGCTGGCCCTGATGGGCATCACCGGCGCGGCCTATTCGTTTCAGGACGAGATCCTGCGCGCGCTGAATCCGTCCGTTCTGCAGGTGGAAAAGCAGGTCGCCGGCGTGCTGCCACCAGTGGAACTGGTGGAACGCATTGAAGCTGCGTCCGGCAAGAAAGTCGCGATGCTCTGGGTCGAGACCGACAGCGGTCACGCCGCACGGGTATTCTTCACTCCGCCCAAGGGCGAACGGCGTGGCGAAATGCGCTACTTCGATCCGTACACCGCCGAGTTCAAGGGCGATGCCACCGGTCAGGATTTCTTCGGCCTGATGCTGCAACTGCACCGCTTCCTCGCCATGGGCGACACCGGGCGCAACATCACCGGCGCCTGCACCTTGATGCTGTTGTTCTTCTGCCTTTCTGGTCTGTATTTGCGTTGGCCGCGTCAGTGGAACAGCTGGCGCGTGTGGTTGACCCTGGACTGGAAGAAGAAGGGCCGCGCGTTCAACTGGGATCTGCACTCGGTGGCCGGCACCTGGTGCCTTTTGGTCTATCTGCTGCTGGCGTTGACCGGCTTGTCATGGTCGTACGAGTGGTACAACAAAGGCCTGACCCGACTGCTTTCCGACGCGCCGCAAAACGAACGCGTACGCGGCGGTCGCGGCCCGGCGCCGGAAGGCCCGGCACCTACCGCCGACTACGCGGCGATGTGGAGCAGCATCTACAGCGCTGCCGGCCCGGGTCTGGCCGCGTACAACATTCGCATGCCAGCGGTGGCCGGCCAGCCGGCGACGGTGTTCTACCTGCTCGACAGCTCGCCCCATGACCGCGCGCTGAATCAGATCACCCTCGACCCGGCCACCGGCGTAGTCAAACGCGTCGACCGCTATGCCGACAAGAGCTTCAAGGCCCAACTGCTGACCAGCATTTATGCGCTGCACGTCGGAAGTTATTTCGGCCTTGTGGGGCGCATCATCGTGACGATTGCGGCGGTGTGCATGCCGCTGTTTTTCATCACTGGCTGGCTGCTGTATCTGGATCGTCGACGCAAGAAAAAGCAGATCAAGGATGCCCGCCAAGGTCTCGCACAACCGTCCGCCGATGCTTCGGCATGGCTGATCGGTTTCGCCAGCCAGAGCGGATTCGCCGAACAACTGGCGTGGCAGACCGCAGGACAATTGCAGGCCGCCGGATTGCCGGTCAACGTGCAGCCGCTGGCCAATCTCAGCGAACAGGATCTGCGTGAGTCGAACAACGCCTTGTTCGTGGTCAGCACCTTCGGCGACGGCGAAGCACCGGACAGCGCCCGTGGTTTCGAGCGCAAAGTGCTGGCCAAGGCCTCGACACTCGACAGCCTCAACTACGCCGTGCTCGGCCTCGGCGATCGGCAGTACGCGCACTTCTGCGGCTTCGCCAAGCGCTTGCATCAATGGCTCGGCGAGCACGGCGGCAAGACCCTGTTCGCCCCGGTGGAGGTCGACAGCGGCGATCCTTATGCGCTGCGTCACTGGCAAACCCAACTCGGCCAGCTCACCGGACAGGCGCCGAGCGAAACCTGGCAAGCACCGAGCTACGACAACTGGACGCTGGTCCGTCGCGAACTGATTAACCCCGACAGCAGCGGTGCGCCGGTCTACCTGCTCGGTCTCAAAGCCCCGGACACCCGCAGTTGGCTGGCCGGTGACCTGGTCGAAGTGCTGCCACGCAACTGCCCGTGGGCCATCGAACATTTCCTCGACGGCCTCGGCATCCGTGGCGAAACTCAGGTGAAGGTCAACGGCATCGACGAGCCGCTGGAGGTTGCCCTCGCCTCACGCCAACTGCCCGAACACCGCGCACATCTGGTCGGTTTGCATGCGCAGTCGCTGGTCGACGCGATGGTGCCGCTGGCGATGCGCGAATACTCGATCGCCTCGATTGCCGCTGACGGCGTGCTGGAACTGATCGTGCGCCAGGAACAGCACAACGACGGCAGCCTCGGCATCGGCTCCGGCTGGCTCACCGAGCATGCGCCTGTGGACGGCAGCATCAGCCTGCGCGTGCGGCGCAACAGCGGTTTCCATCTGCCGAACGAACCCGTGCCGATGATCCTCCTGGGCAACGGCACCGGCCTGGCCGGCCTGCGCAGCCTGCTCAAGGCACGCATTGCCGATGGTCAGCAGCGGCAGTGGCTACTGTTCGGCGAGCGCAACCGTGAGCACGACTTCCTCTGCCGCGCCGAGCTCGAAGAGTGGCTGGTCAATGGTGATCTGGCGCGGCTGGATCTGGCGTTTTCCCGCGATCAGGCTGAGAAGGTTTATGTGCAGGATCGCTTGCGTGAGTCTGCGGATGAATTGAAGAAATGGTTGGCAGATGGTGCTGTCATCTATATCTGCGGCAGCCTTCAAGGAATGGCCTCAGGCGTCGACCAAGCCCTCAACGATATCCTCGGCAGCGCCGAAGTCGAACGCCTGATCGAACAGGGCCGCTATCGCCGGGACGTTTACTAACGCCTGCGAAAAGCCCCTCACCCTAGCCCTCTCCCAATGGGAGAGGGGACCGATTGGGGGATGCTGGAGATCGACGCCGACCTGAGCGTTCTTCACTGAATCCATAGCCATAATCACCTCGGTCGGCTCCCTCTCCTCCTGGGAGAGAGCTGGGCGGGCCGCGTTCCGATGAGGGAAATGGGCTACTGTTAAATCTCCACTCAACTTCACAAGGACCGTGAAGCCATGCCAAGCCGCCCTACCCTCGCCCAATTCGCCCGCCACTTACGCACCAACCAGACAGATTGCGAACACCTGCTCTGGCAGCGCCTGCGTTCCCGGCAAATCGCCAACCTTAAATTTCGCCGACAGTTTCCGTATCCGCCGTTTGTGCTGGATTTCTATTGTGTGGAGTTGAGGTTGGCGATTGAGCTGGATGGTGGCCAGCACTATGAGACGGCCGGGGTGCTTCACGATCGGCGCCGGTCGAACTTCCTGTCTCAACAAGGCATTGAAGTCGTGCGATTCAGCAATCTTGAGGTGCTTCAGCAGATGGATGATGTATTGGAGCAGATCATCAGAATTGCGGCAGAGCGGAAAATACCCTCACCCTAGCCCTCTCCCAGAGGGAGAGGGGACTGATTGGGGGATGCTCGAGATCGACGCCGACCTGAGCGTTCTTCACTGAATCCAAAGCCACAATCACCTCGGTCTTCCAGGTCG
>NZ_RCOC01000071.1:33228-97182 GCF_004307515.1 Pseudomonas sp. Sample_14 | reverse complement strand
ACCTGAGCGTTCTTCACTGAATCCAAAGCCACAATCACCTCGGTCTTCCAGGTCGATGCATGACGCAAGACACTTCGGTCGGCTCCCTCTCCCTCCGGGAGAGGGCTGGGGTGAGGGGCTTTTGATCCCAGCGTGATTAAACAGGCTGCAACTTCTGCTCAAACACTGCTACCCCATCCAGATCCCGCAACACCACGCTCATCTCCCCGCTCTGCGCTTCAATATTCACCTCACCAAAAAACTGAAACCCGGCAAACGGCGAGGTGTTCTGTGCGGGCGGTGCTTTCTCGAACACCACCTCAGGCCCGAACGTCTTGTCCAGTGGATTCGGCCCGAAACTGCCGGCGTTCAACGGCCCGGCGACGAATTCCCAGAACGGTTCGAAATCCTGAAACGCGGCGCGGTCCGGGTGGTAGTGATGCGCCGCGCAGTAGTGCACGTCCGCCGTCAGAAACACGAAATTGCGCACCTGCTGCGCGCGCAGAAAGCCGAGCAGTTCGGCGATTTCCAATTCACGCCCCTGCGCCGGGCCGGGGTCGCCGTTGGCCACGGCTTCCCAACGCGCAACGCCCGGGCTGACCTCGCCGTCCGGGACGCCCAGGCCGATGGGCATGTCGGCGGCAATGACTTTCCACTGCGCCTTCGATGCCTGCAACTCACGCTTGAGCCAGTCCAGCTGTTCACGGCCGAGAAACGGTTTTGCCGAGCCGAGGTTGTCGTCGTTGGCTTCGCGATAGCTGCGCATATCCAGCACGAATACGTCGAGCATCGGCCCGTAGCTGAGCTTGCGATAAATGCGCCCGCCGCCGTCCGCCGCTTGCAAACGCATCGGCGCATATTCCAGCCACGCCTGCCGCGCGCGGCCGACCAGCTTGTGGATATCTTTCTCCTGATAACGCTCATCCAGCTGCTTGCCCGGTGACCAGTTGTTGACCACTTCGTGATCGTCCCACTGCCAGATCTGCGGCACTTCGGCGTTGAAGCGGCGGATGTTTTCGTCCATCAGGTTGTAGCGATAGTTGCCGCGATAATCGTCGAGAGTCTGCGCGACTTTGCTCTTGGCTTCGGTGGTGATATTGCGCCAGATGCGCCCGCTTTCGGTGGTCAGTTGCGCGGGCACCGGGCCGTCGGCGTAGATGGTGTCGCCGCTGTGAATAAAGAAGTCCGGCAGGCGCAGGCGCATGGCTTCGTAGATGCGCATCCCGCCGATGTCCGGGTTGATCCCGAAGCCCTGGCCGACGGTGTCACCGCTCCAGACAAAACGGATGTCGCGTTTTGTCGTTGGCACACTGCGCAGATGGCCGAACCATGGTTCGCTGGCGACGCCGCTCTGCGCATCTTCGAAGTGCACGCGATAGAAGATTGCCTGGTTGGCCGGCAGGCCGGTGAGTTCGACGCGGGCGGTGAAATCGCTGCGCGCATCGGCCAGTGGCGAGACGAATTTGCGCGGGTTGCCGAACAGGCTGCCGGTGTCCCACTCGACCACCATGCGCGCCGGCCGATCGCTGCGGCTCCAGATCATCGCGCGGTCGCCGAGCAGGTCGCCGGACTGCACGCCGTCGGTGAGTTGCGGACGATCCTTGACCGAGGCAATCAGCGCCGGCGCCAGCCCCGGCAGCAACAGCCCGGCGCCGACCGCTTGCATGACGCGACGCCGACCGAGATTGAAATCGCTCATGGTGTTCTCCCTGCAAAAGGGAAAACTTAAGCACGCCTATATGAACTCGCCATGACACCACTAACCATTGTGGGAGCGAGCCTGCTCGCGAAAGCGGTGTGCCAGTCTACATACATGTCGCTGGTAGATTGCATTCGCGAGCAGGCTCGCTCCCACAGGGATTTGGTGTTGTCGGTCAGGCCTTGGCGGGCTCCAGCGCTAACTCGACAGCCTCCGGCCGTTTGAGCAACGCATACACCACTGCCGTAACCAGGCTCCCCGCAACAATCGCCAGCAGATACAGCAGCGCATGGTTGATCGCATTGGGGATCGCCAGCACGAACAAGCCACCGTGCGGCGCCATCAGTTTGCAGCCGAAGTACATCGACAAGGCGCCGGTCAGCGCGCCGCCAGCGATGCTCGCCGGAATCACCCGCAGCGGATCTTTCGCGGCAAACGGAATCGCCCCTTCGGAGATAAAGCACAGGCCCAGCACGAACGCCGCTTTGCCGGCCTCGCGCTCGCTCTGCGCGAACTTGCGTCGGGCAATGAAGGTGGCGATGCCCAGACCAATCGGCGGCACCATGCCGGCGGCCATGGTTGCGGCCATCGGTGCGTAACTCTGCGAGGCCAGCAGCCCCACCGAAAACGCATAGGCAGCCTTGTTGATCGGCCCGCCGAGGTCGACGCACATCATGCCGCCGAGCAATACGCCGAGCAGAATCGCGTTGGTGGTGCCCATGCTGTCGAGGAACTGGGTGAGCGCGGCGAGCATGCCGGCGACCGGTTTGCCGACCACGTAAATCATCACCAGGCCGGTGACCAGACTGGCCAGCAACGGAATGATCAGAATCGGCTTCAGCGCTTCCAGGCTCTGCGGCAATTTCACATAGCGGGCGATGGCTTTGGCGGCATAACCGGCGATGAAACCGGCAATGATCCCGCCGATGAATCCGGCGCCCAGAGTGCCTGCGAGCAAGCCGCCGATCATTCCCGGCGCAAGGCCCGGGCGGTCGGCGATCGAGTAGGCGATGTACCCGGCGAGTAGCGGCACCATCAGCTTGAACGCGGTTTCGCCGCCGATCTGCATCAGCGCCGCCGCCAGCGTGCCTTCTTCCTTGTAAGCGGTGATGCCGAACACGAAGGACAACGCGATCAGCAAACCACCCGCCACCACCATCGGCAGCATGTACGACACACCCGTGAGCAAGTGTTTGTAGACGCCGGTTTTTTCCGACTTGGCCGGAGCCTTGCCGTCGCTTGCCGCACTTTCCACTGCGCCTTCGGCCAGGGCTTTTTTCAGGGTCGCTTCGGATTGCTTCAGGGCAACGCCCGTGCCGCAGCGATAGATTTTCTTGCCGGCGAAACGCTCGGTAGCGACGTCGATATCCGCCGCCAGCAGCACCACGTCAGCCTCGGCGATGGCCGTTGCGCTGAGTGGCGTTTTCGCGCCGACCGAGCCTTGGGTTTCGACCTGCAATTCATAGCCCAGGCGCTTGGCAGTCTGCTGCAACGCTTCGGCGGCCATGAAGGTGTGGGCGACGCCGGTCGGGCAGGCCGTGATGGCGACGATGCGCGGCGCACGGGGCGTATCGATCGCCGGTTCGACTGCGCTGGCGACGTAGACTTCGGCTTCTTCAGCACCGCGACGCAGCACCGCTTCGACATCCTGCAAGGCCTGCGCCGGAGCGATCTGGAACACGCGCTTGCCGACGAAGCGACTCATGTCCACCGCGCCAGTGGTGACCAGCAAGACCCACTCGGCGGCTTCGATGGTCGCCGCCGACAATTCGCGTTCCGGGTGCGCCGGATCGACCACTTCAACGCTGGTGCTCCAGCCCTGACGCTGCGCCGCTGCATCGAGCAGACGCGCGCACAGCACACTGGTGACCATGCCGTTCGGGCAAGCCGTAACAATGGCTAACTTCATCACAAACCCTCTTATTGTTCTGTCAGGGGACGCACGCGCACGCCCTGTTCGAGCTGCGCCAGTTGCGCAGCGTCGTTGATGCCAAAACCGATCTGGGTCACCGCCATCGCCGCAATCGCGGTGGCGGTGCGCAGGGTTTGCTCGGGGGTGTCGGCGCCAAGCAGACCGTGGAGCATGCCGGCCAGCAAGGAATCGCCGGCACCGACCGTGCTGGCCACGCTGACTTTCGGCGGCGAGGCATGCAGGGCCGAGCCGACACTGAACCAGTTGACCCCGTCAGCGCCGTGGGAGATCACCACGTGCTCGATGCCTTGGCCGTGCAAACTTGCGGCGACTTGTGCTTCGGCGATCGGCGACACCACTTCGCAGCCAAGTGCGTGGGCCAATTCTTCGGTGTTCGGTTTGATCAGCCAGGGGCTGGCCTGCAACGCGGCGCGCAAGGCTTCGCCGCTGGAGTCGAGAGCGACTTTCAAGCCGAGCGCGTTCAACCTTTCAATCAGCTCGCGCAACCACTGCGCCGTGACGCCACGCGGCAGACTGCCGGCGACCACGACGGCATCGTGCCCCGGTGCGATCTGCTGCAAGCGATCAAGCAAGGCTTGCTGCGCCGTTGCATCAACCACCGGGCCAGGCCCGTTGATGTCGGTGATGCGCCCGTCCTGTTCGGCGACTTTGATGTTGCTGCGCGTCTCGCCCGGCACGCGGATGAACGCGTCGACGAAACCGCGCTTGGCGAACAGGGTTTCGAACGCTTGCTGATTGTCTTCGCCGAGAAAGCCGCTGACGGTGACCTGATGGCCGAGATCCGCCAGCACCTGGGCGACGTTGACGCCTTTGCCCGCAGCGTGGGTGTGCATCTCCTCGCTGCGATTGACCTGACCGGCATCCAGCCGTGACAGCTCGACGGTGAGGTCGAGAGCCGGGTTGAGGGTCAGGGTGAGAATCTTGGCCATTTACAGGGCCTCCACTAATGCGCGTACTTCATTCGCGCTGCCCACGGCCAGGGCCTGTTGAGCGAGGGTTTGCGCCTGGGGCAGGCTGAGTTCACGGATGCGCGCCTTGACTTCGGCAATGCTGCGCCCGGACACGCTGAGTTCGTCGACACCGAGGCCGACCAGCACCGGCACCGCCAGCGGATCTGCCGCCAGTTCGCCGCAGACGCCCACCCATTTGCCATGGGCATGGGCGGCGCGCACGGTGATGTCGATCAGTTGCAGGACCGCCGGGTGCAAGCCGTCCGCTTGAGCAGACAGGGTCGGGTGACCACGGTCGATGGCCAGGGTGTATTGGGTCAGGTCGTTGGTGCCGACGCTGAAGAAGTCGACTTCCTTGGCCAGCACTGGCGCAAGCAACGCGGCCGACGGCACCTCGATCATGATCCCCAATTGCAGGTCGGCGACTGGAATTTCCAGACGCAGGCGTTCGGTCATGTCGCGGGCCTGGCGCCATTCTTCGACGCTGCCGACCATCGGGAACATGATCCGCAGCGGACGGTTGTCGGCCGAGCGCAGCAAGGCGCGCAGTTGCGCTTCCATGATCTGCGGCCGCTGCAGGGTCAGGCGGATGCCGCGCACGCCGAGGAACGGGTTTTCTTCCTTGGCGATCGGCCAATACGTCAGCGGTTTGTCGCCGCCGACATCGAGCGTGCGCACCACCAGCGGCCGTCCAGCCAGACCATCGAGGACGCGACGGTATTCGGCTTCCTGGGTTGCCTCGTCCGGTGCCTGCGGGTGGGCCATGAAAATCAGTTCGGTGCGCAGCAGACCAATGCCTTCAGCGCCCTGCTCCACCGCGCTGGTCACGCCTGCGCTTTCGCCGATGTTGGCGAACACTTCGACGGCGTGGCCGTCGGTGGTGTGTGCCGGTTGATGGCGTTGTTCGGCGGCGATCTTCAGGCGTTGCTCGCGGGTGTCGCGCTCTTCAGCGGCACGCTTGAGGGTCGCGGCATCGGCGTCGACATGCAGACGGCCACGCTGACCGTCGAGCAACAGCGGCGTGCCCGGCTCGAGCAACAGCACCGCTGCACCCGCGCCGACCAGTGCTGGAATACCGAGCGCGCGGGCGACGATGGCGCTGTGCGCGGTAGCACCGCCGCGCGCGGTGAGAATCCCCGCCACTCGCGCAGGATCCAGGCGCGCGACATCGGACGGGCCGACTTCGTCCATCACCAGAATGTACGGTTGCTCAGGTTCGTTCGCGGTGTGCACGCCACACAATTGCGCCAGCACGCGACGACCGATGTCACGCAGATCGGCGGCGCGCTCGGCGAGCAAAGCGTCTTGCAGCGATTCCTGCTGTTTGGCGGCGGCTTCGATCACTGCCATCCACGCCGCTTCGGCGCTTTCACCTTGCTTGAGGCGGGTGTCGACTTCGTCGGTCAGATCCGGGTCGTCGAGCATTTCTTGGTGAGTGATGAAAATCTCCCGAATTGCCTTGGCCTTGCTGCGTTCGATCAAGCCCTGGATGTCGCGGCGCACGTCGCTCAGCGCTTGCTTGAGGCGCTCGCGCTCGATCGCGGCAGATTCGCCGCGCAACGGGTAATCGATGGCTTGCAGCACCTGAATGTGCGCAGGGCCGATGGCGATGCCCGGTGCGGCAGGAATCGCCTGCAACAGGCTGCCGGAGGCCGGCGCGATCAATACTTCGGCGATGTCGGCGATCACTTCGCGCTGCTGACTCACGGCCGGCAGCGGCTCGACTTCCTCACCGAGGCCTTCTTCAATCGCCGCGAGCAGGGCCGGCAAGGCATCGGCGGCGATGCTCGGCTCGGCGATCAGCTCCAGCACCTGACCGCGGCGGGCACCGAGACTGAGCAGTTTGCTCAGGCTCTTCACCGACACGGCGCTGTCCTGGCTGTCGACGATGCGCACACGGATTTCGCCGTCAAAACTCTTCGCCAGTTGCGCAAGAATCTTCGCTGGTCGTGCGTGCAGACCATGGGCGTTGGCCAGGGCAATACGTGCACTCGGCCAGTCGGCCGGCAGTTCACCGCCAAGCACTTCGAGGACTTTGCGGCTGCTGGTGGCGCGGCCGAGTTCGTGGCCGCGACCTTCGATCAGCAACGCGCACAAACGCTCGAGCAACGCCTGATGCGCTTCGCCCAGACTGGCGAGGCAGAACAGTCCGCTGAGCGGCTGGCCGAGGTAGCGCATCGGTTTGTCCGGGGTGACGAACGCCAGTCCCGGACGCTTCACGGTCTGCTCGCTGTGCAGCCACCACAGGCCATCGCCCAGTGGCAGCGCTTCGACTTGCTGCAACACGCCGGCAAAGCCGTTGCTCACACAATCGGCCTGACGCAGCAGACGTGCGCCGCGCCAGACCAGTTCTTCGAAATCGTCGGCCGACACGCCGAGGCCGATCATCTGCGCATCCAGCGCCAGTTCCTGCGGCGCGCCTTGCAACAGTTTAAGCAGCGCTTCGGGGGAGCTGGCGCGACGCAAGGCCTGGCCCAGATCGGTCTCGCCGAGGGCGCGGGTCAGCAGTTGCAGCAGGCGCAGGTGTTCGTCGGATTTCGCCGCGATGCCGATCGCCAGATAAACGATCTGGCCATCGCCCCAGTCGACGCCGTCGGGAAACTGCATCAGGCGCACGCCGGTGGTGAATACCTGATCGCGGGTTTCCGGGGTACCGTGGGGAATGGCGATGCCTTGACCGAGAAAGGTCGAGCCCTGGGCTTCCCGGGCCTGCAGGCCGGCGAGGTAGCCGTCAGCTACCAGACCATCGGCGACCAGATGACTGGCCAGCAATTGCAGGGCAGCGGGTTTATCCACGGCCGACTGGCCCATGGATATCTGCTCTATAGTGAGCTCGAGCATGCGATCTCCTTTTTGGCGCAGTTCAACGCCAGGTATTGTTTTGAATGGTTCACAGCTTAGGCGCTCTGCCGCGCTTTTCAGCGGCAGTTTTGGCGGTTTCACGGCAGGACCGGCCAAAGGCGTCTAAAACGTAGAAAATACGCTTGCTGAAACGTTTAATCTAGATTGATCGGCACGTTACTCGATAATGTCTCATCCTTGAAGTCCAACTGGTCGGATCTGCCCAGGCAATAAATCGACTGCCCTTATCGGGTAGGATTGGCGAAAATGTCGCGGCATGCTCGAAAAAACAAGGAAATACCGGGTTGAAACTCAGTGATATCGCGCGGTTGGCCGGCGTCTCCGTCACCACCGCCAGCTACGTCATCAACGGCAAGGCCGAACAGCAACGCATCAGCAACGCGACCGTCGAGCGCGTGCGCGCGGTGGTCGATCTGCACGGCTTCACGCCCAATCCGCAAGCGGCCGGCCTGCGCAGTCGGCATACGCGCACCCTGGGTTTTATCCTGCCGGATCTGGAAAACCCCAGTTACGCGCGGATCGCCAAGTTGCTCGAACAAGGCGCACGGGCGCGCGGTTATCAATTGCTGATCGCCAGCTCCGACGATGCGCCGGACAGCGAGCGCCAGTTGCTGCAACTGTTCCGCGCGCGTCGCTGCGATGCGCTGATCGTCGCCAGTTGCCTGCCGGCCGGTGATGACAGCTATCGGCAGTTGCAGGCCAAGGGTCTGCCGATCATCGCCATCGACCGGGTCATGGAGCCGGAGCATTTCTGCTCGGTGATCAGCGACGACCGCGAGGCCAGCCTACATCTGACCCAGAGCCTGCTCGATCCGCAGCCCAAGCAGATCGTGCTGCTCGGCGCCCGCCCGGAGCTGAGCATCAGCCAGGAACGTGCCGCCGGCTTCCGCGAGGCTCTCAAAGATTTCAAAGGTGAGGTGCTGGTCGAGCACGCCGAGTCGTTCAGCCGTGAGTGCGGCAAGCAACTGATGGAAGAACTCCTGCAGCGTCTGGGGCATTTGCCTGACGCGCTGGTGACCACCTCCTACGTGCTGCTGCAAGGCGTGTTCGATGCGCTGCATGATTTCCCGCTGAAATCGCGGCCGCTGCGCCTGGGCACGTTCGGCGACACGCAGTTGCTGGATTTCCTGCCGCTGCCGGTCAACGCCATGTCCCAGCAACACCAGTTGATCGCCGACAAGGCGCTGGAACTGGCCCTGGCCGCGGTCGAGCAGGACGACTACCAACCGGGCGTGCAAGCCATCGCGCGGACCTTCAAGCAGCGTATTCATCGGGACTGAATCGTGGAGCTGATCGACAGCCACACCCACCTCGACTTCCCCGACTTCGATGCCGATCGCGCGGCGCTGCTGGCCGAAAGCCGTGCCCTCGGCGTGCGGCGCATCGTCGTGCTGGGCGTGCATCAGGGCAACTGGCAACGGGTCTGGGATCTGGTGCAGAGCGATGCCGACCTGTACGCGGCGTTCGGATTGCACCCGGTGTTTCTCGATCAGCATCGCCCCGAAGATTTGAGCGCGCTGGGGGACTGGCTGACGCGGTTGCGCGGACATCGGCAGTTGTGTGCGGTGGGCGAGATCGGCCTGGATTACTTCATCGAAAACCTCGATCGCGAACAGCAACAGGCGTTGTTCGAAGCGCAGCTGCAACTGGCCGCGGACTTCGGGTTGCCGGCGCTGATCCACGTACGCCGCAGCCACGCAGCGGTGATCGCCACGCTCAAGCGCTTCAAACTCAAACGCGCCGGCATCATCCACGCCTTCGCCGGCAGCCGCGAAGAAGCGCGGGAATACCTCAAGCTCGGTTTCAAACTGGGTCTTGGCGGCGCACCGACCTGGCCGCAGGCGCTGCGCATGCATCGGGTGCTGCCGGAACTGCCGCTGCAATCAGTGGTACTGGAAACCGACTCACCGGACATGGCCCCCGCCATGTTCCCCGGCCAGCGCAACAGCCCGGCGCATCTGCCGGCGATTTGTGCGGCGCTGGCCGAGCTGATGAATATCACGCCTGAACAACTGGCCAACGCCAGCACCGCCAACTGCTGCGAAGTCTTCGGCTGGTAACACCGCCGTCCCCTGTGGGAGCGAGCCTGCTCGCGAAAGCAATCTGTCAGTGACATCGTCAGTGCCTGACCCGCCGTCTTCGCGAGCAGCCTCGCTCCCACATTTTTGATCCGGTTCCAGCCTTTCAGACACGAAACGCACTGATCAGCTGTTTGAGCTCAACCACCTGCGCCGACAGCGCACGGCTGGCATCTTCGGTCTGGTGTGCACCTTGTGCTGTGCGTTCGCCAGCGCGATTGATCTCGACGATGTTCTGGTCGATGTCATGGGCCACGGCGGTCTGCTGTTCGACGGCAGCGGCGATTTGCTGGTTCTGGTCGACAATCATGCCCACCGCGCCAAGAATGTTCTCCAGCGCCTGCTGGACTTTTTCCGACTGGCCCACCGTGCCATTGGCCATCTGATGGCTGACGCCCATGGCCTTCACCGCCGCGCCGACGCCGCCATGCAGTTTGGCGATCATCTGCTCGATTTCTTCGGTCGATTGCTGGGTACGCTTGGCCAACGTGCGCACTTCATCTGCGACCACGGCAAAACCGCGCCCCTGCTCGCCGGCCCGCGCGGCTTCGATAGCGGCGTTGAGCGCCAGCAGGTTGGTCTGTTCGGCGATGCTCTTGATCACCTCAAGCACACGGCTGATCGACTGGCTGTCGCTGGCCAGTTGATTGATCACCAGCACCGACTGGTCGATTTCGCTGGCCAGTGCGGCAATGCTGCCCTGTTGCGATTCCACCAGGCCGCGCCCGCTGAGTGTTTCGTCATTGACGCTGTGGGCGCTGCTCACCGCAGCGGCGGCACTGCGCGCGACTTCCATTGAGGTCGCCGACATCTGGTTCATCGCCGTCGCCACTTGTTCGATCTGCGAGCGCTGCCCAGCGACAGCCTGATTGCTCTGCGCCGAGACGCTTTCGACCTGCACGGCCTGGCGCTCGACCTCGCCGACGGTATGCCCGACACGTTCGATCAAGTCGTGAATCTTCTTCACCGTGCCGTTGAACACCTCGCCCAACTCGCCCAGTTCATCGCGGCTGCTGGCCTTGAAGTTGACGGTCATGTCACCGGCCGCGACCTTGTCCATCATCGCGCCCAGGCTTTTCAGGGTGGTGCGGGTCGAGGCGTAGAAACCGCCATAAAGATAGAAAATCAGCACGAACACCACCGACAGCGCCGAGGCTTGCAGAATCATGTGCGTGCGGTTCTGTGCCAGACGCTGCTGCAACTGGTTGTCGAGGAATTTCAGCGTGGCCTGATTGAGCTGGTAGGTGTTTTCCATCAGCCCGGTGACCTGATCGTAGAATGCCTGCCACGGCGCATCGAGGGTGTCGGCCATCACCACTTGTTCTTCAAACAGCTCGCTGGCCTGCTTCAGCGAGGCCTTGCTGGTGTCAGCCTGGGCACTGAGGGATTCGCGTGCGGCGTTGCTGGAGCCGAGGGCGTCTTGCAGTTTCAGGGCGTACTCGGCCTGGAGTTTTTCGATCTGCACCAGCAGCTCGTCAAAACGCGTGCTCGAGGAACTGTTGAGAAAGCCCTGGCCCAACGAATACGAGCCCATCGCCCGGCCTTCGCCGAGAGTTTGCGTGACGCTAGGGGTAATCAGCGTGACCAGTTCGCTGAGCTGACGAATGTCGCTCTGGTTGTCGCGGCTCAACCCGGCCTGACTGGTGATGATCTGGCTGAAAATCTGCGCATTGGCCAGCAACTTGCCGATCAACGCGCTTTTGCTTTGCAGCGAAGTCTCCGCCTGCTGGGCCTTGAACGCGGCGATCATTTCATCGCGCTTGGCCTCGAACTGCTTGATCTGCTCGGGATCTTCGGTCATCGCCGTCAGCCCTTCGAGGCGCGCGAGCACAGCCTGCTCCAGCGTCTGGATCTGCGCTTCGACATTGCCGGCCTTGCCGGACTGGCCGAGGGTGACATCGATCTGCACCAGATTGTTCAGGGTCTCCAGATCCCGACGCAGGGTCAGGCTGCTGCCCAGCAGGTCGAGACTTTGCAGTTCGACGCGGGTGCCCTGAAATTCGCGATAGGAGTCGCGTACCAGATAGAAATTGGTCACCAGCATCGGCACCAGGAACAGCACGCTGATCAGGCTGAACTTCATGCCGAAGCTCAGACGGTTCATCAGCGAGACGGCGGGATAGAGCAAGCTCTTCACTGGAAGTCTCCCTTGGTTTTTCTTGTTTTTATTGGCAGGCGCGGGACGACAGCAGATAGCCACTATCGGGCGCTATCTCTGTATAGCGTAAATCGGCGGGAGGTTTTGTAACTTATGGTTACTGATGCATGGTGGAACAGGGTTTTCAGGGCTGCGACGCAGCCCATCGGGGATAAATCCCCTCGCCACAATGAGTTTCACGCTGGCTTATCAGTGAACCAGAACCGTCCACAAGGCAAACCCGGCATACCACAGCACCGCCGCGCGCAGCAGCAGTTCCCACAGGCAATCGAGGGTGTTGATGCCGTCCGGGCCGACCACTGGCGGTGGAACTTCCCCGGCTGCCAGGCCGACCTTGTTGATCAACTGCGCAGCGCTGATGTTCCAGTTCAGCAGCTCATGCAGCATCACCCGGCTGACCGCGACGAAGTTGCCGACCAAGGCCAGACTCGCCGCCAGCAAACGCACCGGCACCCAATCGAAGGCATGACGCAACTGCGCAGCACGCTCGACCAGCGCCGGATTGCTGCCGTGCTCTTCGGCCAGCGCCAGCAAGCGATAGGCCAATGCCGCCACCGGACCGAGGAGGAAGTACCAGAAGATCACCGCAAAAAAACTCTGATAGGCCTGCCACAGCAGATGCCCCTGCACTTGTTCAAGCAATTGCTCGCCGCTGTCGGCGCAGATGTCCAGGTCGCGCTTGGCCACGTGGGCCGCCGCTTGCAGATCCTCACGGCGCCAGGCGTCGCGGAACGGTCCGAGGCCGCCGAGCAGGTCGCCACGCCCGAGGCTGTAAATCACCACCAGCAAATGCACCGGCAGCGCCAGCAGACCGTACGCCACCGGTTCCAGCACCAGCAGCAACAGCGCCAGCAACGCCACCGGGCACAGCACCAGAATCGTCAGCACCAGCCACGGTTGCCTGGCCAGCCGTTTGCTGTTTTCGAGTTTGTGCAGTTCGCGGATCCATCCGCCGTCGCGTTGAAGCCGATGGCGCAGGGCCGAAAACTTCTCGATCCACACCGCCAGCAGTAACACCAGAAAACTCATTGTCCTTCCTCTTTTGCCAGGGCTGCGCGGTAGCGTGCCCAGTCGAATGCTGGTCCCGGATCGGTCTTGCGCCCCGGAGCGATATCGCTGTGGCCACAGATACGCTGAGCGGTGATCGCCGGAAAACGTTTCTGCAACTGCCGGGTCAGCGCAGTCAACGCGCGATATTGCTCGTCGGTGAACGGCAGATCATCGGTGCCTTCCAGCTCGATGCCGACGGAAAAATCGTTACAGGTTTCACGACCCTCGAACACTGAAACGCCTGCATGCCACGCCCGCGCAAGACAAGAGACAAACTGGGTGACCTTGCCGTCACGTTCGATCAGAAAATGCGCCGAGACGCGCAGGTCAGCGATGCCTGCAAAGTACGGGTGTTCGGTGACATCCAGACGATTCTGGAAAAATTCCTGCACCTTGCCCGTGGCGAATTGCGCCGGCGGCAGGCTGATGTTGTGGATGACCAACAGGGACACTTCGCCCGCCGGGCGCTCATTGAAGTTGGGCGACGGGCAGATCTGCACGCCATGACACCACCCGCTCGCGGGATCCAACTGCATACCGATTCCTTCAACGCCGACCATGTGGGCGCCCAGTATGCCGCGATCCGCCCCCGCCGCGCGATCACTTGCCGCGATTGAGTCGCCGCAGGTCGCCCAGCACCGATTCCAGTGCGCGGTCGAACAGCAAGGTGTCATCCAGCGCACGCGCGGCGCCACGGCTGAAAGCCAAGGCGAGGTCGGTGCGGCTGTGCTCCAGCACCTTCGTCCCGGTGCGGTCGACGAAGACATATTTGCCGGTCTCTTCGATGATCGCGGCGAGTTTGCAACGCAAGCTCTGTTCGTCGTCTGCGTCGAACACCACCCAGTGGCCCACACGCAACTGCTCGACCTGAGACAGACCGGCAGCGTCTTGCGCCAGGCGCGGCGCCGGGGTGGCTGCTGCCTGGTCGGCACTGTGCTGCAAGACCTCGGGCGTGACTTCCATCAGCGGCATGGCGCTGTGCTCGGCATCGTCGGAACGTTCCAGCACGCGTACGTGCAGAGCCTCCAGCTCACTGAAAAATTCGCTGGTGGCAAACGGGTCGAACGCGGTGCTGCTCAGGCCATCGCGCAGTGACTTGAGCAAACCCGGGACCAGTGCCAGCAGGCGCAGGCTGGATTCGCCGTCGTCATGGCGCTGCACGCTCCAGACCAACTGTTCCATGGTCTGCACGTCGGCGTGCCATTCGGCAGACTGATCGCCATGCTTGAGGCAGGTCAGCAACAGCACTTTGCTCCAGGCCTGCTGGACGAAACTCACCACCGTCGCCGGCAGCACTTTGCCCAGTAGCGCCTGTTGCAACGCCTGCGCGACACGCCGCTGAGCCAGCTCGGCCCTCGCCCGGCCTTCCTCGGCGTCCCGCAAGCGTTGTTCCAGCAGTTCAGTGCGACGGCGTTCTTCCTGAGTGAAGGCGAGGAAGTCGGCGAGCAGTTCGGAGAAGATCGCCGGGTCGTCGACAAACTCGCTCAGCAAGCGTTGCACCACTTGCTCGATGCGCACGTAGAGGCTGTCGCGCTCAGCGCCGTCGCAATCGCTCCAGCCCATTGCGGCCTCGGCGATTTCGTTGAGCAGGCGCCGCGCCGGGTGCGTGCTGCGGCTGAAGAAACTCTTGTCCAGCACGGCGACCTTGAGCATCGGAATCTGCAATCGGGCAATCAGCGCCTTAAGCGCATCAGGCACGTTGCGATCATCGAGGATACAGTCGAAGACCATGGCGATCAGGTTGATCACGTCTTCGTCTGCAGGCGCGACGACACGGGAGCGGCCACTTCTGACGCTGACCCGGGTCAGCAGTTGCTCGAGCTGATGGCGCAGATCGAAATCTTCCTGAGCCTCCAGCGCCGGTACGTATTGCTGCAAGTGCGACAACAAACGCAACAGGTCGCGGGTGTTGATCGGATGCGCCGGGGCGCCGGGCTCCAGGGTCGGTGTGACGCGGCCGCGGACCTGGGCGAGCAATTGCTGCATCGCGGCGAACACTTCCTCGATGCCTTCGTCCGCTGGCGGCTCGTCGAGATCTTCAATCAATGTGTCGCTGTCCGCAGGCTCGACCATGCGACGAGCCACGGCGGGCTTCAGATGTGGCAACACGCCGGTCGCGAGCAACAGCTGATTGGCCTCGCCATACAGCTGCTCGGTGTCAGCCAGCACATAGCGTTCGAACAGTTTGAGCAGGATCAGCTTGACCTTGATCTCGACGCCGAGGTTACGCCCGGCCTGCAGGAAATATTCGCAGAGCATCGCCGGACTCAGCGGGTTGTGCTGATCGTCCAGACGCTTGCCGAGCATCGAGCTGAAGCGTGCGGTCAGTTGATCGAGAGCGAAGCCGTCGCGCTTGAGCACGCGACTGACCATGGTCTGCACGGCCACGGTACGCTCCATGGCATCGGTGCGCGGCGCCGACTCTTCGACCACCGGCGTGCGTGGCAGAGTGTTGGCGGCGGGGTCGTATTGGGTAAGGCCGGCGAAGGCTTCAAAGAACAGTTCAAGAAAGCCGCGCTCGATATTCTTGCGCTTGAGGCGCAGGTCGCGCATGGCTTCGAAAAAGATGTTCTGATCGACGTCGTTGCGCGCCCGGTCGGCCATTTCGAACAGCGTGTCGTCGGCGTTATCGAACAGCTCCTGCAAATCGTGGCGCAGCTGCTGCGCAGCCTTGTCGCGAACCTGCAGCAGAATCACCGGCAAGCGGGCAAGCGGCGAGTGGTCCGCCAAATCGGCAGTCGCCCGGTGCAAAGGCACCACTTTCCCGTCGTTGCGCATCCAAGCCTCCTGGAACGGTGATTCGGTTCGTCGCTTTCGACACTGCCCCAGCGGAGTCGTTCGTCAAAGCCATGACGTCAAATACAAGGCGGATTATCTGGCAAAAGAGGCCGGCGATGCTATAGGCCTCAGGGTTTCCCCTATACGCCATACACCTCGCACTCAGCGCAGGAAAATCGACCAGATGCGCCAGGCACGCACGTTCTCGCCTTGGGTTGGCTCGCGCCCTGCCCCTATAATCGAACCACTTTGTTTGTGGAGTCCGTTATGCCGAATCTACGTCTCGCCGATCTGACCGCCGAAATCGAAAACAACGTGCGCCGTGCGTTGCTCGAAGACGTCGGCAGCGGCGACATCACCGCGCAACTGATCCCGGCCGAACGCCTGGCCAAAGCCACCATCATCACCCGTGACGACGCCGTCATCTGCGGCACCGCATGGGTCGATGCGGTGTTTCGCCAGCTCGATCCGCGTGTGGCGGTGCATTGGCAAGTGGTCGACGGCCAGCGGGTCAAAGCCAATCAGCCGCTGTTTCATCTGGAAGGCCCGGCGCGCTCACTGCTGACCGGTGAACGCAGCGCGCTGAACTTCCTGCAGTTGCTGTCCGGCGTGGCGACGCGCGCGCAGTACCTGGCAGACTTCGTCGGCGAGACGCAGGTCAAGTTGCTCGACACCCGCAAAACCCTGCCCGGCCTGCGTCTGGCACAGAAATACGCCGTAACCTGCGGCGGCTGCCACAACCATCGCATCGGTCTCTACGACGCCTTCCTGATCAAGGAAAACCACATCGCCGCCACTGGTGGCATCGCCGAAGCCGTGGCCGCCGCACACAAGATCGCCCCGGGCAAACCGGTGGAGATCGAAGTGGAAAGTCTTGAAGAGCTGAAGCAAGCGCTGGCAGCGGGCGCCGACATCATCATGCTCGACGAACTGAGCCTGGATGACATGCGCGAAGCCGTACGCCTGACCGCCGGCAAAGCGAAACTGGAAGCCAGCGGCGGCATCAACGAAAGCACGCTGCTGCCGATCGCCGAAACGGGCGTGGATTACATTTCGATTGGTGCGATGACCAAGGATGTCAAAGCGGTGGATCTGTCGATGCGCTTGAGCCTCTAAACGCAGCGGCAAGCTACAAGCTACAAGCTACAAGCCAAGCGACTCTGCTTTGACTTGCAGCTTGTAGCTAGAAGCTCGCAGCTGCTCTTATACGACGAGATTATTCATCTCGCAGTACTCTTCCCACTCGACACCCAAGACTTCCGCCGCTTCCTTGTGCAGCACGAGGCGCTGCGCCTCGAATTCCTCCGGCGTGCTCGTGTACTTGAGGGTCAGCTCCCACGGCTGCAAGCCCTGCGCTTCGGCTTCGTCTTCGAAGGCCCACTGGATCTGGTCTTTCTGATCATCGGGACTCAGGTCCTTGATCTCATCCTTCAGTTCCGGCACATCCAGAAGGTATTTTTCCAGCGCTTGTTCGTGGCGTTGCTCTTGGGTCAATTCAGTCATGGGGTTCTCGCTGATCTTAGGAATGGAGGATGGATCTGGATCATCAAGGATCTCTCTGACGCAGGAAGCCATTGGAAAATCGGGTTTTCCTGGCCTTCAGGACCATTCGTGGATCATCTGAAAACAACGGTGCTTGCTTGTCTGGTACGAAGGAATCCTAACAGAGACGCAAGCCAGTGCAACCGGGGGAATGAAATGAAGGGTGGTATGCGCTTGGTTACAGTTTCCTGTTTCCATGCGCGAAATTCACTGCGTATAAATCCTCGCCATCGCCTTTGATAGTCGAGGCGAACGAAACCTTCACATTGACCGCCCAAAAACAGGCAACTATATTCAGTTGCAATCATAGGCCAGCATGTCAAAGACTGAAAAACTTCTCGCCAAGCTAATCAACGGGCACAGCGCATTCACTTGGTCCGAGCTTGTCACTCTGTTAGGTCGTCTTGGTTACTCTCAGCTGGAAGGATCCGGTAGCAGGATCAAATTCGACAATGGGGATCCGAACGCATTGATCAACCTGCACAAGCCCCATCCCGGAAATGAAATCAAAACATACGCAAGACGCCAGATTATCGAGCAACTGAAAAAAGGAGGCCTGATTCAATGAGTTCCCAGCTGCACTACAAAGGCTATGTTGGCTCTATCGAGGCGAGCACGGAAGATAAGTGCCTGTTCGGAAAACTCCTTTTCATCAGGGCGCTGGTTAATTATGAAGGACAAACGGTGGCTGAACTGGAAGCAGCCTTTCGCGAGGCGGTAGATGACTATTTACAAACCTGTCAGCAGCTCGGGCAGAAGCCTGAAATCCCATGCAAAGGATCGTTCAATGTTCGCATAGGTCACGATCTGCATTTAGCAGCGGCTCTGGCGGCAACCCGTCAAAATGTGTCGTTGAATGATCTGACACGTCAAGCACTGAACGAATACCTCCAACACCACGCATAAAACCGAAGGCGAAAATTTTTTGCCCGAGACAGGAATCGAACCTGCGACCTTCGCGTTACGAGTGCGCTGCTCTACCGGCTGAGCTACACGGGCGGTGGGCTAAACCTAGCACCGGTCTCGAGCTGCGGCAAATTTGTGGGTTGTCTGATGGTTTTCTTTTGAGAACCACATTTGTGGCGAGGGGATTTATCCCCGTTGGGCTGCGAAGCGGCCGTGAATCTGGCACCTCGGTGTTTCAGGCGGTCGGCAGTGTCTGGTTTTACGACTGCTTCGCAGCCGAACGGGGATAAATCCCCTCGCCACCATTTCTTTATTTCAGATAAAAAATGCCCCCGCCGTTTGCACGGCGGGGGCATCTTCATTGCGCTAAAGCGTTGGGGTGATTAAACGCCCGAAGCCTTGGCAGCTGCCACGTCTTTGATGGACAGCTTGATACGGCCGCGGTTGTCCACGTCCAGTACCAGCACTTCCACTTCCTGGCCTTCCTTCAGGATGTCGGTCACTTTCTCAACGCGAGCGTCGCTCAGCATCGAGATGTGCACCAGACCGTCCTTGCCCGGCAGGATGTTTACGAATGCGCCGAAGTCGACGATGCGCTCAACCTTGCCGACGTAGATCTTGCCGATCTCGGCTTCTGCAGTGATGCTCAGAACGCGCTGACGAGCAGCTTCTGCAGCATCCTTGGTTTCGCCGAAGATCTTGATCGAACCGTCGTCTTCGATGTCGATCGAAGCCTTGGTTTCTTCGCAGATCGCACGGATGGTCGCGCCACCTTTACCGATAACGTCACGGATTTTGTCGGTGTCGATCTTCATCGCGATCATGGTCGGAGCGTTGGCCGACAGTTCGGTACGCGACTGGCCAATGATCTGGTTCATCTGGCCGAGGATGTTCAGGCGCGCTTCAAGGGCCTGGCCCAGAGCGATTTCCATGATCTCTTCGGTGATGCCCTTGATCTTGATGTCCATCTGCAGCGCAGTCACGCCTTTGGCGGTACCGGCTACCTTGAAGTCCATGTCGCCCAGGTGATCTTCGTCGCCGAGGATGTCGGTCAGGACGGCGAACTTCTCGCCTTCTTTAACCAGACCCATGGCGATACCGGCCACCGGTGCTTTCATCGGTACACCAGCGTCCATCAGTGCCAGGGAAGCACCGCACACGGAAGCCATCGAGCTCGAACCGTTGGATTCGGTGATTTCCGACACCACGCGGATGGTGTACGGGAACACGTCAGCGGCTGGCAGCATGGCCGAAACCGAACGACGGGCCAGACGGCCGTGACCGATTTCGCGACGACCGGCGCCACCCATGCGACCACACTCGCCTACCGAGAACGGCGGGAAGTTGTAGTGCAACATGAACGGGTCTTTCTTTTCGCCTTCCAGGGTGTCCAGCAGTTGCGCGTCACGGGCGGTGCCCAGTGTTGCCACAACCAGCGCCTGGGTTTCGCCACGGGTGAACAGTGCCGAACCGTGAGTCTTCGGCAGAACGCCAACTTCGATGTTCAGCGGACGTACAGTCTTGGTGTCGCGACCGTCGATACGTGGCTTGCCGTTAACGATATTTTCGCGAACGGTGCGGTATTCGATTTCGCCGAAGGCTGCTTTGACTTCAGCAGCGCTTGGCTGGCCTTCTTCACCGGACAGCTTGGCAACCACCTGGTCCTTCAGCTCACCCAGGCGAGCGTAACGGTCGGCCTTGATGGTGATGGTGTAAGCCTGGGAGATCGCTTCGCCGAACTCGGCACGGATAGCGCCCAGCAGTTCGGTGGCTTCTGGCGCAGGAGCCCAGTTCCAGGTTGGCTTGGCGGTTTCGGCAGCCAGTTCTTTAACTGCGTTGATCACAACCTGGAATTCGTCGTGAGCGAACAGTACCGCGCCCAGCATCTGGTCTTCGGTCAGCTCTTTGGCTTCCGATTCAACCATCAGCACGGCGTCGGAAGTACCGGCAACGACCATGTCCAGGCTCGAAGCGGCCTGCTGCTCGTAAGTCGGGTTCAGCAGGTAGCCGGTGCTTTCGTGGAAAGCCACGCGAGCGGCGCCGATCGGGCCGTCGAACGGAATGCCCGAAATGGCCAGGGCAGCCGAGGTACCGATCATCGCAGCGATGTCCGGATCGGTCTTCTTGCTGGTGGAAACGACGGTGCAGACAACCTGCACTTCGTTCATGAAGCCTTCTGGGAACAGCGGACGGATCGGACGGTCGATCAGTCGGGAAGTCAGGGTTTCTTTCTCGGAAGGACGGCCTTCACGCTTGAAGAAACCGCCAGGGATCTTACCGGCAGCGTAAGTCTTTTCCTGGTAATGAACGGACAGAGGGAAGAAGCCCTTGCCCGGATCGGCTTGCTTTGCACCGACAACAGTCACCAACACGCTGACGTCGTCGTCAACGGTGACCAATACTGCGCCGGAGGCCTGACGGGCGATACGGCCTGTCTCGAGGGTAACGGTCGATTGACCGAACTGGAATTTTTTGATTACCGGGTTCACGGTGTCCTACCTTCTTTGTGGCTCTTGGGGGAAACGGTTTCTTGCGAATTCTTGGGCAATCTCGGGAATCGGCCCGATGGCAATTGTCCGGGTGCTACAGGTAAAGCCATGCTGCAGATAAAACTTGAGGCTGGGAGCCTGCAAGACGCCAGCGGAAAACCGCTGACGCCCGACAGACCACCAACCTCATAGCGCAATCGCTGATTAGCGACGCAGACCCAGGCGAGCGATCAGCGCGGCGTACCGGCTTACGTCCTTGCCTTTCAGGTAGTCCAGCAGCTTGCGACGCTGGTTAACCATGCGGATCAGACCACGACGGGAGTGGTGATCTTTACCGTTGGCCTTGAAGTGACCTTGCAGTTTGTTGATGTTGGCGGTCAGCAGTGCAACCTGCACTTCTGGCGAACCAGTGTCACCAACAGCTTGCTGGTAGTCAGCAACGATTTGAGCTTTTTCTTGAACGTCGAGAGCCATGAGGCAATCCTTCCTTATCAGGAAACTGTTTCAGGGAAACAGCTTCAACAGGCCAGGGACAAATCCCTGTATCTATAAATGAGTAGTGACCATGCCTGTTAACAGCCACACTCGCCGGCCCGCTTAACGCAGACCGGTTCCGGTCATTCTGACCGAATCAAGCGACGCGGCGCGATGCGCCCGTCTTCGCTCACTTCACCGATACCGATGAAACGACCATTGTGATCCTGTACTCGCACCATGCCGAACTTCGGCGCATCCGGGGCACGTACCGGCTGGCCGTTGAGCCAGTAGAACGCGCTCGCTTCAGAGAAGTGCAGCAACGGCCAATCCTGCAGGCCGCTGTCCGATGGCATCAGGAAGCGATCGACCGCTTCGTTGCCGCCTTCGGCATGTACCGCTTCCAGCTCTTCGAGGGTCACGGTCTGCGCCAGGGTGAAAGGCCCGGCCTGGGTCCGGCGCAGTTCTGCGACGTACGCACCACAACCGAGTTGCTCACCGATATCCTCCACCAGGGTACGAATATAGGTGCCCTTGCTGCAGTCCACCGCAAGCCGCGCAGTATCGCCTTCGAAGGCCAGCAATTCCAAGCGCGCAATAGTAACAGAACGCGGTTCGCGCTCCACTACTTCGCCTGCACGTGCCAGTTTGTACAGCGGCTGGCCATCACGCTTGAGTGCCGAGTACATCGGCGGTATCTGACTGATTTGCCCGCGAAATTTCGGCAGAACCGCTTCGACATCGGCGCGACCAACGGTCACCGGACGCTCCTGCAAAACCTCGCCTTCGGCATCGGCCGTGGTGGTGGTCTTGCCCAGTTGCGCCAGGGTCTCGTAGCCCTTGTCGGAATCGAGCAGGTATTGCGAGAACTTGGTCGCCTCGCCGAAGCACAGCGGCAACACGCCGGTGGCCAACGGATCGAGGCTGCCGGTGTGCCCGGCCTTCTCGGCATTGAGCAGCCAGCGCACCTTCTGCAAGGCAGCGTTGGAGGTGAACCCCAACGGCTTGTCGAGCAGGATGATGCCGCTGACGTTACGACGGATACGTTTGACCTGAGCCACCGAATTACTCCTTGGTGTCTTCAGGTGCTGGAGCGGCAACGTGCTGATTGTCTTCAGCCACGGCGCGCTCGATCAATGCCGACAGATGCGCGCCACGCACGACGGATTCGTCGTAGTGGAAGTGCAATTGCGGCACGCTGCGCAGCTTCATTTCGCGGGCCAACTGCATGCGCAGGAAGCCTGCGGCGGCATTGAGCACCTTGATGCTTTGCGCGATGTCTTCAGCGTTGTCCTGACCCATCACGGTGATGAAAATCTTCGCGTGACCGACGTCACGGGACACTTCCACAGCGGTGATGGTGACCAGGCCGACGCGCGGGTCTTTGACTTCGCGACGGATCAGTTGCGCCAGCTCGCGCTGCATCTGATCGCCGATACGTTGGGTACGGCTGTATTCTTTTGCCATGATTTGTTACCTGTTACTGCCCAGCGGTGAAACCCGCAAGGTCTGAAAGCGGCAAACGCCCGGCCTGACAAAAGCCAGACCGGGCGTTGCGTTTAGAGTCCGGACGCTGTGCCGTGCATTTGCATGCTACGGCCCATCGTGGCCCTTGAAGTGCGCGAGTCAGAGGCTGCGAGCAACCTGAACCTTCTCGAAGACTTCGATCTTGTCGCCGACTTTGACGTCGTTGTAGCTCTTCACGCCGATACCGCATTCCATGCCGGCACGTACTTCGGAAGCGTCATCCTTGAAGCGGCGCAGGGATTCCAGCTCGCCTTCGAAGATAACGATGTCTTCACGCAGTACACGGATCGGACGGTTACGGTGCACGACACCTTCGATCACCATGCAACCGGCGATCGCGCCAAACTTCGGCGAACGGAACACGTCACGCACTTCGGCCACACCCAGGATGTTCTCGCGAACATCGCTGCCGAGCATGCCGGTCAGGGCTTTCTTGACGTCTTCGATGATGTCGTAGATCACGTTGTAGTAACGCATATCCAGACCTTCCTGCTCGACGATCTTGCGAGCGCCGGCATCGGCACGCACGTTGAAGCCGAACAGTACAGCGTTGGAAGCCAGTGCCAGGTTGGCGTCGGATTCGGTGATACCACCGACACCGCCACCCACGACGCGCACTTGTACTTCGTCGTTGCCCAGGCCATTCAAGGCACCGTTCAACGCTTCCAGCGAACCACGGACGTCGGATTTGAGGACGATGTTGAGCGTCTTCTTCTCGGCCTGACCCATGTTTTCGAAGATATTTTCCAGCTTGCCGGCGTGAGCGCGAGCCAGTTTGACTTCGCGGAACTTGCCTTGACGGAACAGAGCCACTTCACGGGCTTTCTTCTCGTCGGCAACCACGCTCATCTCGTCGCCAGCGTCCGGGGTACCGTCCAGGCCGAGGATCTCGACAGGGATGGATGGACCGGCTTCCTTGATTGGCTTGCCGTTCTCGTCGAGCATGGCACGTACACGGCCGTAGTTCGAACCGACCAGGACCATGTCGCCTTGACGCAGCGTACCGTCCTGAACCAGCACGGTTGCTACCGGGCCACGACCCTTGTCGAGACGCGATTCAACCACGACACCACGGCCAGGAGCCGATGGAGTAGCTTTCAGTTCGAGAACTTCGGCCTGCAGCAGAACGGCTTCAAGCAGCTCGTCCACGCCAGTACCCATCTTCGCCGAAACCGGAACGAATGGTGTGTCGCCACCCCAGTCTTCGGAAGTCACGCCGTGAACCGACAGCTCGCTGCGGATGCGATCGAGATCGGCGCCCGGCTTGTCGATCTTGTTCACTGCTACCACCAGCGGCACGCCAGCTGCCTGAGCATGCTGAACCGCTTCGATGGTTTGCGGCATCACGCCGTCGTCCGCTGCAACCACGAGGATCACGATGTCAGTCGCCTTGGCACCACGGGCACGCATTGCGGTAAACGCAGCGTGACCCGGGGTGTCGAGGAAAGTGACCATGCCGCGATCAGTCTCAACGTGGTATGCACCGATGTGCTGGGTGATACCGCCAGCTTCGCCAGCAGCTACCTTGGCACGACGGATGTAGTCGAGCAGGGAAGTCTTACCGTGGTCAACGTGGCCCATTACGGTCACGACTGGTGCACGGGAGAACGACTCACCTTCAAACTTCAGGGACTCGGCCAGGGAATCTTCCAGAGCGGTGTCGCTGACCAGGGTCACTTTGTGGCCCAGTTCTTCGGCTACCAGTTGAGCAGTTTCCTGATCAAGCACCTGGTTGATGGTCGCTGGGGTACCCAGTTTGAACATGAACTTGATGATTTCAGCCGCTTTGACCGACATCTGATTGGCCAGATCGCCAACGGTAATGGTCTCGCCGATCTGCACGTCACGCACGACAGGGCCGGTCGGGCTCTGGAAACCGTGGGCGTTGCGCTTCTTCAGCTTGGCCTTGCCGCGACCACCACGACGGAAGCCATCGCTTTCTTCGTCGGTAGTGCGTGGCGCCACACGTGGCGCCGGGGCTTTTTCTTTGACCGATGCGCGATGCGGAGCGTTTTTGCGCTCGCCATCACCACCACCGCTGCGACGATTGTTGTCGTCGGCGCGTGGCTTGTCCGGACGGCGCTGTTCGTTCTGCTTGTTGCGAACGTCAGCCGATGGAGCAGGAGCAGCAGCCACCGGTGCGCTTTCGCGAACAGGTTCGGCAGCGGCAGCCGGCGCCGCAACGGCGTCGCTGGCAGCGGTTTGCGCAGCAGCAGGCTGGCGACGCGCTTCTTCTTCGGCGCGCTGCTTGGCTTCTTCTTCAGCCTTCTGACGGGCAGCATTTTCTACTGCGCGACGCTCATCCAGTTCACGCTTGCGCTCGGCTTCGATTTCTTCCGGGCTGCGCTGTACGAAAACTTTCTTCTTGCGAACTTCAACGCTGATGCTCTTGCTACCAGCCACACGCAGGGTGCTGGTGGTTTTACGCTGCAGCGTGATCTTGCGTGGTTCTTCCACTTTCGCCTTGTGGCTGCTTTTCAAGTGAGTCAGCAACGATTGCTTCTCACTATCAGTCACACTTTCTTCGGCGGCGGTGTGCGGCAGACCTGCCTCACGCATCTGCTGCAACAGGCGCTCTACCGGTGTTTTGACCTCATCGGCCAGTTGTTTCACCGTGACTTGCGTCATGCACTTCTCTCCTCAGGCCGCGCCTAATTACTCGAACCAGTGGGCTCGGGCGGCCATGATCAACTTGCCGGCACGATCATCGTCAATGCCGTCGATGTCGAGCAGGTCGTCAATAGACTGCTCGGCCAGGTCTTCGCGGGTAATTACGCCGCGCACCGCCAGTTCCATCGCCAAATCCTTGTCCATACCCTCAAGCGAGAGCAGGTCTTCGGCCGGATGGGCGTCTGCCAGCTTTTCCTCAGTAGCGATGGCTTTGGTCAACAAGCGATCCTTGGCGCGAGCACGAAGCTCGTTGACGATGTCCTCGTCAAAGCCGTCGATGTTGAGCATTTCCTCCACCGGTACGTAGGCAATCTCTTCCAGGCTGGTGAAGCCTTCATCTACCAGCACCTGAGCCAGTTCTTCGTCGACTTCCAGCTCGTCGATGAAGTTGCGCAGGATGTCGCCGGTTTCTGCTTGCTGCTTAGCCTGGATGTCCGATTCGGTCATCACGTTCAGGGTCCAGCCAGTCAACTGGCTCGCCAGACGCACGTTCTGACCACCGCGACCGATGGCCTGAGCCAGATTGTCTGCGCCAACGGCGATGTCCATGGCATGGGCATCTTCGTCAACGATAATTGCCGCAACCTCGGCCGGGGACATGGCGTTGATCACGAACTGGGCCGGGTTGTCGTCCCACAGCACGATATCAACACGCTCACCGCCCAACTCACCCGATACCGCCTGGACGCGCGAACCGCGCATACCGATGCAGGCACCTTGTGGGTCGATGCGTTTGTCCTTGGAACGGACGGCGATCTTGGCACGCGAACCCGGATCACGGGAGGCGGCCATGACCTCGATGAGGCCTTCGGCGATTTCCGGCACTTCGATACGGAACAGCTCGATCAGCATTTCCGGCGCGGTACGCGACAGGATCAGCTGCGGGCCGCGGTTCTCGGTGCGGATTTCCTTGAGCAGCGCACGCAGACGCACGCCGACACGGAAGGTTTCGCGAGAAATGATGTCTTCACGGGCCAGCAACGCTTCAGCGTTGTTGCCCAGATCGACGATCACGTTGTCGCGGGTGACTTTTTTCACGGTGCCGGAGATGATTTCTCCCAGGCGCTCGCGATAGGCGTCGACCACTTGAGCGCGCTCGGCTTCGCGAACTTTCTGCACGATGACCTGCTTGGCAGTCTGTGCAGCGATGCGGCCGAATTCGATGGATTCGATTTTCTCTTCGACGACGTCACCGACCTTGGCACCAGGATGCGTTTCGGCAACCTTGCTTGGCCAGGTCTCGATGGCCGGATCGTCGAGATCATTCTCTTCGACGACCGTCCAGCGACGGAAGGTTTCGTAGGAACCGGTGTGGCGGTTGATTTCCACACGCAGGTCCACTTCGTCTTCAAAACGCTTTTTGGTAGCAGTGGCCAGAGCCAGCTCCAGCGCTTCAAAAATTACGCTTGCCGGTACACCCTTTTCATTGGATACCGACTCAACAACCAGCAGTACTTCTTTGCTCATCGTACGCCTCGCCTTTCGCAAGCCATTGGATCCGCGGGATCCGCGTCTCAGTCAAAACTGGGAATAATGTTGGCCTTGTCGATCATATCGATCGGCAACAGGAACTCGTGGTCTTCTACCTGCACCACGACGTCCTGCTCTTCTACACCGCGCAGAAGGCCCTGAAAATTGCGTCGACCTTCGAAAGGCGAGCGCAGCTTGATCTTCACTTGTTCACCGGCAAATTTGGCAAACTGCTCAAGAGTGAACAGCGGGCGCTCCATGCCAGGCGAGGAAACTTCAAGGGTGTATTCAACGGAGATCGGATCTTCAACATCCAGAACACCGCTGATCTGACGGCTGACAATGGCGCAATCGTCCACCAGCACGCCACCCTCTTTATCAATATAAACGCGCAACATCGAGTGACGACCCTGAGCCGAAAACTCGATACCCCAGCATTCATAGCCCAGGGCCACGACCACCGGGGCCAGCAAGGCCTGCAACTCTTCTAGCTTGCTCGACACCTGAACCCCCTAGTGCATGATATGTGCATGCTTTGCAAAATAAAAAAATGGGCATAACGCCCATCCTTGAAACGCCGTCGAACAGCGGCGTTGAAAGTATCCAGCTAACAAAAAGCCCCTTAAAAGGGGCTCCTTAAACTGGTTGCGGGGGCCGGATTTGAACCGACGACCTTCGGGTTATGAGCCCGACGAGCTACCAGACTGCTCCACCCCGCGACAAAGCTGGGGCGGAAGTATACGACCGATCCCTTTTAGGGTCAATGTAACCTTCCACCTGCAAGAAAGCCCGCAACAGCGGGCTCTCCTGACTAATTGGTACCGAGAAGGGGACTCGAACCCCTACACCCTATGGGCACAACCACCTCAAGGTTGCGTGTCTACCAATTCCACCACCTCGGCAATACTACGTTTGGAACTCTTCTTACTTCTGCTCTTGAGCTGGAGGCACGTCAGTCGCTGGAGTAGCCGACTTTTGCTCTTGAAGCACCGGGACATCATCAGAAGCCGGTTGTTGCTTAGGTACTTCCAACACTGCTGGATCTGGAAGACCTGCTTGAGTCAGCTGATGAGCTTTCTCTTTAGCAAAGTAACCTAACCCCAAGCTGGTTATGAAGAAACCGGCGGCAAGTATAGCAGTAAACTTACTAAGAAAGGTAGAGGAACCTTGGCTTCCGAACACAGTATTTGAAGCACCTGCTCCGAAAGACGCGCCAGCGTCCGCACCCTTACCCTGCTGCAGCAAAACCAGAGCAACTACGCCCAATGCACCCAGCAGATGAAAAACGACTACGACTGTTTCCAGCATTTTTTCAGTTTCCCGCGGCGCGACAGATCGCACCGAACTCATCTGCATTCAGGGAAGCTCCACCAATGAGCCCCCCATCGATATCCGGCATGCCGAACAGTTCGACCGCATTGGCCGCCTTCACGCTGCCGCCGTATAGAAGCCGCACACCTCGTGCGACTTCAGAATTCTCTGCCGCCAACTGCTCGCGAATGGCTTTATGCACATCCTGAGCCTGTTGCGGCGTTGCAGTCAGCCCGGTACCAATGGCCCAGACCGGCTCGTATGCAATCACTGCCTTGGCAAAGGCACCGACACCCAGCTCCTCGATGATGCTGCCCAGCTGACGCCCGACAACTTCAAGAGTTTTTCCGGCTTCGCGCTGCTCGAGGGTTTCCCCTACACACAACACCGGAATCAAGCCACATGCCTGTGCCGCTGCGAACTTGCGATTCAGCATCCCGTCTCGCTCGCCCATAATCTGGCGGCGTTCGGAGTGCCCGACAAGCACCAGGGAACAACCTGCATCCACCAGTTGGCTGGGAGCAATCTCACCAGTCAACGCACCTTGCATGGCTTCCACCGCAGAATTCTGCGCGCCGACCGAAATCGACTTGCCTTTCAAGCCATCAATCACTTGATTGATATACAAGCAAGGCGGGAACACCGCGACATCAACACCGCCTGGCAAGGCCAGATGACGAAGGCCGTTGATCAGCTCAGCGACGCTGGCGCGGGTACCGTGCATCTTCCAGTTACCAGCTACCATAGGGCGACGCATGCTGTACCTCGTCGGTCAAAGTGGGCGCAGATGTTACCCAACACAATCATGGCTTGCAAGCCGTATCAGGCAGAAACTTCGGTTACCAGTTTTGCCAGCTCTTCGGCATAGCCGCGAACCTGGTTTTCGTCCTCGCCTTCGACCATTACGCGCACCAGAGGCTCTGTGCCGGACTTGCGCAGAAGCACGCGACCGCGCCCCGCCATCGCCTGAGTGACACGGGCACTGGCTTCCTTGACAGCAGGATGCTCCAGTGGGCTTTCACCGCCGCCAAAGCGAACGTTGATCAGCACCTGAGGGCACTTGCGCAACGCCTGGCGCGTTTGTGCCAGACCTTCATTGCGGGATTTCAGAGCCATCAACACCTGCAAGGCCGCAATGATGGCGTCGCCCGTGGTGGTGTGGTTGAAGCAGACCACATGCCCGGAATTTTCCCCGCCTACGAGCCAGTTGCGCTCTTGCAGCTCGGCAATCACGTAGCGGTCACCGACATTGGCGCGAACGAACGGGATCGACAGATCCGCAAGGGCCAGTTCGAGACCAAGATTGCTCATCAAAGTACCGACGACGCCACCCTGCAACTTGCCACGCTCATGCAGATCGCGGGCAATGATAAACAGCAGGTCGTCACCATCAACAATGGCGCCGGTGTGATCGACCATCAATACCCGATCGCCATCACCATCGAAGGCGATACCCAGGTCCGCATGCTCGGCCAGAACGGCGGCCTGCAACGGCCCCATATGCGTGGAACCGCAGTTATCGTTGATGTTCAGCCCGTTCGGCTGAGCGGAAAGCACGACGACTTCGGCACCCAATTCACGGAAGACGCTCGGCGCTACCTTATAGGTCGCACCATGCGCGCAGTCGATAACGATCTTCAGGCCGGCGAAATTGGTCCCGGTAGGCACGCTGCTCTTGCAGAACTCGATGTAGCGGCCCGATGCATCATTGATTCGCGACACTTTACCGATCTTGCTCGACTCGACGACGGTCATCGGCGTATCCAGCAACTCTTCGATCATCAGCTCCAATTCATCGGGCAGCTTGGTGCCTTTGCCGGAGAAGAACTTGATGCCGTTGTCATCATGCGGGTTGTGCGAAGCACTGATCACGATGCCGGCTTCAGCCTGGAACGTACGCGACAGATAAGCGATGGCAGGCGTCGGCATCGGGCCGAGCAGCATCACATCGGCACCCGCCGAGGTCAGCCCGGCCTCGAGTGCCGACTCGAACATATAGCCGGAGATCCGCGTGTCCTTGCCGACCAGCACCTTGCAGGCACCCATCTTGCGAAAAGCCATACCAGCAGCCCAGCCGAGCTTGAGCATGAAGTCAGGCGTGATCGGGTATTCACCTACACGACCGCGAATGCCGTCGGTACCAAAATATTTCTTGCTCATAAGTGCTCCATCATTCTTATTCGGCTGATTCTACGGCCGCGATCATTCGCACTACATCGACAGTTTCCGCCACGTCGTGGACGCGCAATATCCGCGCGCCCTTGACCGACGCCAGCGCTGCCAGCGCCAGGCCGCCATGCAGACGCTCGCCCACGGGACGATTCAAAGCGTGGCCAATCATACTCTTGCGCGAAACACCTACCAGCAGTGGTCGACCCAGTGCATGCAGGGCCTCCATGTGTTTGAACAAGCTTAGATTGTGCTGCAGGGTCTTGGCGAAGCCGAAGCCGGGATCAAGAATGATCCGCTCGGCGGGAATACCCGCCTGCGCGCACTGATCCATGCGTTCGGCGAGAAACTCACCGACCTCGCGGGTGACATCCTGATACTGTGGATTGTCCTGCATATCGCCCGGCTCGCCGAGCATGTGCATGAGACAAACCGGCAATCCGGTCGCCGCCGCCGCATCCAGCGCGCCATCGCGACGCAACGAACGCACATCATTGATCAGTCCGGCACCGAGCCGGGCGGTTTCGCGCATGACTGCCGGGGTGGAAGTATCGACCGAGATGATGACATCCAGCTCGCGATTGATCAGCTCGACAATCGGCGCGACGCGCTCAAGTTCCTCCAGAGGAGAGACCGCTCGCGCGCCTGGCCGGGTCGATTCGCCGCCGACATCGATCAGCGTCGCGCCAGCCAACACCATCGCTTCGGCGTGGCGCAAAGCCGCATCGAGCTGGCTATAGCGACCACCATCGGAGAAAGAATCAGGAGTGACATTGAGAATGCCCATGACATGCGTCTGGGCCAAATCAAGAACCCGGTTGCCGCAAGGCAACCGGGTCAGGGACTGTACAGAAGTCATTTCAAGCCTTAAACGTCAGCAGCCGGACCGCCAATCGGTTTTTCCGGACGCTCGTCCTGCACGACAGGCGGCGGAGGCGTACCGGTGCCACCCGACCAGTCGCGAGGTTCGCGAGGTGTGCGGCCAGCCATGATGTCGTCGATCTGCTCGGCATCGATGGTTTCGTACTTCATCAGCGCATCAGCCATGGCATCGAGCTTGTCACGGTTATCCGTGAGGATCTGCTTGGCGGTGCCGTAGCACTGATCAATGATGCTGCGCACTTCGGAATCGATCAGCTTGGCGGTCTCACCGGAGAAGCTGGCAGCCTGGCCGCCACCGCCGCGACCGAGGAACACTTCGCCCTCTTCTTCGGCATACATCAGCGGACCGAGTTTTTCCGACAGGCCCCATTTCGTCACCATGTTCCGGGCAATCTGACTTGCACGCATGATGTCATTGGACGCACCGGTGGTCACACCGTCGAAGCCCAGGGTCATTTCTTCAGCGATACGGCCACCGTACAACGAGCAGATCTGGCTGATCAGCGCACGCTTGGACAGGCTGTAGCGATCTTCCTCCGGCAAGAACATGGTCACACCCAGCGCACGACCGCGCGGGATGATCGACACCTTGTAGACCGGATCATGCTCAGGCACGACGCGACCAACGATGGCGTGGCCGGCTTCGTGGTAAGCAGTGTTCTGCTTTTCTTTCTCGGACATGACCATGGATTTGCGCTCGGCGCCCATCATGATCTTGTCTTTCGCCAGCTCGAACTCTTTCATCTCGACGATGCGTTTGCCGCTACGAGCAGCGAACAACGACGCTTCGTTGACCAGGTTGGCCAGGTCAGCACCGGAGAAGCCAGGAGTACCACGTGCGATCACTGCCGGAGCAACGTCGTCGCCCATTGGCACTTTGCGCATGTGCACTTTCAGAATCTGCTCGCGACCACGAATATCCGGCAAGCCGACGACCACCTGACGGTCGAAACGGCCCGGACGCAGCAGCGCAGGGTCGAGTACGTCCGGACGGTTGGTCGCAGCAATCACGATGATGCCGTCATTCATTTCGAAGCCGTCCATCTCCACCAGCAACTGGTTGAGAGTCTGCTCACGTTCGTCGTGACCGCCACCCATGCCGGCGCCACGATGGCGACCCACGGCATCGATTTCGTCGATGAAGATGATGCAAGGGGCGTGCTTCTTGGCCTGCTCGAACATGTCGCGGACGCGGCTGGCGCCGACACCGACGAACATTTCGACAAAGTCGGAACCGGAAATGGTGAAGAACGGCACTTTCGCTTCGCCGGCAATCGCCTTGGCCAGCAAGGTTTTACCGGTACCCGGCGGGCCGACCATCAGTACGCCGCGCGGGATACGACCGCCCAGACGCTGGAACTTGCCCGGATCACGCAGGAACTCGACCAGCTCGCCGACTTCTTCCTTGGCTTCGTCGCAACCGGCAACGTCAGCCAAAGTGGTTTTCACCTGATCTTCGGAGAGCAGGCGTGCCTTGCTCTTGCCGAAGCTCATCGGCCCGCCCTTGCCACCGGCGCCGCCCTGCATCTGGCGCATGAAGAACATGAACACCGCGATGATCACCAGGATCGGGAAGCTGGCCACCAGGAGCTGAGTCCAGATGCTTTGCTGTTCAGGCTGCTTGCCTTCAACCACAACATGATTGTCGACCAGATCGCCGATCAGGCCATTGTCCTGAATTGCCGGACGAATGGTCTTGAAGCTGTCGCCATCGGTGCGCTTGCCGGTAATCACATAGCCGTCAACGGCTACGCGCTCGACCTTGCCATCCTTGACCTGCTGGATGAAGTCGGAATAGTTGAGGGTCTGCGGCTCGTTAGGGCTGGAGAAGTTGTTCATCACCGTCACCAGGACTGCCGCGATGATCAACCACAGGATCAGATTCTTTGCCATATCGTTCAATTAACTACCCTCTGAAGCAAGCTCCGCTACTGGCGCGCGCTTCGCATGATATTCACCGGCCTAACTTACTACATTACCTACAACTCTGGCAGGCGCCGTCTGTAACCCTTTGTGAAACACTTTCTACACAATATTCGCTTATGCCTGCAGAGCGAAATATGAAAAACCTATCGCACTGCCGAAAAACCTCGTTTTACGCATCACCGCCACGATAACCCCAGGCCAGCATGTACTGCTCACGGGAGCTGCCACGGGAAGAGTCTGGCTTGATCATCTGGATCTTGTCGAATTTCTTCCGAGCGTCCTTCAGATAAACATCAAACCCTTCACCCTGAAAAATCTTGATGACGAAATTGCCACCGGGCTTGAGGATCCGCTCCGCCAGGTCCAGCGCCAGCTCACAGAGGAACATGGCCTTGGGCATATCCACTTCGGGCGTACCACTCATATTGGGGGCCATATCGGAAATCACAAGGTCAACCTGCGAATTACCCACGGCCTCCAGGATTTCAGCGAGCACCGAGTCCTCCGTGAAGTCGCCCTGGATAAAATGCACGTCTGGGATGCTGTCCATTTCCAGGATGTCCGAAGCGATCAGACGACCCTGACCGCCGATCAACCGACTGGTCACCTGGGACCAGCCACCCGGCGCGGCGCCGAGGTCGACCACGCTCATGCCCGGACGGATGAGTTTGTATTTTTCCTGGATCTCCAGAAGTTTGTAACTTGCACGCGAGCGGTAGCCATCCTTCTGCGCCTGCTTCACATAAGGATCGTTGACATGTCTTTTCAGCCAACCAAGGCTTGTCTTGGAACGCGCCATTGGGCACCTCGATGATTAGGGTCGTGATTAGTTGGGCGGATCCACGAACCCTCGGGTAAAATGGACGCCATTTTACAGAATCCAGACGAAAGGGTCAGATTATGCCGCTCACTCCAGAGCAGAAGAAACAGTACAAATCCATCGGCCACCACCTCAAACCAGTGTTGACGGTAGCGGACAACGGTTTGACTGAAGGTGTTTTAGCCGAACTTGAACGCGCCTTGGCCGATCACGAGCTGATCAAGATCAAGCTCAATATCCTCGATCGCGAGTCGCGCCTGGCGCACATCGCCGAGCTGTGCAAGGTCGGCAAAGCGGACCTGGTTCAGGTCATCGGCAAGATGGCTCTGGTCTACCGCAAGAACTTCAGCGCCAACAAGCAGCTGTCGAACGTTCATCGCTTCAAGTGATGTGCAGGGTCAAGGGTGTGCTTCGCGCACCCTGCCACTCCATCCCGGCACCGGCTGCATGACCAGCACCAACCCGGAAAATCCCAGTACCAGATAACTGAATACCTGCCAGCGCTGCGCATCCGGCCAGCCGACACGCACGGCGACATACATCGCGCACGCGTACAACGCCATCAACAGCACCTGCCCGCGAAAATCCCGCCATAGACTGGCAAGGCCCTCGGCCTGTACCAGCACCAAAGCCTGAAAGATCACGCACAGAGCGGCGAACCCCACCACCAGCACTTCGAATGCACTGGCCACTTCGTCGATCAACAGCGGCGCCAGGCCGATCTGGCCCAACGCCGGCTGCAAACCGATATGAATCAACCATAGGCCACCGACCCAAAGCATCTGGGTCAGTTGCCAAAGCATGGCGCCCGCATGCAGCGGGCGCCTTCTTTCAGATGTGACGAACTTCGACAATCTCGTACTCGATCACGCCGCTTGGCGTTTTGACGGCGACAACGTCACCCTCTTCCTTGCCAATCAAGGCGCGGGCCAGCGGCGAACCGACAGAGATCTTGCCGAGTTTGAAGTCAGCCTCATCCTCACCCACGATGTGGTAAGTGACGCTTTCATCAGTCTCGACGTTGGCGATCTCGACGGTAGTACCGAAAATCACTTTACCGGTGTGAGGAATGGTCGTGACATCGATGATGACCTGGTTCTGAATCCGGCCTTCGATGTCACGAATACGCGCTTCGACCATGCCTTGCTGTTCGCGGGCAGCATGGTATTCAGCGTTTTCCTTCAAGTCACCCAACTCGCGGGCCGTACCGATGTCCTGGCTGAGCTTCGGACGGACGACCTTGGTCAGGTGAGCATGCTCCTCTTCCAGGGCGCGAGCGCCCTGAACAGTCATTGGGTACTTGGTTATGCTCATGCCTTCAATCCTGCGTGTAGATCCTGCAAGCGGCGCACGGTCTTTTCCGGACCGAACTTCAGCGCTTCGCAGATCGCTTCGCCCGCAGCGATAGTGGTGGTGCAGTAAATCTTGTGCTGCAGGGCATTGCGACGAATGGAGTACGAATCGGCGATCGACTGACGACCTTCGGTGGTGTTGATGATCAGCGTGACTTCGTCATTCTTGATCATGTCGACCACGTGTGGACGACCCTCGGTCACCTTGTTCACGCGGCGCACTTTCAGGCCTGCGGCTTCGATCAGCTTGGCAGTGCCGGCAGTGGCGACCACTTCGAAGCCCAAGTTGATCAGATCACGGGCCACGCCTGCAACCAGTGGCTTGTCGTCATCGCGCACGCTGATGAACGCGGTACCGCCGGTCGGCAGCACTTCGCTGGCGCCCATCTGCGCCTTGGCGAATGCTTCACCGAAGGTGTCGCCGACGCCCATTACTTCACCGGTCGACTTCATCTCTGGGCCGAGGATCGGGTCAACGCCAGGGAACTTGGCGAACGGGAACACTGCCTCTTTCACGCTGTAGAAGTTCGGGATGATTTCTTTGGTGAAGCCGATTTCCTTCAAGGTCTTACCGGCCATCACGCGCGCGGCGATCATGGCCAGGGAAACACCGATGCACTTGGAAACGAACGGCACGGTACGCGAGGCGCGCGGGTTGACTTCGATGACGTAGATATCTTCGCCCTGCAAGGCCAACTGAACGTTCATCAGGCCGACAACGCCCAGTTCCAGAGCCATTTTCTTGACCTGTTCGCGCATCTCGTCCTGGATGTGCGCCGGCAGCGAGTACGGCGGCAGCGAGCACGCGGAGTCACCGGAGTGAACGCCCGCCTGTTCGATGTGCTGCATGATCGCGCCGATCACTACATCTTTGCCGTCGCAGACCGCATCCACGTCCATTTCGATGGCGCAGTTGAGGAAGTGGTCGAGCAGCACCGGGCTGTCGTTGGACACTTGCACCGCGTCACGCAGATAGCGCTTGAGTTCGTCTTCTTTGTATACGATTTCCATCGCACGGCCGCCCAACACGTAGGACGGGCGCACCACCAGCGGATAACCGATCTTCGCCGCAGCGCGAACAGCTTCATCTTCGCTACGCACAGTGGCGTTTGGCGGCTGACGCAGGTTCAAGCGCTCGACCATTTGCTGGAAGCGCTCACGGTCTTCGGCGCGGTCGATGGCGTCAGGGCTGGTGCCGATGATCGGCACGCCAGCAGCTTCCAGGGCGCGAGCCAGTTTCAGCGGAGTCTGGCCGCCGTACTGGACGATCACGCCTTTCGGCTTCTCGACGCGGCAGATTTCCAGCACGTCTTCCAGGGTTACCGGCTCGAAGTACAGACGGTCGGAAGTGTCGTAGTCGGTGGAAACGGTTTCCGGGTTGCAGTTGACCATGATGGTTTCGTAGCCGTCTTCGCGCAGGGCGAGCGCAGCGTGAACGCAGCAGTAGTCGAACTCGATGCCCTGGCCAATACGGTTCGGACCGCCACCCAGGATCATGATCTTGTCGCGACCCGACGGCGCTGCTTCGCACTCTTCCTCGTAGGTCGAGTACAGGTAAGCGGTGTCGGTAGCGAACTCGGCGGCGCAGGTGTCAACGCGCTTGTAGACCGGGAACACTTCCAGCTTCTGACGGTGCGTACGCAGGTTTTTCTCGGTGACGCCCAGCAGCTTGGCCAGACGCTGATCGGAGAAGCCTTTGCGCTTGAGCTTGAACATCAGGTCGCGGTCGATCGAGGACAGACCGAGGGTCTTGACCTTCTCTTCGTCCTTGATCAGGTCTTCGATCTGCACCAGGAACCACGGGTCGATCATGTTCATGCCGAAGATGTCTTCGACCGACAGGCCGGCGCGGAAGGCGTCAGCCACGTACCAGATACGCTCGGCGCCCGGCACGGTCAGTTCGCGCTTGAGCACGCTCATGCTGTCCGGGTTGCTCAGATCGAGCTTCTCGTCCAGACCGCAAACGCCCACTTCCAGACCGCGCAGGGCTTTCTGCAGGGATTCCTGGAAGGTCCGGCCGATGGCCATGACTTCGCCGACCGACTTCATTTGCGTGGTCAGGCGTGCGTCAGCCTTGGCGAATTTCTCGAAGGCGAAGCGTGGCAGCTTGGTGACGACGTAGTCGATCGACGGTTCGAAGGACGCCGGGGTCTTGCCGCCGGTGATGTCGTTCGACAGCTCGTCGAGGGTGTAACCCACAGCCAGTTTGGCCGCGACCTTGGCGATCGGGAAACCGGTGGCTTTCGAAGCCAGTGCCGAGGAACGCGATACACGCGGGTTCATTTCGATCACGACCATGCGGCCAGTGTTCGGGCAGATACCGAACTGCACGTTCGAACCGCCGGTCTCGACGCCGATCTCGCGCAGTACCGCCAGCGAGGCGTTACGCAGGATCTGGTATTCCTTGTCGGTCAGGGTTTGCGCAGGAGCTACGGTGATCGAGTCACCGGTGTGCACGCCCATCGGGTCGAAGTTTTCGATCGAGCAGACGATGATGCAGTTGTCCTTTTTGTCGCGGACAACTTCCATTTCATATTCTTTCCAGCCGATCAGCGATTCGTCGATCAGCAGCTCTTTGGTCGGCGACAGGTCCAGACCACGGGCGCAGATTTCTTCGAACTCTTCACGGTTGTAAGCGATACCGCCACCGGTGCCGCCCATGGTGAAGGACGGACGGATGATGCACGGGAAACCGAGGGTTTCGAGAACCGCGTTGGCCTCTTCCATGCTGTGGGCAATGCCGGAACGCGGGCATGCCAGGCCGATGGATTTCATCGCCTTGTCGAAACGCGAACGGTCCTCAGCCTTGTCGATGGTGTCGGCATTGGCACCGATCATCTCTACGCCGAACTTCTCCAGAACGCCTTCGCGCTCCAGGTCCAGGGCGCAGTTTAGAGCGGTCTGGCCGCCCATGGTTGGCAGTACGGCGTCCGGACGCTCTTTTTCGATGATCTTGGCCACGGTCTGCCACTTGATCGGCTCGATATAGGTGGCGTCGGCCATGTCCGGGTCGGTCATGATGGTGGCCGGGTTGGAGTTCACCAGGATGACGCGGTAACCCTCTTCGCGCAGGGCTTTGCAGGCCTGGGCGCCGGAGTAGTCGAATTCGCAGGCCTGGCCGATCACGATCGGGCCAGCGCCGAGAATCAGGATGCTTTTAATGTCTGTACGTTTTGGCATGGTTTGTCACTCAAATCCGCAGGTCAGTCGGCAAGCCGTCTTGATCGATTTCTGAAGTCCCGAAGGGGCCGCCGGAACCGGGGCCGCCCTCGAGGGCTTCTCTCTACAGTCTCAAGGCGAACGCTTAGCGTCGCTTGGCCATCTCGTTGATGAAGCGGTCGAACAGTGGCGCAACATCGTTCGGGCCCGGGCTCGCTTCAGGGTGACCCTGGAAGCTGAACGCGCTCTTGTCGGTGCGCTCGATGCCTTGCAGGGTGCCGTCGAACAGCGATTTGTGGATCGCGCGCACGTTGGCTGGCAGGGTGGCTTCGTCTACCGCAAAACCGTGGTTCTGGCTGGTAATCATCACCACGCCGGTGTCCAGATCCTGCACCGGGTGGTTGGCACCGTGGTGGCCGTGACCCATTTTCAGAGTCTTGGCGCCGGAGGCCAGAGCCAGCAACTGGTGGCCGAGGCAGATGCCGAATACCGGCGTCTCGGTTTCCAGGACTTCCTTGATCGCCTGGATCGCGTAGTCGCATGGCTCCGGGTCGCCAGGGCCGTTGGACAGGAACACGCCGTCCGGCTTCAGCGCCAGCACATCGGCGGCTGGAGTCTGCGCAGACACTACGGTGACGCGGCAGCCGCGCTCGACCAGCATGCGCAGGATGTTGACCTTGACGCCGTAGTCGTAAGCGACCACGTGATATGGCAGCTCGGAAGCTTCGATGGTCGCGTGGCTGTCGGTTTTCAGATCCCAGACAGTCGAGCGCCATTCGTACTGGGTCTTGGTGCTGACGACTTTCGCCAAGTCCATGCCCTTCAGGCCCGGGAAGCCTTGCGCAGCGGCGATGGCCGCTTCTTCGGAGATGTTGTCGCCGGCCATGATGCAGCCGTTCTGAGCGCCTTTTTCACGCAGGATGCGGGTCAGGCGACGGGTGTCGATACCGGCGATTGCCACAACATTGTTGGCTTTCAGGTAATCGGACAGGGACATCGTGTTACGCCAGTTGCTCGCTACCAGCGGCAGGTCACGGATGACCAGGCCAGCGGACCAGACGCGGTCGGACTCGGCGTCTTCCGGCGTGGTGCCGGTGTTACCGATGTGCGGGTAAGTCAGGGTAACGATCTGTTGGGCGTAGGAAGGATCGGTAAGGATTTCCTGATAGCCGGTCATTGCGGTGTTGAACACCACCTCACCAACGGTCTGACCGTCGGCTCCAATGGCTTCGCCGCGAAAAATGCTGCCATCAGCAAGGGCGAGTATGGCTGGCTTAGTCAAGAAGACCTCCCGTAAATAACGCATGAAAGGGCAATCGCAGGTTGTAAAAAAGCGGAGTGACGTATGGACACGTCACCCCGCTTCTTCACTGAAATTATTCTGCGCGCTTTTAGTGGACACACTAAAGCTGTAGCTTACAGAAAAGGGCGTTTTTGGTCCACCGCTAAAGAGCCTTAAAGGCCGGAGAATGCGACAGGTCGTCGCCAAGCGGTAAAAACCGGCGCAAAACGGGACGTTTGCGCCGGGTTCAGCAACGACTCAACGCAGGTCGAGCACGTCTTGCATGTCGTACAGGCCCGGCTCGCGACCGTCCAGCCACAGCGCCGCACGCACCGCGCCCTTGGCGAAGGTCATGCGGCTCGATGCCTTGTGGGTGATCTCGACGCGCTCGCCATCGGCAGCGAACAGCACGGTGTGATCACCAACGATATCGCCAGCACGCACGGTGGCGAAACCAATGGTTTCACGCTCACGCGCACCGGTCTGGCCTTCACGACCGTAGACCGCGACCTTCTTCAGATCACGCCCCAGGGCATCGGCAATCACTTCACCCATGCGCACAGCCGTACCTGACGGAGCATCGACCTTGTGGCGGTGATGGGCTTCCATGATCTCGATATCGACATCGTCGCCCAGCACGCGCGCAGCGGTGTCGAGCAACTTCAGGCAGAGGTTGACGCCGACGCTGAAGTTGGCGGCGAAGACGATCGGAATGTCCTTGCCCGCCTCGGCCAGCAATTGCTTCTCTTCAACACTGAAACCGGTGGTGCCGATGATCATCGCTTTGCCGTGTTTGCGGCAGAACGCGAGGTTCTTCAGAGTCACGGTCGGGTGAGTGAAGTCGATCAACACATCGAACTCTTCAACCACACGATCCAGATCACCTGACAGCGGTACGCCGATACGGCCCAGCGCTGCCAGCTCACCGGCATCCGCGCCAACCAGCGTGCTGTCGGGACGATCGACCGCCGCCGTCAGACCGGCGCCCGGCGTCTGCTGCACCGCTTCAATCAGGGTCTTGCCCATGCGCCCGGCGGCGCCCATCACTGCAATACGTCGCATGCCGACTCCTTACAAATCGCCGAAGAAACGCTTCACACCGTCGAACCAACCGGTGGTTTTCGGCGAGTGGCTGTTGTCGTCGGCCAGGGAGCTGCGGAATTCTTCCAGCAGTTCACGCTGACGACGGTTGAGGTTGACCGGCGTTTCCACAGCGACACGGCACATCAGGTCGCCGGCACCGCCGCCACGCACTGGCGCAACGCCTTTGCCGCGTACGCGGAACTGCTTGCCGGTCTGCGTGCCTTCAGGAATTTTCAGTTTGACCCGACCGTCGAGGGTTGGAATCTCCAACTCACCGCCCAGTGCAGCGTCGACGAAGCTGATCGGCACTTCGCAGAACAGATGCTTGCCGTCACGCTGGAAGATGTCGTGTTCGCGCACGTTGATCACAACGTACAGGTCGCCAGTCGGCCCGCCCTGGGTACCCGCCTCGCCTTCGCCGGACAGACGAATGCGGTCGCCCGTATCAACACCGGCAGGCACTTTGACCGACAGGGTTTTGTACTCTTCGACACGACCGTCGCCGTGGCAGGCGTCGCACGGATCGGAAATGATCTTGCCCTGGCCATGGCAGCGCGGGCAGGTCTGCTGCACCGAGAAGAAGCCCTGCTGCATGCGCACCTGACCGATGCCGCCGCAGGTCGGGCACGTCGTCGGCGACGAGCCTTTCTTGGCGCCGGAACCATCGCACGGCTTACAGTTGACCAGTGTCGGAACGCGGATATTCACCGACGTACCGCGCACCGCTTCTTCCAGATTCAGCTCCAGGGTGTAGCGCAGATCGCTGCCACGCTGAGCGCCGCCACGGGCACCGCCGCGACCGCCACCGAAGAAATCACTGAAGACATCGCCGAAGATGTCCGAGAAGTTCTGGCCACCGAAGCCGGCACCGCCGCCGCCCATGCTCGGATCGACGCCGGCATGACCGTATTGATCGTATGCCGCGCGCTTGCTGGCGTCGGACAACACTTCATAGGCCTCGTTGGCCTCTTTGAATGCTTCTTCCGAAGCTTTGTCGCCGGGATTACGGTCGGGGTGGTGCTTCATGGCCAGACGGCGATAGGCCTTCTTCAGGTCCGCTTCGCTCGTGCCCCGCTCGACACCCAATACTTCGTAATAGTCACGCTTTGCCATAAGTTCTTTGCACTCTTAAGGACGTTCGGCAAACCCCTCCTGAGCCTCGCCAAACTCGTTGAGCCCCCATTAAGGCCCGGACCCAACTCACGTCAATTCAACGATCCTGGTCTTGATTGATGCGGTATCTGCGGCGCGAAAAGCAGGAGCATTCCCGGCCATACCACCAACATCCGAACGGTGTCGCATGCTGTAAAAATTCACGTATTCCAGATACGCCAACGCGGGAGGCAAGCTCCCGCGCGGCGACATCCTACCAGTCACCGCCGCAAGGCAGTCAACCGGGCGACCAACAACTTACTTGTGGTCTTTGACTTCTTCGAACTCGGCGTCGACAACGTCGTCAGCCTTCTCAGCCGATTCGCCTTGCGGGGCTGCGCCATCAGCTGGCTGAGCCTGTTCGGCGTACATCTTCTGAGCAACCGGAGCGGAGACTTTCGACAGCTCTTCAACCTTGGCTTCGATGGCAGCCTTGTCGTCGCCTTTTACGGCGGCTTCCAGCGCAACCACAGCAGCTTCGATTGCAGTCTTCTCTTCGGCGGTGACCTTGTCGCCCGCGTCAGCGACCATCTTGCGAGTCGAGTGCACCAGCGCATCACCCTGGTTACGGGCAGCGGCCAGCTCTTCGAACTTGCGGTCTTCCTCGGCATTCGCCTCGGCGTCACGCACCATGCGCTCGATTTCTTCGTCGGACAGACCGGAGTTGGCCTTGATCACGATCGACTGGGTCTTGCCGGTAGCCTTGTCTTTCGCGCCGACGTGCAGGATGCCGTTGGCGTCGATGTCGAAGGTCACTTCGATCTGCGGCACGCCACGTGGAGCTGGTGGAATGTCGGCCAGGTCGAACTTGCCCAGCGATTTGTTCTGTGCGGCTTGCTTGCGCTCACCTTGCAGAACGTGAATGGTCACAGCACCCTGGTTGTCGTCGGCAGTCGAGAACACTTGCGATTTCTTGGTAGGAATCGTGGTGTTTTTCTCGATCAGCGCGGTCATCACGCCACCCATGGTTTCGATACCCAGGGTCAGCGGGCTGACGTCGAGCAGCAGCACGTCTTTCACGTCACCGGCCAGAACAGCGCCCTGAATCGCAGCACCCATGGCAACAGCTTCGTCCGGGTTGACGTCTTTACGTGCTTCTTTACCGAAGAAATCGGTAACCAGCTTCTGTACCAGCGGCATACGAGTCTGACCACCGACCAGAATCACGTCGTTGATCGCGCTGACGTCGATACCGGCGTCTTTCATGGCAATGCGGCAAGGTTCGATGGTGCGCTGAACCAGGTCTTCAACCAGTGCTTCGAGCTTGGCACGCGAGATCTTCACGTTCAGGTGCTTAGGACCGGTCGCGTCTGCAGTGATGTACGGCAGGTTGACGTCGGTCGACTGAGCGGACGACAGCTCGATCTTGGCTTTCTCAGCGGCTTCTTTCAGGCGCTGCATCGCCAGCGGGTCACCTTTGAGGTTCATGCCGCTTTCTTTCTTGAATTCGTCAACGAGGTAGTCGATCAGACGAATGTCGAAGTCTTCACCGCCGAGGAAGGTGTCACCGTTGGTGGCCAACACTTCGAACTGGTGCTCGCCGTCAACTTCAGCGATTTCGATAACGGATACGTCGAAGGTACCGCCACCCAGGTCATAAACGATCACGGTGTGATCGCCCTTGGCCTTGTCCATACCGTAAGCCAGAGCAGCTGCGGTTGGCTCGTTGATGATACGTTTTACGTCCAGACCAGCGATGCGGCCGGCGTCTTTGGTGGCCTGACGCTGGCTGTCGTTGAAGTAGGCCGGAACGGTGATCACCGCTTCGGTCACTGCCTCGCCGAGGTAGTCTTCGGCGGTCTTCTTCATCTTCTTCAGAATTTCAGCCGAGATTTGTGGCGGTGCCATTTTCTGGCCGTTCACTTCTACCCAGGCGTCGTTGTTGTCAGCCTTGACGATCTTGTAAGGGACCATCTGGATGTCTTTCTGCACAACTTCTTCGTCGAAACGACGACCGATCAGACGCTTTACCGCGTACAGGGTGTTGTGCGGGTTGGTTACAGCCTGACGCTTGGCCGACTGACCTACCAGAATTTCGCCATCGTTGGCGTAAGCGATGATCGACGGCGTGGTACGCGCGCCTTCAGCGTTTTCAATAACTTTGGCTTTGCCGTTTTCCAGCACGGAGACGCAGGAGTTGGTAGTCCCCAGGTCGATACCGATAATTTTGCCCATGTTCACTCTCCCGAAACTTTGGATTTTGTTGCCGCAGCAGTGGTGGCTGACTGCGGTAGCACTTAAACGCTTGACTTCTAAATGGGGGCCTTGCGGCTAATTTCAAGCCTGCTCGTCAATCGAAGGCGAAACCGGTGCCGGCGCCTTGCTGACCACGACCATCGCCGGGCGCAACAGGCGACCATTGAGCTGGTAGCCCTTCTGGAAAACCTTCAACACGCTGTTCGGCTCGACGTCGGCACTTTCCTGCATGGCCATCGCCTGATGGTGAACGGCGTTGAACGGTTCGCCATGCGGATCGATCGCTTCAAGCTGGTAGCGCTTGAGGGTGTCGTGGAACATTTTCAGGGTCAGCTCGATACCTTCGCGCATCGGGCGGATGCTTTCGTCGTCCGGGCTCGACAGCTCAAGGCCGCGCTCCAGGCTGTCGACGATCGGCAACAGGTCGCTGGCAAATTTCTCAAGGGCAAACTTGTGCGCCTTCTCGACGTCCTGCTCGGCACGGCGGCGAACGTTCTGCAGATCGGCAGCAACACGCAGAGACTGATCCTGCGCGGCGGCCAATTGCTCTTCGAGCACTTGCACACGGGTCGCCAGGTCGTCACCCGAACCTTCGGGCGCCTGATTGGCTTCTGGGTTTTGCGTATCTACTGTCTGTTCGTCAGCCATAGAATTCTCCTTTCAATTTCGTCCGCGAGCCTGACTCGCGCTTCTGCCCCGATATATGGGGCCGCAAAATCAGGCTTCAAGGGCTGAAAACCATTGTCCCTACAAAAAAGTGCTGAATACTCATTCTTGAATGCGCTAAGAAAACTTTTCGATCAAGCAAATCGAGCTAAGGGCGGGCATTGTCAGGCCTGAACAAAACACTGTATAAATAACCAGACCTCAAGCCTGGGAGCTGCCTTTATGCTGGTGCACCTGTCCGTACATAACTACGCCATCGTTGAACATCTCGATCTCGAACTTGATCGCGGGATGAGCGTGATCACAGGGGAAACCGGCGCCGGCAAGTCGATCATGCTCGATGCCCTGGGCCTCACCCTGGGTGATCGCGCCGACAGCGGCGTGGTTCGCCCGGGCGCTGATAAAGCCGACATTCTTGCCACCTTCGATCTTGCTGATATCCCCGAAGCCAGCGCCTGGCTTGCCGAGCGCGATCTGGAAAACGACGGGCCGTGCATCCTGCGCCGGGTCATCACCTCGGAAGGTCGTTCGCGCGGTTATATCAACGGCACGCCCTGCCCGCTTGGCGACCTCAAAGCCCTCGGCGAGCTGCTGATCGATATCCACAGCCAACACGAACATCAATCGCTGCTGAAAACCGACACCCATCGCCGCCTGCTCGACGAATACGCCGGCGCGACCGATCTGGCGCGTCAGGTGCAACTGGCCGCACAGCGCTGGCGCCAGACTCGCCAGGAACTGGAGCGCCTTTCCAACTCCGGCGACGAACAGCGCGCACGTCATCAACTGCTCAGCTATCAGCTCGAAGAACTGGAAAACCTCGGTCTCGGCGAAAACGAACTGGAACAGCTGGAGCAGGAACACAAGAACCTGACCAACGCCGAAACCCTGCTGGGCATTTGTCGGCAAGTGGTCGAGCAGTGCAGCGAAAGCGATTCCGGCAATGTCCTGAATGCGCTGACCGCCAGCCTCAATCGTCTGTCCAGTGTGAACAGCTCGGTGGGTGCGCTGGGTGAAGCCAGCAGTTTGCTGACCAGTGCACAGATTCAGGTAGAAGAAGCAGTCGGCGAGCTCAACCGCTTCCTCGACAACTTCGATGCCGACCCGGCTCGCCTGCAATACCTCGAAGAACGTCTCGATGCGATCTACACACTGGCGCGCAAACACCGGATTCAACCGACCGAAGTCGGCGAGATGCAGCAGAAGCTGCTCGATGAAATCGAAACCCTCAACGCCAACGATGAATCCATCGAGCGCCTGGGTGAAGAATTGGCGGCCTACGCCCGCCACTATCAAGAGAAAGCGTGCGAGCTGAGCGACCTTCGTCATCAGGCGGCCGGCAGCCTCGCCAGTGCGGTGGAGCAGGAAATCCAGCGCCTGGGCATGCCTGGCGGCCGATTCACCATCGAACTGAAAGCCAACAGCAGCGACGAGTTGCTGCCGAATGGTCTGGAACAGGTCGAACTGCTGGTCAGCGCCAACCCGGGCCAACCGCTCAAAGCGCTGGCAAAAGTCGCCTCCGGCGGTGAGCTGTCGCGGATCAGTCTGGCGATTCAGGTCATTACCGCCCAGACCTCCCGCGTGCCGACGCTGGTGTTCGACGAAGTGGATGTGGGTATCGGCGGCCCGACTGCCGAGATTGTCGGCCAGTTACTGCGCCGTCTCGGTGATCGCGGCCAGGTCTTGACCGTGACGCACTTGCCGCAAGTGGCAGCGCAAGGTCATCAGCATCTGTTCGTGCACAAGGTCCGCGACGAGAAGGCGACTCACACCGCCGTCGCCAAGCTCACAAAGAACGAGCGCATCGAAGAAGTCGCGCGCATGCTCGGCGGCATCGATCTGACCAAGGAATCCCTGGCTCACGCGAAAAAAATGGTGGTGACCGCCAAGGCGTAACAAATAGTAGAAAGCACGAAGGCGACCCTTGGGTCGCCTTCGTTCGTTTCGCGAATGTGAAATTCGCGCGACATGCTTACTTTTTCTTGCGCACGTACAGCACCAGGTTGTGATCAACCATTTCGAAGCCATGCTTCTCGACGATCGATTTCTGAAGTTTTTCGATTTCTTCGTCGAAGAATTCGATCACTTCACCCGATTCCACGTTGACCATATGGTCGTGGTGGCCACCGTCAGCCAGTTCGAAGACCGCGTGGCCGCCGTCGAAGTTGTGGCGGACCACGAGGCCGGCCGCTTCGAACTGAGTCAGTACACGGTAAACCGTGGCCAGACCGACGTCCTCACCAGCTTCCATCAACGCCTTGTAGACGTCCTCGGCACTCATGTGACGCTGCTCGGTAGAGTCGAGCATTTGCAGGATCTTGACCCGTGGCAGGGTCACTTTGAGGCCGGCTTTGCGTAGTTCGCTATTTTCAACCATGGTCAGCTTTCTCGCGATGCTGCTTCGCAGCTTCTCTTAATGCGGGTATGATCGGCGTTTACGTTGTCCCAGCCAAGATAGTGGAAGTCGCCCACCGATGCAAAACACCAAGCTCTTGCTAACCAGTTTCACCTTTGTGGGACTGCTCGCACTCGCCGGTTGTTCATTCCCCGGGGTTTACAAAATCGACATCCAGCAGGGCAATGTCGTCACGCAGGACATGATAGACCAGTTACGCCCGGGAATGACCCGGCCGCAAGTACGGTTTATCATGGGCAACCCTCTGCTTGCCGACACGTTCCATGCCGATCGCTGGGATTATCTGTACAGCCTGCAACCGGGTGGCGGTGAACGCCAGCAGGAACGAATCAGCGTTATCTTCAACTCCAACGACCAGCTCGTCAGCCTATCCGGTGACTTCATGCCCGGCGTGAGCCGTGATGAAGCCATTCTCGGCAAGGACAGCGGTACTACCGTGACCGCGCCTGCTGAAAACGCCGACAAGCCAGAAGCTGAAAAACCAGCCAAACCAGGCTCCTTGCTGGATCAGATCCAGAAGGACGTCGATGGTGTGGAAACCGTACCGGTTCCGACACCAGAGCCGCTGGACACCTCGCCGCAGTAATAGGCGAGGCAATAAAAAACCCGGACATTCCGGGTTTTTTATTGCCTGCCGTTTGGTCTGCTCAAGAATTGCGTGCTTTGGCCTCAGCAGCCTTGGCCGCGCGCAAACGTCGAACTTCTTTGGGATCAGCCAGCAGCGGTCGATATATTTCGATCCGGTCGCCCGCCTGAACAGGGCGAGAATCCGCGTCAGCCACGACCTTGCCAAAAATCCCCAGCGGGCACTGCGCCAGATTCAACTCAGGAAACTCTGCCGCGATGCCCGATTCGTGCACCGCCGCCCGAACGCTGACGCCTTCAGCGACGCTGATCGCACGCAGAACCTGGCGATCAACCGCCGCGTACACGACTTCTATCTCGATCACCGGCTTAACCATGCATCTGCTTGGCGCGCTGGCAGAAAGCATCCACCAGCTGGTTAGCCGCCTGATTGAACAGCGGGCCCAACGTAGCGCGCACCAACGGCCCGGCATAATCGAACGACAGATCCAGACTGATCTTGCAGGCCTTTTCGTTCAGCGCCTTGAATACCCAGATGCCGTGCAACTGAGTGAACGGGCCTTCTTCGAGATTCATCTCGATCGACTGCCCCGGCACCAGCGTATTGCGCGTGACGAAATGCTGACTGAGGCCGCCCTTCGCTACGCCGACACTGGCACGCATGTGTTCTGGGGAGCTTTCCAGCACTTCAGCCTCCGAGCACCACGGCAGAAACTCCGGGTAACGCGCGACGTCGTTGACCAGGTCGTAGAGAAACTGCGCCGGGTACGGCAGGAGCGCGGATCGTTGGATATGTGTCGTCATGTAAGCGTTACTTCCAGAGCTGAGCGGCAAAGACTACAAGAATGCCGATAGGCGCCACGTAGCGCATCAAGAACAGGGACAGGGCAAATAGAACCGGGTTACGGATGGACAATTCATCCCGCACCGCTTCACGCCCCATTACCCATCCCGCGAACAGCACGAAACACAAGCCACCAAGGGGCAACATGATCCGCGAGGTGAAGAAATCGATCACGCCGAAGAAGTCGAGACCGCTCTGCGCACCCCATTGATAGAGGCTGAACGCCCCGCCTTCGTTCACGAAAAACTTGGCTTCCTTCCAGATATTGAAAGAAAACACCGTGCCCAGACCAACGAACCAGCAGGTGAACGCAAGCCAGAACGTCACCCAGATGCGGCTGATTTTAGTGCGTTCAACCAGGTAAGCCACCATCGGTTCGAGTAGCGAAATAGCTGAACTCCAGGCAGCCACCGCGACCAGCACAAAGAACACCACGCCCATCAACTGGCCGAAAAAAACGTTACCAAAAGCAAACGGCAGGCTGACGAACATCAGCCCCGGGCCTTCGCTTGGATTCAGACCAGCAGCAAATACAATTGGAAACAATGCCAGACCGGCCACCAGCGATACGAAAGTATCCAACAGCGCAACACCGACCACCGTGCCCGACAGCGAGGTGTTCTTCGGCATGTAGGCGCCGTAGATCATGATGGAGCCGACGCCGACGCTCAGCGAGAAGAACGCGTGCCCCATCGCCGGCAGCAGGCCGTCGAGGACTTTTTCCGGGTGGAAGTCGAACATGAAATGCACGCCTTCCATGAAATGCCCGGTGGTCATGCTGTAGCCCAGCAGCACCAGAATCATCACGAACAGCAGCGGCATCATGATTCGCAGGCTGCGTTCAAGCCCGGCGACCACGCCTTTGGCGATCACGAAGGCCGACAGCAGCATGAAAATCGTGTGCCAAAGTGTCAGGCGCCATGGATTGGAGATGACATTGCCGAAATAGGCGCCGACCTGATCGGCCGTCGCGCCCTGGAAATCGCCACGGCCCATGTCGACGATGTAATCCAGCGACCAGCCGCCGACCACACTGTAGAAAGAAAGAATCAGCAGGGCCGTGATCATCCCGGCAAACGCGCCCCACGACCATTTCGCCGAGTGCCCGGCTTCCAGTGCCAACACCTTCAGGGCATTCGCCGGACTTTGCCGGGCGCGCCGGCCGATCAGGGTTTCCGCGAGCATGACCGGGACACCGATAAGCGCGATGCACGCCAGGAACATCAGCACAAAGGCACCGCCGCCGTAGACCCCGACCATGTAGGGGAACTTCCAGATACTACCCAGTCCCACGGCCGAACCGGTCGCGGCGAGTATGAATACCCAGCGGCTAGCCCAACTGCCGTGGACAGAAACCTTGTCTGTCGACATCGTTTATCACGCCCAAGCGTTAGAAAAAGAGGCCGCATTGTCCGGGATTCACTCAACCTGCTCAAGCACGCAGCAACACCGTAGCCGACAGCCGAACAACTCCATATAATGCCGCCCCTATGGCTAAACAGAAGAAACACCCAACAGGGACCATCGCGCAGAACAAAAAGGCGCGACACGATTACTTCATCGAGCACAAGTTCGAGGCTGGTCTGGTCCTGGCCGGCTGGGAAGTAAAAAGTCTGCGGGCGAGCAAGCTGCAGCTGGTCGACAGCTACGTGCTGCTCAAGGACGGCGAAGCATGGTTGCTCGGCAGCCACATCACGCCGTTGATGACCGCAAGCACCCACGTCATCGCCGACCCGGTGCGCACACGCAAACTGCTGCTCAACCGCCGCGAGCTGGACAAGCTTGCCGCCGCCGTGCAGCAAAAGGGTTACGCCTGCGTCTGCCTGTCCTGGTACTGGAGCAAGCACATGGTCAAGTGCGAAATCGCTCTGGGCAAGGGCAAGAAGGAATACGACAAGCGCGACACCGAGCGCGAGCGCGATGCCGGGCGTGAATTGCAGCGTGCGGTGCGCAACAAGGGCAAGGAAGATTAGTTTTCCACCCTGATCGTTCCCACGCTCTGCGTGGGAATGCATCCCGTGATGCTCCGCGTCACAATGCGGACGCAGAGCGTCCGTTGCTGTATTCCCACGCAGAGCGTGGGAACGATCGTTTGCAGAACTAACTGACTACATCCCCTTGCGCCGCTCCGCCCGAGCCATGCGCTGCACCTCCTGACGTACCTCTTCCAGCACTTCCTGCACATACAGAATATGGCGGCTGGACACTTCCCGCGCCTGCTCGGCACGCCCTTCGATAATCGCCAGATACAATTCCCGATGCTGCGAGATCAGCATGTCGCGGGTTTCCGTGCGCTGTTTGTACATGCCGCCGATGTTGGTCACGACGTTGCGCTTGAGCAGATCGAACAAGCCGCGAATCGTATGCAGCAACACCGCGTTATGGCTGGCTTCGGCAATCGCCAGGTGAAACTTCGCATCCGCCGCGCCCTCTTCCGCCCGGCTGACTTCTTCGTGACGCGAGTAGCAATCCTGCAGCTCTTCGAACGCAGCGGTCAGGCGCTCGCGATCAACATCGGTGGCGCGCAATGCGGCGTAGTAGGCGCACGATGCCTCCAGAGTGTGCCTAAACTCAAGCAAATCACGTTGCGCTTCGGGATTGCTTTCAAGCAATTGCAGCAGCGGATCGCTGAACGTCGAGCCCAGGCCTTCCACCACATAATTGCCGCCGCCCTGGCGACTGACCAGCAAGCCTTTGGCCGCCAGTTTCTGAATCGCCTCGCGCAATGACGGGCGTGATACGCCAAATTGTTCGGCCAGCGTGCGCTCGGCCGGCAGCCGCTCGCCCGACTTCAGCGTGCCCTCAAGGATCATCCCCTCGAGGCGCTCGACAATATCGTCAGACAAACGGCGCTGACGTATCTGATCAAAGCCCATAACTCATTTCTCCACGATCCCGACCGCTCGCCGGGGTGTCTATTCTGGCCTATCCGCGCGCCGCCGACACCTGCCAGACACCACTTCGCCAAAGCGGATCAGTTGCGCTCTGCACCGCATCTTCGACGAAAGTTTCAGAGCGGCAAATTGACACACCGCCACCAAGGCTTTTACCCTAGCCAACAGCGCTTGTAAATTGGTCTTACCAATTATCCAAGATCGCTCACAGTGCCTGACCAACAACAATTAGGGGCCACCCCACTATGCAAACCTGGCAACAGCTCTACAGCCCGCTCGGCAGTCTTGGCGTCTCCGCTCTCGCGGCCGTCATTCCCATCGTGTTCTTCTTTCTCGCCCTGGCGGTGTTCCGCCTCAAAGGCCATGTGGCCGGCAGCATCACCCTCGCGCTTTCGATTGCCGTGGCGATTTTCGCCTTCCAGATGCCAGTGGACATGGCCTTCGCCGCCGCTGGTTACGGTTTCGCTTATGGCCTGTGGCCGATTGCCTGGATCATTGTCGCAGCGGTGTTCCTCTACAAACTGACGGTGAAAAGCGGTCAGTTCGAGGTCATCCGCAGCTCGGTCCTGTCAATCACCGATGACCAGCGCTTGCAGGTGTTGCTGATCGGTTTCTGCTTCGGCGCATTTCTGGAAGGTGCCGCCGGTTTCGGCGCGCCGGTCGCGATTACTGCCGCACTCCTTGTAGGACTGGGCTTCAACCCGCTGTACGCCGCCGGCTTGTGCCTGATTGCCAACACTGCGCCGGTAGCGTTCGGCGCGCTGGGGATTCCGATCATCGTGGCGGGCCAGGTCACTGGCATCGACGCCTTCAAGATCGGCGCCATGACCGGTCGCCAGTTGCCACTGCTGTCGCTGTTCGTGCCGTTCTGGCTGGTGTTCATGATGGACGGCCTGCGCGGTGTGCGCGAAACCTGGCCAGCCGCGCTGGTGGCGGGTTTGAGTTTCGCCATCACCCAATACTTCACTTCCAACTTCATCGGCCCGGAACTGCCGGACATCACCTCGGCACTGGCCAGCCTGATTTCCCTGACCCTGTTCCTCAAGGTCTGGCAACCACGTCGCGCCGCCGGCCAGCACATCGTTGGCGCCGTGTCCGCTTCGGTGGTCAGCGCCAGCGTCGGCGGTTTCGGCCAGAAGCGCACCACCGTGGCTTCGCCCTACAGCCTCGGGGAAATTTTCAAGGCGTGGTCGCCGTTCCTGATCCTCACTGTGCTGGTGACGATCTGGACGCTGAAGCCTTTCAAAGCGATGTTCGCTGCCGGCGGCTCGATGTACGGCTGGGTGTTCAACTTCGCGATTCCGCACCTTGATCAACTGGTGATCAAGACTGCGCCGATCGTGGCCAATCCGACTGCCATTCCAGCGGCGTTCAAACTTGACCCGATTTCCGCCACCGGAACGGCGATTTTCTTCTCCGCGCTGATTTCGATGCTGGTACTGAAGATCAATTTCAAAACTGGTCTGACCACTTTGAAAGAGACCTTCTACGAACTGCGCTGGCCAATCCTGTCGATCGGCATGGTGCTGGCGTTCGCCTTTGTCACCAACTACTCCGGCATGTCGTCGACCATGGCCCTGGTGCTGGCGGGTACTGGCGCCGCGTTCCCGTTCTTCTCGCCGTTCCTCGGTTGGCTGGGCGTGTTCCTCACCGGTTCAGATACGTCGTCGAACGCGCTGTTCAGTTCGTTGCAAGCGACCACCGCCCACCAGATCGGCGTCAATGACACCTTGCTGGTGGCGGCCAATACCAGTGGCGGCGTGACCGGCAAGATGATCTCGCCGCAATCGATCGCCGTGGCCTGCGCCGCGACCGGTCTGGTCGGCAAGGAATCGGATCTGTTCCGCTTCACCCTCAAGCACAGCCTATTCTTTGCAACGATTGTCGGTTTGATCACCCTGGCTCAGGCCTACTGGTTCACCGGCATGCTGGTGCACTAAACCTACAAGACGCCTACAAGAAAGACGGAAATAACCGACGCCGGCCCGTGATCCGGCGTCAGCAATTCACCACCGGGTCTGTAAGGCTGCTGAAAGCAATGCGCTTTATATTCGGCAGCCGCAGCAGACGGATAACCGGGCCCACCCGGAGACACGCCTGATGAGCGAGCTTTTTTACAACGCTGTGCCGAACGCGACCCGCGTGGCACCGCCACTGCCCGAACCTCGGCAATACCCCAGCGAGAAACCGTCGCGGGTCTACCTGTTCGGCACGTGTGTGGTCGACCTGTTCTACCCCGAAGCCGGGATGGACGCGATCCATCTGCTGGAGCGCGAAGGGATTCGGGTCGAGTATCCGCAAGGGCAGAGCTGCTGCGGCCAACCGGCCTACACCTCAGGCTACACCGAGCAGGCGCGGACGGTAGCGCGCTCGCAACTGGCGTTGTTTGCCGGCGATTATCCGGTGGTGGTGCCGTCGGGTTCCTGCGCCGGCATGCTGCGCGAGCATTACGCCGACTTGTTCAAGGACGAGCCGGAGACGTTGAAACAGGTGCAGGCGCTCGCAGCGCGCACCTATGAATTGGCCGAGTTTCTGCTGTTCGTCTGCAAGGTGCAGCTCAAGGACAGCGGCGAACCGGTGAAAGTCGCGCTGCACACCTCGTGTTCGGCACGCCGCGAAATGAACACGCACCTGCACGGCCGCGAGTTGTTGGCGCAGTTGAGCAACGTGGAGCGGGTTAATCACGACCACGAAAGCGAATGCTGTGGCTTCGGTGGGACATTCAGCGTCCGTATGCCAGACATTTCCGGCGCGATGGTGGCTGACAAGACCCGCGCGCTGAAGGAGTCCGGCGCGCACAAGGTACTGAGTGCCGACTGCGGCTGTTTGATGAACATCAACGGCGCTTTGGAGAAACAGCAGCAAGCGTTGCGCGGGCAACATCTGGCGAGCTTCCTCTGGCAGCGAACCGGAGGTGCGCAATGAGCACCTCGACGATTATTCCTACGGTCGCCGTAGAAGAAGATTTCCGCACCCGGGCACACAATGCCCTGGGTGATCAGCAGCTGCGGAACAACTTCCGCACTGCCATGGATTCACTGATGACCAAGCGGGCAGCGGCTTTCAGCGATGCCCACGAAAGAGAACACTTGCGCGCACTGGGCAATTCGATCAAGGCCCGCGCGCTGTCCAAGTTGCCCGACCTGCTCGAGCAACTGGAACAGAACCTGACCCGCAACGGTGTGACAGTGCACTGGGCGGAAACGGTGGACGAGGCCAATGGCATCGTCTTATCGATCATCCGCGCTCACGAGGCGCGGCAAGTGATCAAGGGCAAATCGATGGTCAGCGAAGAGATGGAGATGAACCATTTCCTCGAGGCTCGGGACATTGAATGTCTGGAGTCCGACATGGGGGAATACATCGTCCAGCTCGACCACGAGAAGCCTTCACACATCATTATGCCGGCGATCCACAAGAATGCCGGTCAGGTCGCGTCCTTGTTCCACGACAAACTTGGCGTGGAATACACCAAGGACGTTGACCAACTCATTCAGATCGGTCGCAGGGTCCTGCGGCAGAAATTCTTCGAAGCCGACATCGGCGTCTCCGGCGTCAACTTCGCCGTGGCCGAAACCGGCACCCTGCTGCTGGTGGAAAACGAAGGCAACGGGCGGATGACCACCACCGTGCCCCCGGTGCACATCGCCGTCACCGGCATCGAAAAAGTCGTGGAAAACCTGCGCGACGTGGTGCCGCTGCTGTCATTGCTGACGCGCTCGGCGCTGGGCATTCCGATCACCACCTACGTCAACATGATCTCCGGCCCGCGCAAGGAACACGAACTCGATGGCCCGCAGGAAGTGCATCTGGTCCTGCTCGACAACGGTCGCAGCCAGGCGTTCGCCGACAGTGAATTGCGCCAGACCCTGAACTGCATCCGTTGCGGCGCCTGCATGAATCACTGCCCGGTGTACACCCGAGTGGGCGGCCACACTTATGGCGAGGTCTACCCGGGGCCGATTGGCAAAATCATCACCCCGCACATGGTCGGCCTGGCCAAGGTTCCGGACCACCCGAGCGCGTCCTCACTGTGCGGCGCCTGCGGTGAAGTCTGCCCGGTGAAGATACCGATCCCCGCCATCCTGCGCCGTCTGCGCGAGGAAAACGTCAAAGCCCCGGACGCACCGAATCAGGTGATGCGTGGCCAGGGCAGCAAGTATTCGCGCAAGGAGCGCTTCATCTGGAACGCCTGGGCCAGACTCAACAGCTCGCCGACGCTGTACCGCTTGTTCGCTTTTTTCGCCACGCGCCTGCGCGCCCTTACGCCGAGCAATGTCGGCCCATGGACGCAAAACCACAGCGCGCCAAAACCGGCCGCGCGTTCGTTGCATGACATGGCCCGCGAGCATCTGGCCAAACAGGGAGAGCGTCGATGAGCGCCAAGCAAAATATCCTCGGCAAACTGCGGAAAAGTCTGACCGGCACCACGCCAATTGCCGACAACTTCGATGTCGATCTGGTCACCCAGCCCTACACCTACAGCGCCGAGCAACGCATCCCGCAACTGCGCAAACTGATGGAGGCGGTGCACACCGAAATCCACCTGACCTCGGGCGCCGAGTGGCCGCTATTACTGGCGCAACTGCTGCGCGACCGCCAATTGCCGAGCCTGCTGATCGCACCGACCACACCGCACGGGCAACGCATCGCACAGCACTGGGCGAACAATCCCGAGCTGCCAGAACTGAAGTCCTACGACCGGCCAATGGAAGAGTGGAAAGCCGAGCTTTTCAACGACACCCCGGCCAGCCTCACTGGCACCCTCGGTGCGATCGCCGCGACCGGCAGCCTGATCATCTGGCCTACCCGTGAAGAACCGCGCTTGATGAGTCTGGTGCCGCCAGTGCATTTTGCCCTGCTCAAGGCCAGCGAAATCCGCGACAACTTCTATCAAGTGCAAGAGGAATTCGAATGGGCGCAAGGCATGCCGACCAACGCGCTGCTGGTGTCCGGCCCGTCGAAAACCGCCGATATTGAACAGGTCCTGGCGTATGGCGCGCATGGCCCGAAAGATCTAGTCGTGCTGATTCTGGAGGATCAATGAGTCTTCCTGCTGCTTTCCTGCGTGATGCCGAGCGACTGATTCCAGCAGACCGGCGTTTCGACGATCCGCTGTCGACCCTGGCCTTCGGCACCGACGCCAGTTTCTACCGACTGATTCCGAAACTGGTGATCCGCGTCGAGTCTGAAGACGAAGTCGTGGCGCTGCTGCAACTGGCCCAGCGCGACAAGGTGCCGGTGACCTTCCGCGCCGCCGGCACCAGCCTGTCCGGGCAGGCGATCAGCGATTCCGTGCTAATCGTGCTTGGGGATAACTGGAACGCCCGCGAGATTCGCGGCCAGGGCACGCAAATCCGCCTGCAACCGGGAGTGATCGGCGCGCAGGCCAACGCCTGGCTGGCGCCGTTCGGACGCAAGATCGGCCCGGATCCGGCGTCGATCAATGCCTGCAAGATCGGCGGCATCGTCGCCAACAACGCCAGCGGCATGTGCTGTGGCACCGCGCAGAATACCTATCACACCCTGGCCGGGATTCGTCTGGTGCTGGCCGACGGCACGCGCCTCGACAGCGAAGACCCAGCCAGCGTCGCGGCATTTCGCTCCAGCCACGGCGACCTGCTCGAACGCTTGGCGACATTAGGTCGCGAGACCCGCGCCAACACCGAACTGGCCGCAAGAATCCGCCACAAATACCGTCTGAAAAATACCACCGGCCTGTCGCTCAACGCCCTGGTGGATTTCGACGAGCCTGTGGATATCCTGAGCCACCTGCTGGTCGGCTCCGAAGGCACGCTCGGCTTCATCAGCGCGGTAACTTACGACACCGTCATCGATCACCCGAACAAGGCCTCGGCGCTGATCGTGTTCCCCGATGTCGAAACCTGCTGCAACGCGGTCACGGTGCTGAAAAGCCAACCGGTGTCAGCGGTGGAGTTACTTGATCGGCGCAGTTTGCGCTCGGTGCAGGACAAAAAAGGCATGCCCGCTTTCGTACAGCGGCTGTCGGAAAATGCCTGCGCGCTGCTCATCGAATCCCGCGCCGCTTCGTCAACATTGCTGCAGGAACAGCTGGCGCAAATCATGGCGTCCCTGCGCGATTTCCCCGTAGAGAAGCAGGTCGACTTCACCGAAGATCCGGTGGAAAACGCCCGCCTCTGGGCCATCCGCAAAGACACCTTCCCCGCCGTCGGCGCCGTGCGCAAAACCGGCACCACAGTGATCATCGAAGACGTGACCTTCCCGGTCGAACAACTGGCCATCGGCGTCAATCGCCTGATCGAGCTGTTCGACAAACATGCCTACGACGAAGCGATCCTTTTCGGACACGCACTGGAAGGCAATCTGCACTTCGTCTTCACCCAAGGCTTTAACAGCCCGGAAGAAATCGCACGCTACCAAGCGTTCATGGACGACGTCGCGCAACTGGTCGCGGTGGAATTCGGCGGCTCGCTGAAAGCCGAACACGGCACCGGCCGCAACATGGCGCCGTTCGTGGAACTGGAATGGGGCAGCGACGCCTATCAACTGATGTGGCAGCTCAAACGCCTGCTCGACCCCAACGGCATTCTCAATCCGGACGTGGTGCTCAGCGAAGATCCGCAGATCCACCTCAAGCACCTGAAACCGCTGCCGGCGGCGGACGAGATTGTGGATAAGTGCATCGAGTGCGGTTTCTGCGAACCGGTCTGCCCATCGAAAGGCCTGACCCTGAGCCCGCGCCAGCGCATCGTGATCTGGCGCGATATCCAGGCGAAAAAGCGCGCCGGCGTCGACACCACCGAACTGGAAAAAGCCTACGACTACCAAGGCATCGACACCTGCGCCGCGACCGGCCTGTGCGCGCAACGCTGCCCTGTAGGCATCAACACCGGCGAACTGGTGAAAAAGCTCCGTGGCCGACACGCCACGCATCAGAAAACCGCTGACTGGATCGAAGGAAATTTCGCCAAAACCCTGCAAGGCGCACGCTTCACCCTGCACGTCGCCAACGGCGCGCGGATGATGCTCGGCGCACCGCGTCTGGCGAAGTTGTCGGCAACGCTGACGCGCTTGTCCAAAGGCCAGGTACCGTTGTGGACCAACGCCATGCCCCAACCGGAAAAAGCCATTCGCTTCAGCCCGAGCGTGGCCGACGAGCGCCCGCGCGTGGTTTATCTGGCGGCGTGCGTCTCGCGGGTCATGGGCCCGGCGGCGGGCGACAAAGAACAGATGTCGTTGTACGACAAAACCCGTGGTCTGCTGGAAAAGGCCGGTTACCAGGTAGTCTTCCCCGACAATCAGGACAACCTCTGCTGCGGTCAGCCGTTCGCCTCCAAGGGCTACGCCGAACAGGCCGAGCACAAACGTCAGGAGCTGATCAGCGCCCTGCTTCAAGCCAGTCGCGGCGGCCTTGACCCGATCTATTGCGACACCAGCCCGTGTACGTTACGGCTGGTTCAGGACATCGGCGAAACACGACTGGATCTGTACGATCCGGTGCGCTTCATCCGTACGCATTTGCTGGATCGTCTGGACTTCACACCCCAGGAAGCGCCGATTGCCGTGCACGTGACCTGCAGCACTCAACACTTGGGCGAAAGCCAGGCGCTGATCGATCTGGCGCGCAAATGCAGCAACACCGTGGTGATTCCTGAAGGCATACATTGCTGCGGATTTGCCGGCGACAAAGGCTTCACCACACCGGAGCTGAACAGCCATTCGCTGCGTACGCTCAAGGACGCCGTGCAGCACTGCAGCGAGGGAATTTCCACCAGCCGCACCTGCGAAATCGGCCTGACCCAACACGGTGGCATCGACTACCACGGGCTGGTTTATCTGGTGGATCGGGTGACACAGGCCAAAGTCTGCTGAACAAAAATCAGAACCCTTGAGCGAGGCGGTAGTCCACTGCACATGCCCCGGACCATTCGGGGCCTGTTCAACGGTCAGCGAAGTCTGAACCCTCAGTTCAAGGAGATACACATGAACCGCTCTGTAATGTTAGGTCTGTTTGTCACTGCCTCGATGATGGCGTCCACTTCGTTCGCCGCTGAAAAACCTGCCGATTTGTGCGATGCCAATCTGCAGAGAATCGATAGCGCCAAGACTCAATACCAGACGTCACCGGATCTGAATGCCCGCGTCTCGGCCAGTGTCAGCAAAGCCCGCGCCCTGAAAGCACAAGGCAAGATTGACGACTGCCTCGCTGAAACCCAGCAAACCCTGCTGGACATTCAAAACGCTACCGGTGACACCAAAAAATGATTCATGCGCCGACCTTTTACAGGTCGGCTGCATCGGCACTTGGTCGACCGATCTGGCCATTTGACATTCGTTGCAAATAAAACCGAATTCCTGCGCAGCGAAGCGGTCAACCAGACAGGTCCTATACTGACCTCGCTTGTCTTGACCTCGGCATCGCGGCCAGACCGTCCGGCAGCACCGAGCCCCCATCGTTCAAGGAGATACCCATGAAGCATTCTGCAATTGCTGGATTGTTTATCACTGGTGCACTTCTGGCCTCGCCGGTGTTCGCGGCCGACAAAGACCTTTGTGCCGGGAATCTTCAAAGCATCAAAGACTTCGTCACCAGCCAGCCGTCCCTTCCTGAAAGCTCCATGAATAACATCAAGGAAGCACAGGAAAAAGCCACTGCGGCCCAGGCGTCCGGCAACGACAAGGAATGCATCGAGGTTACCAACGGCATCATCAGCAAGATGCAGATCCGTAACCCGACGCGTAACTGATGTCGCGCAGGCCAACCTTCGGGTTGGCCTGCCAAGCGTTTTGACGTACACTGTGCACGCTTGTTGCCCGAACAGATTCACCGGGCAATGAGTTCGGGGCCGTTTAGGATTCGACGCCGGTTGCGAAACTCTAGGTGCATGCCGACTTGGTAACAGAAGTCGTAAATCCACTGTTGCAACTACTTATAGTTGCCAATGACGACCAATACGGTGTTGCTCTCGCTGCTTAATTGCAGCTGACAATGCTCCTGGTACCTTCGGGTCCAGCAATCATCAGGGGATGTCTGTAAACCCGAAATGATTGTCATATAGAACAGAATCGCCGTGCAGTACGTTGTGGACGAAGCGGCTAAAACTTACACAACTCGCCCAAAGCACCCTGCCCGTCGGGTCGCTGAGGGTTAACTTAATAGACACGGCTACGCATGTAGTACCGACAGCGGAGTACTGGCGGACGGGGGTTCAAATCCCCCCGGCTCCACCAACTCGATGAAGAAGACGCCTTAGGGCGTCTTTTTTTTGTGCCTGAAATCCAGTAAATACGGGGTTTCAGGGCTATTGGGCTCCACAGCGTTTCATGCAGATCGATTTTGAAATGTATTCCAAGGCGTATTCCAAGCCCCCTGACTGATAAATTTCGGAATACATATTGCCCGGCGGCGACGGCCTTCAGTTACGAGTCCGAACCAACGGTTCGAGGCCCATCGCCCCTCAACGACAGAGCCCGCCCAATGCGGGCTTCGTCGCATCTGGTGATTGGTATATTCCCGTCAACAAACACGTCGAGCCCACCACCCAGCACGATGAATTTTTCTTCACCGCACTCCACCCCGCGAACCGATAAAATCCCCCCGCTCATTCAAGAAACTACGGTTCGCCCGCGCTCCTAGCGGGCTTTTTTTCGCCTCGGCTTCTCCATATCTTGCCGCTCCCCACCATATTGCGCGACTCTGCCAGCAGATCCCTCGCCAAGGAGCGCTCGATGCCGCTGTTATCCCTGCCCTGCCCGCGCTTGACCCTTGCCATCCTCTCCCCCGATCAGGCCGAGCTCGAAAGCGCTTTCTACCTACGCAACCAGCGTCACCTCGCCCGCTGGTCACCCATCCGCACCACCGACTATTTCTCCACCGCCAACATCCGCCGTCGCCTCGAGATCCAGGCCAGCGCTTTCGAAGCCGGGTTAGCCATGCATTTCGCGCTGCTCTCGCCGGACGGTCAGCAGATGATCGGTGCGTGCAATTTCAGCGGGATTATTCGGGGGGCGTTTCAGGCGTGTTATTTGGGTTATCACATTGATGAGGCGCATCAGGGGCAGGGTTTGATGCAGGAGGGGCTGGAGGCGGGGATTGGTTATATGTTCGATGTGCAGAATCTGCATCGGATCATGGCCAATTACATTCCCGGAAATGAGCGCAGTGCGCGGTTGCTTGAGCGTTTGGGTTTTGAGCGCGAGGGCTACGCGAAGGCGTATCTGAACATTGCCGGGCGTTGGCAGGATCATGTGCTGACGGCGCTGGTCAATCCGGGGTTCGAGGCGCCGGATCAGCGCTGGTCGCGGCGCCTGGGTTGAGTTGCGCGAAATCTGTCAGACAAAAATCCTTTCAGCTCTCGGGTTTGCGGCCGATACAGACCTGCTAACACCCCTGCTGGCTCAAAAGAACAACAATCTTCCAGCTTAACTGACGACCAAGAAACCCAACGTTTCTGGAGGATTTGCATGAATAGCTGGTTCGGTAACATCAGCGTGAACATGAAACTCGGCCTGGGCTTCGGCCTGGTGCTGGCCCTGACCTGCATTCTGGCGCTGACCGGCTGGACCAGTCTCGGCGGCCTGATCGACCGCAGCAACTGGATGAGCGACATCACCCAGCTCAACGCTGGCCTGACCAAACTGCGCGTGGTGCGCCTGCAATACATGCTGACCAACGGCGACGAAACCGCCGCGCAGAATGTGCAGACCACCCTGGAAAGTTTCGCCGCTCAGCAGCAGGCGTTGATCAGCAAATTCAAGAGTCCGGAGAACGTCAAACTGCTCAAGCAGCAGGCCGCGACCATCGCTGAATACCAGACCTCGCTGAACAAAATGCGCAACGCCTATCGCACCGGCAACAGCGCGCGCGACACCATGAGCGCCAACGCCCAGACCGCCTACAACCTGATCGAATCGATCAGCCAGCGCGTGCAGCAGTCGGAGTTGAGCGATCAGCGTTTCGAGCAGTTCCAGGCGGTTACTGCCGCCAAGGAAGCGTTCATCCTCGCGCGCTATGAAGTGCGTGGTTACACCGCGACCAGCAACGCCGAGACCGAGCAGAAAGCCGTCGGCCAGATCGACGCGGCCATTGCCAGCCTCAAGCCGCTGAACGCGCAATTTGCCGCGACTCAGCAGGATGCCCTGCGCCAATTGGAAACCGCGCTGACCAGCTATCGCAGTGCGTTGATGGCGTACAAGAACGCCAACACCGATGCCGTGCAGGCGCGGAAGGAAATGACCGATCAGGGCACGACCATCGTCGCCCTGAGCGAGCAGCTGTACCAGATTCAGCTCGATCGCCGTGATGCTGAAAGCGCCCAGGCGCGCACCTTCCAGTTGATCAGCACGTTGCTGGCGCTGCTGGTTGGCGTGATTGCAGCAGTGATCATCACCCGTCAGATCACCCGTCCGTTGCAGGAAACCCTGGCCGTGGTCGAGCGCATCGCCAGCGGCGACCTGACCCAGAATGTCACCGTTACCCGTCGCGATGAACTCGGCGTGTTGCAGCAAGGCATTGCGCGCATGGGCGTGACCCTGCGTGATTTGATCAGTGGCATCCGCGACGGCGTCACTCAGATCGCCAGCGCCGCTGAAGAGTTGTCGGCCGTGACCGAGCAGACCAGCGCCGGTGTGAACAGCCAGAAAGTCGAGACCGATCAGGTCGCCACCGCCATGCACGAAATGACTGCCACGGTGCAGGAAGTTGCGCGCAATGCCGAGGAAGCGTCGCAAGCCGCTGCCGCTGCGGACGGCGAAGCCCGTGAAGGCGACAAGGTTGTGAATGAAGCGATTGCGCAGATCGAGCGTCTGGCCAGCGAAGTGGTGCGCTCGACCGAAGCGATGAGCGTGCTGCAACAGGAAAGCGACAAGATTGGTAGCGTCATGGACGTGATCAAGGCTGTTGCCGAACAGACCAACCTGCTCGCACTCAACGCCGCGATCGAGGCAGCGCGTGCCGGTGAAGCCGGGCGTGGATTTGCTGTGGTTGCTGACGAAGTGCGCGGTTTGGCTCAACGCACGCAGAAATCCACTGAGGAAATCGAAGGTCTGGTCGCCGGTCTGCAGAACGGCACCCAGCAGGTTTCGGCAGTGATGAACAACAGCCGCGCGCTGACCGACAGCAGCGTCGCCCTGACGCGCAAGGCCGGCGCCTCGCTGGAAAACATCACCCGTACAGTGTCGAACATCCAGTCGATGAACCAGCAGATCGCCGCCGCTGCCGAACAGCAAAGCGCCGTGGCCGAAGAGATCAGCCGCAGCATCATCAACGTCCGTGACGTGTCCGAACAGACCGCAGCGGCGAGTGATGAGACGGCAGCGTCGAGTGTTGAACTGGCGCGGTTGGGTGGTCAGTTGCAGCAGATGGTCAGCCACTTCCGCGTATGACGTTCGTTTTGCGCTGAGGCTAAAACCGAATCGCGGGCAAGCCCGCTCCCACAGGTTTTCGTGGTCGAGCACTGTTGATGTGTTCACCTCGATAACTGTGGGAGCGGGCTTGCCCGCGATGGCGGTGGGTCAATCAAATCCATGTTGCCTGACACTGCGCATTCGCGAGCAAGCTCGCTCCCACATTTGGATTTATGTGGGTCACAGGATTTGAGCACACCGCAGATCCCTTGTGGGAGCGGGCTTGCCCGCGATGGCGGTGGGTCAATCAAATCCATGTTGCCTG